>JBKJHG010000085.1:0-3654 GCA_046599115.1 Gemmatimonadaceae bacterium
CGGCGCCGCGTACGTCCCGGTGAATGCAGTCTCATTGAACGGCGGGCGATACGTGCTCGCAGTGGTCAACCTCGGCGCTGGATCATCAGCCTATGAACGTCCCTTCGCCGATACATCAGTGTGGCACAAGCTGACACGGCGCGTGCGAGACGAGACGACAGCGCGCACCGGCGGACGGGTGCGCATCAACCGTGTCATCGTGAGCGCATTCAGCGCCGGCTATGGCGGAGTTCGCGCGCTGCTGCGCGACGATCAAATCGCGGCAGCAATCAACGGCGTAATCCTGCTCGACGGATTTCACACCAGCTACGTCCCGGAGCGAATGGTTCTCGCCGAAGGCGGCACGCTCGACACGACGAACCTCGTCCCATTCCTCCGCTACGCGCGGCGCGCCGTGGCCGGCGAGACTCGAATGCTCATTACGCACTCGGAGATTTTTCCGGGAACGTTCGCGAGCACTACCGAGGCCAATGATTGGCTGATTTCGGCACTCGGCCTCGCGCGTAAACCGGTGCTCGAATGGGGACCGGGGGGAATGCAGCAGATCAGCGAAGTGCGGAGCGGCGGACTGACGATTCTCGGGTTCGCCGGGAACGCCGGGCCCGATCACATCGATCATCTGCACGGTCTCGGCGCTTTTCTCCTCAGGCTATGGCAATAGAGCACCCGCCGAGCAGTCCTAACAAAAAAGCCCCGGCATCTTCGCCGGGGCTTTTTTGTTGCTCGTGCGTGCACCTTCTATGTGCACCTCTTGTTGTTGCAGACGATTGACTTCGTCGCAGTCGAACCAGACCCGGCGGGTGTCGTGGTCAGTGTAACGGTGTACGTCTTCCGCGGCCCGAACGTGTGCGAAGCTGTCACCCCGCTACCAGTCGTGTTGTCGCCGAAGTTCCACGAGTAGCCTGTTGCGTTCGTAGAGGAGCTCGCGTTGAAGCTGCACGTGAAGGCGCTGCAGCTGTAGGTGTATGCGGCCACTGATGGCGGCGGGACGTTTGTAATCGTGAACGGGGCGTTGCTTGCATCGCTTGCAGCGGAAGCCGCGTCGGTCACGCGCACCTTTGCATTGGTGCTCGTAGTGGAGGGGAGCGTCCAGGAATAGCGGCTAGCGGACGCGGGAGTGCCGGCGACGATGACGGTCCACGTTGCGCCCCCGTCGAGTGTGTAATCGATGTTGACGTTGGCGACGTTTGCGGACGTCCAGGTGATGTCGTGGACTGACGAAGTCTGCCACGACTCGCCGCCGTTTGGCGAGACAACCGTAGTGGACGGTGTTCCCGGAACGCCGAAATCGTACCTGCTGAACACCGGGTAGTGATCGCTGGTCGTCGTCCCATAGCTCGAGATGTAGGTGTCCGCCCGGAGGACACTTGCCGACCCGGCGATGTAGCTCGCTCCCACTTCATTGGTGAAGAGCTGATGGTCGATGAAATCCGAATAGCTCACCGTTGACGCGATGTGAGCGTCGCTCAACGCCTTGGTCGGAAAGGTGTAGCGCGCCGGGTCGCTGAGGAAATTCGCCCACGGCGTCGGAGATCCGACAGTGATCGATGTATCGGTGTCATCGTTCCAGTCGCCGATGACCCAGACTTTCTGCGTCGGATAGGTGGCGTCTACGTAGTTCTTAAGAGCGATGCTGGCGTTCTGCCGTCGCTGCCAGCTCGTTGCGTCGCTGCAGCATTTGTTATGAAGCACGATTACAACGATGTCCTCCGTCGCGCCATTGAGCGTCACGCGAAGCTTTACTTCCATTGGCGGACGACCTGCGAAGTCGTAGTCGTTGGCGGTGAGTATGATCTTCGCGCCAAGCAGCGTCGCAATCGAGTTCTTGAAGAGAATGCCGACTTTCTGCTCGGTGTTGCTGAAGTCGCTGTAGTACTGGGGACCGTTGACGACAATTGGCTCGTTCGCGACGATGCCCGTATAACCCGGCAGCTGTGACTTCAGTAAGTTCCACTCGTTGGTGGTGTCCACCACTTCTTCGACGCCCCAGATGTCGAGGTCGGCTCCGGCGATGACGTCCTTGACGTTGGATTCCTGTAGCGCGTCGTTGGTCGGGCCGTTTACCGGGTCTCCGAACCACTCGAGATTCCAGTTCCCGATGTCGAGGCTCGTCGCCGTTCCCTGAGCGGGGATCACCGCAAACCGGGGCGCGATGGGGCTGAGTATCGCGGGCGCTGCGACGTCGGCGTATTTGCACGCGGTGGGCGTGAGTGCCGTTAACGCGAATACCGCAGCTGCAAGTCGTGCGCGCGAAGCGTGAAACATTGTCCGCACCTCCCCCTGAATGGTGGTGTGACTAATTCGCCGATACCGGCGCCTTTGGCCGCACAAAAATAGGGCTGAAGGCCTGGCACTGCAATGAAATCAGCGAGCGCGGCGAGGCAAGGATAGTCTTAGTCGCAACTTCAATCGGGCGAGGGCCCTTTCGCAATGAGGAATCTACAGCGGGAACTCCATCAGCAGCTCCGAGCGGAAGCCCTTGCCGCGCGCGAGCGCATTGAGCGAATCGTCAAGCCATTAGACGAAGCAAAGCTGAACGAACACCCCGAGCCCAAGGGATGGAGCATCGCTCAAGTTCTCGAGCACCTCATACTCGGCGACGAGAAATACGAGGCTCCGCTTGCGGAGCTCCTGCGCAGCGCCCGGCCCGACGCAGGCGCGCAGTCGCGCGAGTGGAAGTCGTCGCTACTTGGCGGGATGATCGCCGGCGCGATTCTCAAGCCGCGGCCGGTGAAGGCGCCGAAAGTTTTTGATCCCGGTCCGACGCCGCGCCGTGGCATAGCGCAGGCGTTTCTCGGAAAGGAGATGAGCTTCGTGAAGGCGATGGACGATGCCGCCGGCTACGATTGGCGCGCGCTTCGGATTGGATCGCCAGCGCTACCGTCGTGGATGCCGAAGATGAACATCGGCGACAGTTTCAGGATTCACGTCGTGCACGCCACCAGGCACGCCGGTCAGATCGAGCGGCTGGCGGGGAAGCTGTAGTCGGCTGGGCGCGCTACTGCCCGGGGTGGTAAACTCGCTCTGTATGTGCCCTGAGCTGATTTGCATAGAAGTACACGTCGCGCAGGTTCCCCGACGCGTAGCGTTCCGCCTCGTCATTGAAATGCGGCGACGCAGGGTTGCCGCTTTCCCCGCCGGCGGTGACTGCGCGGGCGCGAACGCGCGGACCGAATTCGATCACCGTGACGAAGCTGTTGCCATTTGTGCCGTACCACTTTTTCGTGCCGGGATAAGCTTTCGCCCCGAACGACGCCAGCGATCCCCACTTCGATGAAGTGAACGGAACCGGGATGCTCGGCACCGCGTCGTCGAACTTGGGCGCGATGTCGTCGGTGATTCGCTGAAAGCGATTGATCGCCCCCCAAGGCGTCTTCCAACTTCCGAAATCCGATTCCAGCTTGTTCGATGCTGCAACAAGAGACTGCAGTCTCTCGGCGTCAGTCGCTCGTTCGACGACGTACGTTTCGGCGGACAGCCCAGCCGAGCGCGCCTCATTGGCGACGAGAGTCTCAATGTCCTCACCCCAGAACACGGCAAGCGATGTCGAGATGGAATTTGTTCCCCAGCGGTCATCCCACCCGCGTAACGTCGCGATCTGTTCGGCGAGCAGCGGACGGAGAGAATCGGAGGAGGGAAGCCCGTCGTATGACT
>JBKJHG010000173.1:0-3686 GCA_046599115.1 Gemmatimonadaceae bacterium
ATTCGAGCCGAGTCGCGGCGAGAGCCGCGCGGTGGCCTGAAGACCGCTCGCTCCGCCAAACGAAGCGGAGCGAAGTTTGGCGGAGAGAGAGGGATTCGAACCCTCGGTAGGGTTTCCCCTACACACGCTTTCCAAGCGTGCTCCTTCAACCACTCGGACATCTCTCCGCACGAATGGAATCAGTAGTTTAGCGGAACCGCCCGGCGGCGTCCAACAGGATTGTGTAGTGACTGTGTAGCGACAGCCCGGTCACTGCACCGTCTCCGGTTCGCCCTTCGATTCTGTCGGTTGCTGCCGCTCCTGCTCGCGGCGTTCGTCTAGGCATGGAGCGCGACATCCTAAAAAAGCCCCGGCCTTTTTCGCCAAGACCAATGTCAAGATCGGGCGCGGAGACGTGCTGCTGATCCGGACCGGCCGCTGGGAGCGGGTCCGGCAGAAGGGGCAATGGATGTTCCTGGAGGAGGCGGCCGGCTCTCACGCCTCGCTGCCCGCTGGCTGAAGGCGAGGGACGTGGCCGTGATCGGCTCCGACGGCGTGAGTGATGTCATCCCCTCGCGCGTCGAAGGCCTGGTCAATCCCCTGCACGAGCTGGTGCTGGTGAGCCTCGGAATGCCGCTCCTCGACAACCTCGACCTCGACCGGCTGGCCCGCGAAGCGCGGCAGCGGGGCCGCTGGACGTTTCTGTTCGTCGGCTCGCTGCTCCGCGTTCCGGGCGGCACTGGAACTCCCCTGAACCCGCTCGCGATTTTCTGAGCGGACGCACAGCGCGGTGGTGCTGCGGCAAGACTGCACGGACCCTCGGGGGGACGCGTCAGCCTATGGCACCGCGCTCACGATCATGCTGGGCGCGAGTGTGGCCGATCGCAGCGGCCTGTTCGTCGCGCTCGTACGAATTGGTCTCGGTGCCATACCTGAGCGGAGGCACGTCGCGGCTCGAATTGTGTCAGCACCGTCGAATCTTGTCGATCAACAGCGTTCTAGCGTTGCCGGGTTCGTCCACGCGGCAGCAATCCGTGATTTCAACCGATGTCGAAGTAAACACAAGGCCACTTTCGCGGACCGACGCTGTACAATTTGGAACAGCCATCGCGGCCGCCCTTCCGTAGTATCGCAAAAATGGGTACCCACGAAGAGACGCCAGCAGTGCCCCCCGGGCAGCCTTGGCCGCCTTCTAATCCGTCGTCGCCGCCAGCCGACGAGCTGGCCCGGGTTCTGGACGAAACCCGCGCTCGTTTCGTTGCCACGTTCGTCACAGACTGCGACGCCATCGCCGCGCTCCTGGAAGAAGCCCTGGTGGATAACGCCAGTGAGCCGCCGACCGACCTGACCTTCCGCGTGCATCGGCTCATTGGACTGCCCGGGACAATCGGATTTCCCACCGTCAGCCGTCGCGCCGTCGACCTCGAGAGCCTGCTTCGTGCCGGCGCCATTGATGCGCCGCTGGCACGGGCAGCCCTGGAGAAGATGCGGCGCGCCTTCACTCATGACCTGGCGGACGCCCCAACCGTGTCGGCGCCGCAACGAGCGCCCGCCAACGGTATCAAGATCCTGATCGCCGAAGATCATGCGGACCAGCGGAGGATTCTCGGAGTCTCGCTCGCGACCGCGGGGTTCCTCCCGATGGCTCTCCGCTCGGGCGATGGCGTGGTCGAAAAAGCGCGGGCCGAGCGACCTGCCCTGATTCTGCTCGATATCGCCATGCCGGGGCTCGACGGCTATTCCGTGTGTCGGCTGCTCAAGTCCGATCCTGAGCTGAGCGCGATCCCGGTCATCTTGATGACGACCGGCGCGACTGTTCACCACCGGATCGCCGGGCTCTCGCTCGGGGCCGACGATTTCCTGAGCAAACCCATTGACATGCGCGAGCTGATCCTGCGCATTCGCGTTCGACTCGGAGGCTGACGGCTACCGGAGCAGAGCGAGGACATCGGCCGCCAACTTCCGCGGATCGAACGGCTTGATCAGGACTCCGGCGGCGCCAAGGTCCTTCATACCCTGAATCTCGGCGACGATCGTCTTCGCCGTGAGGAAGATGACCGGCGTCGCCGCCGTTTCCCTCTGCATCCGCAAAGCGGCGATCGTCTGAGCCCCATCCATCAGGGGCATCATCATGTCGAGGAGAATGACGTCCGGCTGTTCCCCTGATCGTCGCGCAACGCCGTGACCGAGACAATCGCGGGGAAGCGCCTGCCGTCCTTGCGAATATAGGTAAGCTCGTAGATATCTTCTATTCCGCGCGAAGCCTTGAAAACCAGCGCATCGAAACCGGGGGAAATCGTCGTGCCCAGTTCCACGCTGAGAGTGTCGGCGCGGGCAATCAGCTCCTGAGGGTCGGAAATGTCGGCCGCGTAATCTTGTTGAGAACGTCCGCAGCGGCATACCCGAGCATCCGCTCGGCGCCGACATTGAACAGTTGGATGACACCCTGGTCGTCGGTGGCGATGCTCGAGCACCACATCGGCGTACGGCTGGAGCGCAAGATTGAACCGCTTGAACTCGACCACAACTACTTCAGCGACGAGGAGTAGGGTCGTTGAGAGACATAGTGACCGCGACGTGACGCAATTGTGACGTAACTGCGTGAATCGATGGTGATCGATGCCAGTTTACGGCCGTGCTCCTTCAACCACTCGGACATCTCTCCGTTCACAATCAACGACTTACGGCTACGGACCGATCGGGAAGAGGCGAATTGTGTAAGACCTCCCAATGTCCTGCTCGCTGACGGGCTCGTTCCAGTATAGCCGCGCCATTGCTGCACGCGCGGCGAAATGGCTGAGGACGGCTCCATCCTCCACCCCTGACATCTGAACGGCGAGTGACGATCCGATTGGGTCGTCACAGCTGCCACACCACAGGCACTCGAGAATCGGACCGATACGCGCAGTAGGTACCGGTCCGAATGGTACGGTCGAAATGCTCGCCGAGTGAGGCGTTGTGCTCGCGGATTCGGGCCAGGCCCTGGCGGATAGCCCGGGTGACCGCGCTTCTGGCGCGTTCGGATGCTGACGCAGCACGTCGATCGCGCCCGCCGACTCCGACGGCACGGGCCAGCTCCCGGACCAGACAGTCGCGTTCGGCATCAGCTTGCGCCGCCCTGTCAACGTCGGCCATCGCCCGCGCTTCCTCAATGTCCTCGTCGATCTCTGCGAGCCGCCGGCGATACGCCTCTTTGGCGCGCGCATCGAGCAGCTGGCCGGCATCTCCCGCGTCCGGCACCAAGCGGGATCCAGCGGAATCGCGAGACATGTCGAGCACCGCTTTGCCGGCGGCCACGAGGTCAAGCACGTGGAACTCGCGCCCGGGATTGGCGAGGAGACGCGCCAGGTACTGCAGGCCCTTCGAATCGCGCAGGCGTGTGGTGTGCTGCTCGAACCCGACCGACCAGTAGTCACCTTCGCGATGGAAGACAGCGGCATCGCCGAGAGGCGCATCAGTTGGTGGATGCAGTGGTGTCTGCCGGGCGGGTACAACATCGCCGCAGACCTGCACCGCTCGAGATTCCTGATAGATCGCTCCGATTCGCTCGAAGGTTGCGCGGGCGGCCCGGAACTCGAGCAAGGCGCGCTCCTCATTGCCTTCTGCTCGGAGCGCGTTCGCGAGGCCTATCCGCGCGAGTGCCATTTCGTATGGGGCGCCAATATCGCCCCACTGCTGTGCCGCGGTCTCGAAGTCACGGCTGGCGG
>JBKJHG010000020.1:0-3491 GCA_046599115.1 Gemmatimonadaceae bacterium
CGCGACGGGCGCGCGCTCCCGGTCCATCTCGCGATTACCCCGATCTACGATCAGTCAGGGGCACGGATCGGCACCGTCGGCATTTCATCAGACATCACCGAACGCAAGGCGTACGAATCGCGGATCCAGTATCTGGCCACCCACGATGACCTCACCGATCTGCCGAATCGGAACCTGCTCAACGACCGCTTGCGGCAGGCGATTGGCCGCGCCGAGCAGTCGCGACGGAGCATCGGCGTACTCGCGCTCAATATCGATCATTTCAAGCATGTGAATGAAGCCTACGGCCAGTTGGCGGGCGACTCGTTGCTGAAGGCGATCGCCGTCCGCTTGCGCGGGCTGTTGCGCAGCGCCGACACGCTGGCTCACTTTTCCGGAGACGAATTCGTCATCTTGATCACCGATCTCGATGACCCGCTGACCGATGCATCGAAATTGGCGCACAGCGCAACCGCTGCGTTCGATCAGCTGTTCCCCGTCGACGGCCGTGAGTACCGCATCACCGCCAGCATCGGGATAAGCCTCTATCCCGCAGACGGTAAAACGCCGAACGAGTTGCTGAAGAACGCCGACGCCGCCATGCATCGCGCCAAGGAGATTTCCCGTGGCGACTTCCAGTTTTACGCCAGCGAAATGAGCGCCAAGGCCCGTCAGCGCGCGGTGGTAGAAGTCGCGTTGCGCCACGCGCTGGAGCGCAACGAATTCTCGCTGCACTATCAACCGCTGGTATTGATCGCGACCGGAATAGTGATCGGAATGGAAGCACTGATCCGCTGGCGGAATCCGCTGCTGGGCCAGGTGTCGCCTGCCGACTTCATTCCGCTGGCCGAAGAAACCGGACTCATCACGAGTATCGGCGAATGGGTACTACACACTGCTTGCGCGCAGAACCGAGCTTGGCAAAACGACGGTCTGCCGGCATTGACGATGGCGGTCAACGTGTGCGCGCTGCAGCTTCGCGAGCCCGGGTTTGCCGATCTCGTCGTCCGCGTTCTGGAACAGACCGGTCTCGATCCGCATTACCTGGTCCTGGAGATCACGGAGAGCATGTTGACGGGCAAGACCGACGACGTGATCCACTGCCTGAACCGATTGCGCGCCATCGGCGTGACGATCTCGATGGACGACTTCGGCACCGGGTACTCGAATCTTGGGTATTTGGCGCACTTCCCGCTCGATACGTTGAAGATCGACCGCTCGTTCGTGTGTGATCTTCCGGGAAGTCATGTGGCGCGCTCGATTGCGCAGGCGATCGTGAGCATGGGCCGCAGCCTCGACATGCGCGTCGTGGCCGAAGGCGTCGAGACGATCGAGCAGGCGGAGTACCTCGAAAGCATCTGGTGCCAGCACGCTCAGGGTTACTTCTATAGCAAGGCGCTCCCGGCCGTCGAGTTCGCCGCATGGGTACGCTCATCCGGCGCGCCGCGAGCCGATGCCGGGTGGCTCACGCGACTGCGTGCGCCGGGAACAACCAGCGTCCACCAGCAGCAGGATCACCGCCGCTCGAGTTAGGCAGCGGAGCGCCGGCCGCAGCATCCTGTCCGCGCATCGCCCGCACCCCTGCATGGATTCGGGTAGCTGGCTGTCTACTTTTTCACTCCCCATCCCGTTTCGTCTGTTCTGCCATTTCAAGCACTTGATCCATCTCGGCGAGGACTCGATGCGGGTCCGTTGCCTGCTGCATGACTTCCGATTGAGGATCGTGACGATTCTCGATCATGGGCAAATCTCGCCGCAACTCTTCGAACAGGAGGATGAGCTTGGTGGTCTTTTGCTCGGTCAGGAGGTTTACCTGGAGGTTCAGATGTTCCCGACGCTCCTCAAGCTTGGCGAGCCGTTCCTGGCGAATCAGAACGACTGTGGTTGTCAGCAACGCGCATAGACTGACAATGCCTCCGAGCCAGAAAAACGGCGGTGGGTCAAACTCCGCCTTTCCCAACTGTCGTCCAAGGACATTGGCGAGTATCCACAAGATGACGAACAAGATAATGCAGCCGAGGAAAATTGGCCGCCCCACGATACTGCTGATCGCTTCCACGAGACGTTGCGACCCAGTGACTTTCTGGTCTTCGCGTTTATAGAACTCCGCGATGGATTCAATGTTTTGGGTGATCGGATCTGGCGCCTTGGTGGTATTCATGTCATCGACTCGCGAATCTTGCTTGGACGACACCCACTCTAGCACTGGAAAATGGGCGACCGCATGCCGCTCGCGGATCAGTCTCCGAACACCTGCTCGAGTTCCGCGGGCTGTGCCTTGACGAAGTTGAGCGCCAGCGTCTGCTCGACATGGTCGAGATGATGCGACATCAGACGGACCGCACGCGCAGAATCGGCGGCTGCGATCGCTTCGATGATGTCGGCGTGCTCGTCGCCATGGCATGACGGGATCGATGGCGAGTCGTACAAGAAGATGATCAGGCAGGTCAGCGATGCCAGCTCGCGCATCGTTCGCGCGAGCACCGGATTGCCCGCCAACTCAGCCAGCAGGACATGAAATTCGCCTGACAGCCGGATGATCGCGCGTCGATCGCCGCGCTCACGAGCCTTTTCCTCGTCGCGCGCGAGTGCGCGTAACCGGGCCAGTCCGTTCGCAGGCAAGGTGTCAATCAGACGGCGCACGATGCCGGGCTCGATCAGACGGCGCGCCTCGAAGACATGGCGAGCCTCGTCGGGAGTTGGAGCTGCTACGAACGCACCTCGGTTCGGCTCGAGGCGGACCATCTGCTCATGCGCAAGCCGCATCAATACCAGTCGGATGCGGCTGCGGCTGACGCCGAAGATGGCTGCCAACCGGTCTTCACCGAGCTTCGTACCTGGTTGCAGCCGGTGTTCGAATATTGACGAGATGATTTGCTCGTAGATGTCGTCGCCAGCGCCTGCGCCGGGTGCTCTTGAGCCCGCGGTCGCCTGCCTGCGTTTTGCACCGTTTGCGTCTTTGCTGCGCCCTGTCATGGTGCCAATCATACCCGATTGTCTGACAATAATGTCATCAATTGTCGACGAAAAATCAACACAGCTGCCATCGAGTCGGACCAGCCTCACGGACCTGGGTTTCTACTGCAACGTCGACGTTCGAGACCTTGCGAAGGTGACCGTCATAACAGACGTGCCAAGGGGCTTGGGCAAGGGGCCGGACACTGGATGCGGGCAGTGTGTCCACAAGATTGTTGACAATATTGTTAAAAAACGTAGATAATATTGTCAACAATATTCTGGCCGCGATCCGGATGTACCAAGTTGTTCGGTTCGTTGGGCTGTCACTCCCATTTATCTACTGCAAGGAACCTGCCATGTTCAAGAGTGCTTTGAGGTCGTGCGCAGCCACGAGCCTGTCGTTATCTTTGCTGATTTCCAATGGCGCCCTCGCTGAGGAGAAGATCCGCGTCGCCGGCAATTTCGCCGCCGAGCATTCGAGCTCGATCGCGATGGAGCAGGTGTTCAAGGCCGAACTGGCGCGACTCACCAACAATCAACTCGGCGTCGACATT
>JBKJHG010000049.1:0-5101 GCA_046599115.1 Gemmatimonadaceae bacterium
AGGAGGCCGTCGACCGCGCCCGCAGCTATTTCATCGGCTACGGTCCGTCGTCGCCGCAAATCGCACTGCTCAAGGACGGCAACGTCGTCCTGATGCTTGAGCGCCATAACATCGAAGGGCGCACCGCCGAGGAAATCGCCGGTGACCTCACGGCGGCGTTCGACAAGTACTGCACTGCGGAAGCCAACGTTTAACGGCAATGAGTAACTGGTAACTAGTAAATTTGTTCGAGGTCCGTCGTCGAACTGGCGCGTGTTCATCGACGGGACCAGAATACGTTTACTAGTTACTAGTTAGCAGTAGCTTCACCCCGAGTAGCTGATCCACCGCCCAAGCTCTCTAAACGAGGGCTTCTTCCCGTACATCAGCAGTCCAATCCGGTAGATCCGCGACGCGACCCACATTGCGCCGAAGCACGCTGCCAACAGCACGACGAGGCTCACCGCCAGCTCCCACGGCGGCACCGCCGTCACCGCCATTCGAATCGGCATGATGATCGGCGAAGAGAACGGAAGCAGCGACAGCACCTGCGCCATCCGCCCCGTCGGATTGAGCAGCACGGGCTGAATGAATACCGCGGTCGTGATGATGAATAGGAGCACCGGCGTCATCGCCTGCTTCGCTTCCTGCTCGCTGTTCACCGACGATCCGACAGCGGCATAGAGCGAGGCGTAGAAAACAAATCCCAGTACGAAGAACACAAAGAGGAGAATCGCCGCCGCCGGCGAAATGGACGGAAACACAAACGGCGATGCGGACGCCCCCAACTTCGCCATTATCGGTGCGCGAAGCTTGAACATTAAAATCGTCGTCAGCACCCAGAGGATCTGCTGGGTGACCGCGACCGCGGCGACGCCGAGCACCTTGCCAGTGAGAAGTGTGTTCGTTGGAACACTCGACATCACTACCTCGGCCACCCGGTTGGTTTTCTCCTCGAGGACTCCGCTCATCACGGTTTGCCCATAGAGGATGATGGTCATATAGAGGAGGAACCCAATGGCGAATCCGAAGATGACGCTCGCCATACCCGAGCCGCCCCGTCCCTTCTCGGTAATTCGCTCGGCGCTGTAGCTGAGCGGGATGAAGGTGATGTCGCGCGTTTTTGACGAATTGATTCCCGCGCTTTCCAGTCGGGTCGACAGAACGGCCTCCTTGACCGCCGAGCGTAGCCGCTCCATGTCGGGGATTGAAGTCGCGCTTTGTCCCGCATAGCGAACAGATTCACCCGCGACAGTCTGTTCGTTGACAACGAGATATCCGCTGCGCTGATGATTCATCACTTCGTGCGTCGCGGTGCTCTCCGCAGCTGCAAGCGCTGATGGTGCGACAACGCGCACGGTTGGCGTCGGACCGGCGACTGTCGCGGCCGCCGGCGTTGATGGCGGTAGCCCCGCCGGTCCGCCGGCGATTACCGCGGCAAGCCGATTGCCAAATCCCGTTTGCGTCGCGTCCAGAATTACGGTGTTATTGACCTCGGTTCCCGCCTTGCTCTTGGCCGCGATGTAGGAGGGGACGATGATGATCGCGCCGAAGAACACGGGGCCTAGGAACGTCCCGATGAGGAACCACTTCGAGCGGACGCGCTCGAGGTATTCACGCTTGATGATTGCCCAAAGCTTAGCCATGACCGCTCATACCCTCCTCGATGCCGAGCTGGTCGGCGCCGACTTTTTGCAGGAAGATCTGATGCAGCGACGGCTGCACCATCTCGAATCTCTGAATCGCCGCGCCGGACGCGACCACTCTCCGCAGCAGCTCCTGCGGATCGGCCCCCGGCACCAGCTCGATTTCGTAATACCTGTTCGAATCGTCGGCGCGCAGCACGAGCGACTTGTCGGCGAGAATGGGCTCGACGGCGCGCATTCCGTCTCCGCCCAGCGAAAGCGCGACTGTGCGCGTCCCGTGAACTTCCTTTACGGCGGTGATCGTGCCATCGAGAACCTTCTCGCCGCGGGCAATGATGCAAACCGAGTCGCAGAGGCGCTCGGCGTTGTCCATCAGATGCGTGCTGAAGATGACCGTCTTTCCGCGCCGCTTGAGATCGACGATCGTGTCCTTGAGCGCCTGCGCGTTGATCGGATCGAGTCCGCTGAATGGCTCGTCGAGGATCACCAAGTCAGGATCGTGGAGCAGCGTGCCGATGAACTGGACCTTTTGCTGCATTCCGCGCGAGAGCTCGTCGATCTTCGAAAGCCCCCAATCCTTCTCGGCGGTTTTCAGGCTGAGCCGCTCGAGCCATTCGTCGATGCGCTTGTCGGCGGTCTTTCCCGTCACGCCCTTGAGCTCGGCGAGAAACTTGAGAATGCGCCGCACCTGCATCTTTCGATAAAGCCCACGCTCCTCGGGGAGATATCCGATGCGGTTGGTGATTTTGGGGTCGTTCGCCGGCTGGCCGAAGATCTTCACCGTTCCCTCGTCGGGAGCGATGATGTTGAGGATCATCCGGATCGTCGTTGTCTTGCCCGCGCCGTTCGGTCCGAGCAGTCCGTAAACGGTGCCGGCGGGAACCTGGAGCGACAGATCACGAACCGCCGTATGATCGGCGAATCGCTTCGTGACGTGCTGAATGTCTATCGTTGGATTTGTCATATGCGGAGTCGGGCGCAGTCGCTTAGCTTCTTGGCGCGCCTGAATATAGGAGCGAATGTTTGCTTTCACCTATACGAGTCACATCATTGTCCCGTTTCAGACTGAAATGAGCACGATTGCGATAGTTTCGCTCGCTGCGCTCTTTCTCCTCGCCGCGACGCTGTACTCGTCGGTGGGGCACGCCGGAGCATCGGGTTACATCGCTGTGATGGCGCTGTTCAGTCTCGCACCGGCGATGATGAAACCCACCGCCCTCTCGCTCAACATCCTCGTCGCGACCGTCGCGACGTACAAGTTCTATCGTGCCGGACGATTCTCGTTCGAGCTTTTCTGGCCGTTCGCGGTCACGTCCATCCCCGCTGCGTTCGTCGGGGGCGCGATCACGCTGCCCGCGCGTTGGTACGATACGATTGTCGGAGTCGCGTTGCTCTACGCCGCGGTCTGGATGTTCCGCTCCGCGAAAACCGCGGCAAAGGTACTCGTGCACTCCCCGCCGATTGCCGCGGCGCTGGCGTGTGGGCTCGTTATCGGCCTGCTCTCGGGACTCACCGGGGTGGGCGGCGGAATCTTTCTCAGCCCTCTCATCCTGATGATGGGATGGGCGGAGACCCGAGCGACCTCCGGCGTTGCTGCCGCCTTCATCCTCGTGAATTCGATCGCTGGATTGCTCGGACATCTCTCCAGCATCTCAAATCTTCCCGCATCGCTTCCGGTTTGGGGAGTCGCCGTAGTCATCGGCGGTTGGATCGGCGCCGAATATGGGAGCAGGAGATTGGCGCCACCCGTATTACGACAGCTCCTGTCGGCAGTTCTCGTGATCGCCGGATTGAAAATGCTCTTCGCCTGAGGCTTGATGAGAGGTCGCGGCGAAAAATAATTCGCCCTCGTCAGCGTTCGATGATGACCGGCCTCGAAGTTGTGCTCGCTGTAAGTCCATCGCCGACAGTCAGTCGCAGATCGTACCGTCCCGGCGCAACCTGAGAGAGGTCAAGTAGCACTGATCGCGGCTGCACAGTCGCGCCGGGGCCGGCCGACCGCCAACGAATGTCAACTGGCGCGAGCTTCTTCCCGACGCCGAGCGCGCGCAGCACTCGCGTCACAACGCCGGGCGCATTCGGCGTCAGCGTGAGGGAAACCGTTTGGGCGCTGTCGCTCGCTCCCCGGCCGTACGTCTCCCAATAAACGCCGAGCTTTCGGGATTGTGCGATGACGTTGTTTCCATTCGCGGTCTCGATGGCGCCTTCGATTGACGAAGCGAGGGAATCGGTGGCATCGAATAGAAGGAGATCGGAAATCCCGCGGCGCGTCGTATCTGCCGTGAGTGACTGAACCCCGGCGCGCCACCGACCTTCGACTTTTCCGTCGAGCGACATCAGCTCGACGCCCACGAGGGATTCGCGCGAAGGTGTCGTGACCCACAACGCGGATTTTCTCGGCGTGCTGTCGAAGCGCGCGATGAGAAAGCGCGTGCTGTCGTCACGCGCAACGATCAATGCCGGTCTGACCGCGATGTACTTCCAGGCCGTGTCAGCCGAGACGTCGAACGCCGCCACGACAAGCGTGGAATCGCCGCGGCGGAATCTCGCTAGCTGCGGGTGGATGGAAAAGAAAGTGTTCGCGTACCGCGGCGAGTATCCCTCGCGCGGATTCTCCGCGTCCAGCTTCCAGGCCGTATCGCCGAATGCGAGCAGCGGCGCGTCGTAGCGAATCAGCGGAATGAAATGGAAGTCCGGCTCACGCTCGTGCGCGACGTACGACTGCGATGCATCTCCGAATCCCGAAGACGGCCGTTGCGTCCACTTCTCCACCCACCCGAAGCGCACGACCATTTCCATCATGTCTGCCGCCCAGCTCATTCCGAATCCGTTCGTCCCGCCGCGGTCTATCTCAGCCCAGACACGGCGCGCGAAATGCTCCGTGCGGCGCTCATTGCCGGGCGTCACGAACATTGGGTCGGCCAGCCACCAGATCCTGCGATTTACAGCCTCACGCGCTGCGCATCCGAGTTTGTCGTAAATGCGCAGCGCATCGCCGTCGAGCAGCTCGGAGAGATCCGACCACTCGCACCGCTTCGCCTCCGGCATCTCAGGCAGCGCGCGCGCAAACGATTCCTCCGCCGCGACGAAGTGGCTCGACGATTGAGCGACGAGCCCCGCTAGCGCATCGCACCACCACCGCTCGGCGCGGCATCCGGCGGCCGCGTCGCGCGCGGATGAATCTTCGCCCTGCTCGATGAGATAACGGATTCGCTGGCCAGTGATCCAGCTGTCGCCGGGGATCTTCGCCGATGCCGACGCGAGAACCGTTAACAAATCCGCCCGGGCGCGCGTCGTTGCTTCCGGCTCCTCCGGGATCTCGGTGAAAGCAACTCCCGACACACGTCTGCAGAAGCGTCCGATCATCTGGCACGTTCCCTTCGATCCGGTGTTAAAGCTCGGAGCGAGAAAGCGCCGTCGCGATTCAAAGTGGATCTGAGCAGACTTTGCGGAACGCAGAATTCCTGTCGAGTCTG
>JBKJHG010000181.1:0-26658 GCA_046599115.1 Gemmatimonadaceae bacterium
TCGGAGATTCGACATTCCAAGCTGGTCGCCGCCGACGTCGCGAGCGCTCTGATCGGGCCGGCCGGCGTCGTGCTGGTCGCCGGAGCGGTGATGGTCTCGACTTTCGGAACTCTCAACGGCTCGGTGATGACCGGAGGCCGGATTCTGTTCGCAATGGCGAACGACGGACTCCTATTCCGACCGATTGGGAAAGTCCACCCGCGCTTTCAGACGCCGAGCGTTGCAATAGCGCTGGAGGCCGGCCTCGGAGTCGTCTTCGTCCTGGCAGGAAGCTTCGAGAGCCTTGCCGACACTTTCGTTACCGCCATCGTTCCGTTCTACGCGCTCGCAGTAGCCGCTATCTATCCGCTCCGCCGGAGAGCGGAATATCAGCCCGTTTTTCGCGCCATAGGGTACCCAGTGGTGCCGATGGTTTTCGTCCTCGCGACCGTTTTCCTCCTTGGAAGCGCGCTCATCGATCCCACGAGCCGCAACCCGACTCTCGCTGTTCTAGGAGTGATTCTCGTCGGAATTCCGGTCTATTATTTCGTGGTCCTCCCACGCGCCAAGCGCGAGGCTCAAAAAACCCCGTAAGGCCCCACCCCCAAGAGCGTGGGCTGGTCTCTGTAAAAGAAGCGTCACAGAAGAAAAAACTCTTGGCGAACTGAAGGTCATAGCGCTACTTTTTGGGCCTACTCCCTTCCAGAGAGACTGCATGTTTCAAAAACGTTTGCTTTTCGCAGTTGCGACTCTCGCAATCCTCCTTGGTGCTGCGTTCACTCCTGCCTTCGCGCAGGTTACCACGTCGCGCATCAACGTCACGGTAAAAGATCCGACGGGCGCGCCGCGCCAGGACGTCCGGGTCACTGCCATTCACACGCCGTCGGGCACTCGCACGGAAGGCCGGACGAGAGCTGACGGCTCTGCTTCGTTGCCGGGGCTACGTGTCGGCGGCCCGTACACCGTTACCGTCAACTCAATCGGGTTCCAGGCGAACGCGCAGTCGAACGTCTTTTTGAATCTCGGCGAGTCTACGGACCTGAAGTTCACGCTCGCTCCATCCGTCACCCAGCTGTCGGGCGTAACCGTGACCGGAACCAACGATCCGGTATTCAGCGAAAGCCGAACCGGCGCCTCAACTGCGGTGAGCCGCCAGGCGTTGGCGACCTTGCCGACAATCTCAGGCCGGCTAGAGTCGATCGTCCGCCTTTCCCCTCAATCGGGTGGAGGGATGTCGTTCGCGGGTCAGGACAGCCGTATGAACAACATCACCGTCGACGGCTCGGCATTCAATAATTCTTTCGGCCTGGGAAGCACCCCAGGCGATCGCACCGGTGTTGCCCCTATCTCGCTCGCCGCAATAGAGCAGGTCCAGGTGAGCGTTGCCCCATACGACGTCAGAGCCGGGAACTTCGTCGGTGCGGGCGTCAACACCGTCACCCGCAGCGGAACCAATACGTTTCGCGGGTCCATCTACCATACCTATAAGAACCAGAATCTTACGGGCAAGAACGCTGGCGCCATCCCGTTCGATCCCGGCGTTTTCAAGTTTGGCAATACTGGCGGGTGGGTTGGCGGTCCAATCGTCCCGGACCGGCTTTTCTATTTCTTCAGCTACGAAAACGAGAATACGTCGCAACCGGGCACGAATTTCCTCGCCAACACGGGGAGCCAGACCGTCGGTGGCAACATAACGCGGGTCCAGGCGTCCGATCTCGATGCACTCAGCACGTACCTGAAATCCAATTTCGGGTATGTAACGGGACCTTATCAGGGCTACAACAACGAGACCCCGGCAAAGCGGCTTCTCGCAAAGGTTGATTTCAACTTGAACTCCCGCAACAAAATCAACATCCGGTACTCCAGGCTGGATTCGAAAACCGATGTCCTCGAATCGAACTCGAGCTCCCTCGGCTTCGGAAACCGCCGCACGAACCTCAACTCGCTCAATTTTCAGAATTCGAACTACGGCATCCTCGAGAACATCCGCTCAACTGTCGGAGAATGGAACTCGCTTATCGGCAGCCGCTACGCGAATAGCCTCATCATTGGCTACACCACTCAAAACGAGAGCCGCGAGTCCAAGGGACAGCTCTTCCCGCTGGTGGACATTCTCGACCCCGCCACGACTTCAACTTATACGTCCATCGGGTTCGAGCCCTTCACTCCGAACAACGAGCTCTATTATCAGACGCGGCAGGTGCAGGACAACTTCACCATCTCGCTTCCCAAGCACGACCTGACGTTCGGGGCCAGCTTTGAGAATTATCAGTCGCAGAACGTCTTCTTCCCCGGCTCACAGAGCGTCTACACCTACAACTCGCTCGCCGATTTTTACACCGACGCCAACGGCTATCTTGCCAACCCAAACCGGACGGTGTCGCCGGTCACGCTACGGCGGTTCGAGGTGCGGTACAATAACATCCCCGGCCAGATCAAGCCGACGCAGCCGCTGAAAGTCATTTACACCGGTTTCTACGGTCAGGATGAGTGGAAGGCTTCGCAGAACTTCAAAGTCACGGCTGGCTTGAGAGTCGATGTCCCGTTTTTCGCGCACACCGGCTTCGACAACAAGAACGCGGACGCTCTACTGTTCAAAGACGAAAACGGTGTGTTTGGCAAGTACACTTCCGACCATCTGCCGAGCGCGAAGGCGTTGTTGTCTCCGCGGCTCGGCTTCAATTGGGACGTATCGGGAAATCGTTCCCTGCAGGTTCGCGGAGGCACCGGAGTGTTCACCGGCAACCCGCCGTATGTCTGGATCTCCAATCAGATTGGCAACACCGGCGTACTCACGGGTTTCGACCGGATCAACACCACCACGGCTCGGCCGTTCAACCCGAACCCTAACGCATACAAGCCGGCGAACGTCACAGGCGCTCCGGCTGCAAGTTACGAGCTCGACGTTACCGATCCGGGTTTCCGCTTTCCGCAGGTTTGGCGCAGCGACATCGGAGTGGACAAGAAGATTTTCTGGGGCCTCACCGCAACTGGAGAATTTCTCTATAACCACGACGTGAACGGTATGTATTACATCGACGCCAACCTGCCCACCCCGCAGTCGCGCTTCGTTGGACCCGGCGACAGAAGGCCGCGGTTTACCTCGAACCGCATCAACTCAAACGTATCGGGCGCATACATACTGAAGAACCAGAACATCGGGCAATCGTTCAACGCTGCTGCCTCACTCGAAAAACCGTTTGCGAACGGGCTGTTTCTCAAGGCAGCGTATTCGTACGGTGTTGCGCGAAACACAATTGATCCGGGGTCGATCGCATCCGGGTCGTTCAATAGCAATCAGATCTCGGGCGACCCGAATAAGCCCGGTCTCTCCTACTCGGCCAACTCACCGGGGCACCGGTTCTTTACCGCCGGATCACTGCGAAGGGAGTATTTCAAGTTCGGAGCGACCACGATTTCGGCATTCTTTGAAGCAAGAACCCTCGCAAACCTGAGCTACACCTACTCCGGCGATTTGAACGGCGACGGCGGATTCTCCAACGATCTGCTGTACATTCCGCGCGATCAGTCGGAGATGAATTTCCAACAGTATACGATTGCCGCGTCGGGCTCCAACCCGGCAGTCACTTTCACGGCGCAGCAGCAGGCAGACGCGTGGGACGCGTACATCAAGCAGGACAGCTATCTCTCGTCCCACCGCGGCCAGTATGAGCAGCGTAATGCGGTTTTCCTTCCGCTCGTGAAGCGACTCGACTTCGGGTTCGCCCAGGAGCTGTTCGCCAACACCGCCGGACGCCGCAATACACTCGAGTTCCGCGCCGATATTGTCAATTTCGGTAATATGCTGAACAAGAACTGGGGACTCGGTCAGAGGCTGGTGAACTCACAGCCGCTAACGAACCCGGGGGTCGATGGCTTTGGTAGAGCGATCTACCGACTACGCGCGGTCAACGGCGTCCTGATGGATCACTCGCTGGAGCAGACCGCCGGATCGGGTGACACCTATCGGGTGCAGATTGGATTCCGATATTCGTTCAACTAACGGATGAGGGCAGAAACCCGGTAAGGGACAACGCGATGGCGTAACCAGCCACCGCACTACTGCATAGCTGGCCAGAGCGGGTCCGGACTTTAGTCCGGGCCCGCTTTGCTTTTTGTGCGTGCGTGGGCGGGAAAGGCGGCGGCAACAGCAAAGGCAACTGAACGGGACTCCAGAACTTTAGTCTATGAGTCCGGAGTCTTTGGTCACTACTCGGTGACTTCACTGGGCGACAATCGGACACCGGACTCAACGATAGTAGGACGCCCATTCGCGGCACGAGAAGTCACCGAGTTGTTGACTACAGGCTCCAGTCTGAAAGACTACAGTCTGGCGTCCAGTTCCTCTGCAGTTGCAATTGCCGTTGCCGTTGCAGTTGCAGTTGCAGTTGCCGTCCTAGAATACCTTGACGTTGATGTAGCGCTTCGGATTCTTCTTTACATCCGCGATCAGCGAATCCATCCGCTGCAGCAGCGCCCTCACATCGTTGTAAACGCCCGGATCATTGATCAGCTTCGCCGCCGAGCCCGGGCCGCTGTCCACCTTCGAGATGATCGCGTCGAGCTTGAACGATGTCTCCTTCAGCTCCTTGCTCATCGCCGTCATATTCGCGCTGGTCGTCTGCAGATTGCCGACCACCGAATCCACCTTTGCCGGGTCAACGGCCGACGTTAGTCTCCGTACCGACGTCATCGTCGCCGTCAGCTGCCGCGACTGCTCCGCGGCAATCAATCCGAACTCCGCCACCAACCGGTTCGTCCCGGCAAGCGTATTGCGAAGATCCCGAATTCCGCCGGCCGCAATCAGCTCCTTCTGCAGCGATCCCGTAATCGCGTTTACCGATGTCGCGATCGAATCGGCCTTGCTGGTGAGCTGCGCGATTCCGGGGGTCGCAGGTCCGACCGGCACCGTGTCACCCGGATTGAACGATCTCGGATTCGGGGCTTTCGGAGTCAGCGCGACCGCCGCGTCGCCGAAAATTCCATTCGGTACCACTGTCGCGCTCGATCCGAGCGGAACCTTGTAGTCGCCCTGGATCCGGAAGGTCGTGATCAGCGTGCCGTCCTGCTTCAGCTGCACATCGTCAACGTACCCCACGCTCACTCCTACCAGCCATACCGGCTGCCCCTGCTTGAGCCCCGCGCCCCACGGGAATTTCGCGTAAAGCGGATATCCCTTCGACAATCCGCCCCGTGCCAGCCAGAGTGAACCGAGGATGAGGACGGCAATCGTCGCCACGACCATCACGCCTACAAGAACATCGTCTCGTTTCTTCATGCCTGTAGATAGGGAGCGAGAAGAAGTGCGGTGAGCGCGTCGAGAACGAGGATCGCCACCGACGTGATCACCACCGCCTGCGCCGTGGCCCGTCCCACTCCTTCGGCTCCGGCGTTGGCGGTGTAGCCCTCGTAGGAGCAAAAGAAAGCGATCGCGCCCCCGAATATAGTCGCCTTGATGATGCTGTACACGATCTGGAACGGTGCGAACGCGAGCCGAAGTCCGTCGGAGAAGGCCTGCGACGTCACGTCCGTTGCCAGCGTCGCAGTGAGAAACGCAGTTCCCACGCCGATCGCGTCGGCGAGAATCGTGAGTGCCGGCACCATCAGGAGTGCCGCCAGAAGCCGCGGCACGACCAGGTACGCGATAGGATCGTAAGCGAGCGTTTCCAGCGCATCGATCTGTTCCGTGACCCTCATCGTTCCGATTTCGGCGGTGATCCTCGCGCCGACGCGCCCCGTCAGGACGAGTCCGGTGAGCAGGGGGCCGAGCTCGAGAATCACCGACTGCCGCGAGATCAGTCCTACTACCGAAAGCTGCACGCCGTTGAAGAGCTGGTATCTAGTCTGGAACGCCGTCACCGCGCCGATGAACGCTGCGACTATCGCTGCCAGCGGAAGCGAGTCCACGCCGATGTTGCGCATCTGCCGGACCGTCTCCGGCCCGAATGTCTTCACGTCGCGCAGCGCCCGCCCGATGTCGCGCGCGAAGTACGCGCGCTGGCCGATGCGCTGGAACAGAGAGCGCGGCTTCCGAATCACGTTCGCACCCGCGCCAGCAGTACCGCGCCTGTCACCCCGAACAGCAGACTCGGCAGCCACGCCGCGAGTCCCGCCGGAATCTGGCCGTGCCCCCCTATCCCTCGCGTCAGCTGAATCATCACCAGGAATATGAGTGTTGTGGCGAGACTTAGCCCGATTCCGTACGCCGTTCCTCCGCGCTGGCTGCTCGTCGCCAGCGGGGCTCCAAACATAAATATGATCACGCACGTGATCGGGATCACGATCTTCAGCATTCGCTCGACTTTGAGCGAGTTCACGTCGGCGCCCGATCTGTCCATCGAATCGATGAACCGCCCCAGCTCCGCGAAGCCCATATCCGTCGGTGCTTTCTGCGCCAACGTCAGTTCCCTCGGCATCTCCGTAAAGCTCTTGTCGTACGCCGAGTCAAAGCTGAAGGTCACGTTGTGAAGCGAGTCGGGGATGACGTGCATCGCCCCGCGCCGGATCATCCACTTCTTCGCCGGCGCGCGGTACGCGCCCTCGGTGGCTGATAACACGTACGACGGGTATTTCGGCCCGCTCCCCTTGCGTTCGATCGTCAGTCCGGTGACGGCGTTGTCAGCCACCCGCAGCGCGCCGATCTTGTAAACGCGGCCGTTCTCGCCGGCGTAAGCAAAGTTGTAGCGCTCGAGCGTCATTGACCCGCGGTCAGGCTCGATGATGTCGAGCCGCAGCTTATTGGCGCGGGGAGCCAGCTCGCCGATCACAAGGCCGAGCGCGCTCGCGAATGTCGCGCCGATGGCGATCGGGAGAATGAGACGGTGAAAGCTGATTCCTGACGCTTTCGCAGCCGTGATCTCCGAATGGCGCGTCAGCGCTCCGATCGCAAAAACCGTCGCGAACAGGACCGCCGCTGGCAGCGCCATGAACATCGAGTCCGGCAGCCAGTACACGTAGCTCAGCGCGATTCCGCCGATGCTGAGATGGCGGCTGAGATACTTGTCGAGGTTGTCGGTGGAGTCGATGACATAAAGAAGAATCGGAAAGCCGAGCGCGGCCGTCACGAAAATTTTCCAGAACTCGGTGAAGACGTACCGGTCTAGCGCGCGAACCTTGAGCTTCACGCGGCGCCCTCGCCGGTTTGGGAGTCAGATCTGGACGAAAGTTTCTTTTTCGCCCATTCCTTGACGGAGTCGATCAGCTCTCGGGCATCGCCGCCCCGCGCTGTCGATCCTTCCGCTCCCATCCTCGCCAGTAGCCACAGCGCGATGGCGGCGAAGAGCACATCCGCCATCCACATCGAGATCGCGGGTGGAATTATTCCGCGGTTGCCGAGCGCCTGTCCGCCGATGAGGCAGACGTAGTAGAGCGCGAAGACGACGAGGCTGACGCCGATCGTGAGTCCGACGCCGCCGCGCGGAAAGCGCAGCGCAATCGGCGCTCCGAGGAGGACGAAGACGAAGCACGCGACGGCGAGCGCAAACTTCTTGTTGATCTCCACCGACAGCTCGTTCATCACCTGTGACGTCTCCGAGATGCGCTGCGCCGCCTGGTCTACCTGCGGCGAGAACGGGGTCAGGCCGCGCGCCATCCCTGATGGATTCACTTGCCGCGGCTGGATGACCGGCGGGCGGAAATTCTGCGCCGTTGACGATGCGGCGAGCGCTTCCTTGAGCGTTTGAGCGTGAGCCGTCTTTACGGTGAAAAAATTCACCAGGCCGCAATAGAGCGCCGAAATGTCGGTGGAGTGCGGAGGTGTCAGTTTCGTCTTCCGCGCGTCGGGGCTGATCGCCAAGTGCTGCTGGACCGCCTGCTTTTCCGCTTGGCGGAAATCGTGCTGCGCGGTCTCGTAATCGCTTCTCGCCCTCCGCACCGCATACGACATCTCGCAGATGGTCATCTCGCGATTGCCTTTGTAGCTGTCGGCGGTCGTCTTCTCGTACTGGTTGCCGACTCCGCGCATCCTCACGAAATCGGTGTTGAAGTAAAGCCGCTGCAGCTGGGTTGGCGCCGCCGTCGGAATGTCCTGCATGTTGCCCTTGTACAGCGTGAGCTCGAGATCCTTCATCCCCTTGCTCATCTGCATATTGCCGCTGTCGGCGTAAATCGTTCTCCGGCGCGTCGGGTCTCCCATATCATAGATGGTCACCCCCCGCATCCGGTTCGAGTTCTCGTCGAGGTGGGCCGCCCGCAAGTAGAATTTGCCGGGACTCACTTCGTTGATCACCTGCTCGCGGAGGCCGAATGTCGGCTTCTTCTGCGCGATGTCGCGCTGGAGAATTGCGAGGCGGTGGTTGGCCCTCGGTAACACCTGGTCGTTGAACACGATCATCACCAGCGTTACCCCGACCGCCGCCCATAGAACGGGCTTCAGTACACTCACCAGGCTGACCCCGCTCGCCTTCAGCGCCGTAATCTCATTTTCCGCCGCGAGCCGACTGAACGCGTACAGTGTAGAAACCAGCACCGCCATCGGCAGGGTAAGCGCGATGGTAAGGGGTATGGAGAGGGCGAAGAACTCGACGATCACCCACGGAGACAGTCCCTTGCCCACCAGTTGCCCGATGTTCTTCCCTACATATTGGAGAAGCAGAATGGAGGTGAGAGCGGTGAGGGCGAAAAGGAGCGGCCCAAGGTGCTCTCGGAGCACATAACGGTGCAGTATCTTCACACCGTGAAATATACGGCTCGCCGGAGCGTAGGCGGCACGCACGCAACGCGTTCCGCAACTGGAGTCTCGCTGCTGCGCGCCTTGTTCACCGCGATAGCCGTGGCGATGGTGCCGCTATCCGCTTCGCGCGCCGGCGCCCAGGTAGTTACGGACACCACCGTGAAGACCCAGCCGACGCAACCCGCCACTCCGGCGAGCGGAACCCCCGGCATACCCGGACTGCGCATCAGGCTCGGACGGGACACTCTGCCGTTCCGTCTTCCCGCCGTCCAGTCGCGCACCGAGCGCGAGTCGTACCGCCAGGCGGCGGCGCAGATCGAAGCCGCGCGGGCGACCGCGTTTCAGCAGAATATGCGGACGATTCTCGAGTCTGTCTGGGGTCAGGTCAACACCACGAGCTTCGCGACATCCCAGCCGTCGCCCGGATTCCCCGGCGAGCTCCCGCCCAAGCCGAAGCCGAAGCCGCCGGTGAAGCCTGTTCCGATCATCGGCGAATATTCGGACATCGGGCTTCAGCTCGACAGCCGTCTCGAATTCCGCGGCGAAAGAAATCAGAGCAAGCGATGCGCGTCCGGCGTGTTCTTCGATCCCGTCTCGAGCTGTCACAGTGCGTTCGAGCCGCTCGTCGATTTTCAGTTTGCCGCGAAATCGGGCGGTGTCGTCGCCGACAGGATTCACGTCAATCTCGATTACGATACGCAGCGTGAGTTCGACGCGTCGAACAACATCTCCATCTACTACGAGGGGAAGGGAGAGGAAGTGCTCCAGAAGCTGGAGATCGGCAACGTCACCTTCCAGCCGCCCGCGTCCCGCTTCATCACCACCGGCATACCGAGTGGAAATTACGGTCTCCAGGCGATCACGAAAATCGGCCCGATGCGCCTCAAGACGATCGTCGCCCAGCAGAAGGGAAACGTCGTCCGCGATCGCATCTTCACCGTTGGCGACAGAACCCTCCAGGCAATAGACCGGAAGCTCGAGGATTATCAGTTCGAGCCGCGCCGCTTCTTCTTCACCGTCGATCCAAAGCGGTTCGGCTCCGCCTATCCGAACGTGGACATACTCGACACGCGACGGCTGGCGCAGCTCTCGTCATCCCTCCCCGACTCTCTGCGGCCGACGAGAATTTTTCTTTACCGCCTCCTCATCGGCGGCCAGCCGCCGAATCCCAACGGCCCGCAGTTCCGGCTCAATGGAGATCCGCGCTCCCGCCGCGGACAGGTGTACGAATATTTGCGCGAAGGTGTGGACTACTACGCCGATCCTTCGCTTCTCTGGATCGCCCTCGTCCGTCCGCTCGCGCTCAATAATGAGCGGCTCGTCGTCGCTTACCGCGTTCGCGTCAACGGCCGCGATACGATCCAAGCCAGCACTGGCGGCACTCCCGATCTCTCCTTCACCCCGACTCGTGACCAGTTTGCGAATCTCATCTGGGATCCGAATGTCAAGCCGGGCGATCCTGCATTCGATCGCGAAATCCGCAGCGTCTACCGGCTCGGCGGCTCCGACGTGCGCCGCCAGAGCGTCACGCTCAAGGTCGTGACGGGAAGCAGCTCGGATCAGGAGAAGCCGCTGTCCGGGAATTTCGATACGTACCTTCAGCAGTTCGGGCTCTCGCAGGCGACGAATACGTCGAGCTTCGATGTCGAGAACAGAATCTGGCCTCGCCCCGGAGATCCCAACTTCGAGCTCAGTCTCGGCGCGTCCGGCGCCAAGGCAATCCGTGATCAGTTTCTCGTTTTTCCCTCTACGAAACCCTTCGCCGCGAACGGGCTCGTCGGCAGCGGCAACCCCACCAACGATACCATATATACGACGCCGCCAGAGTACGTCCGCTCGGCGCAGCGCCCCGAAGCCGTTTATCACATTCGCGTTCGGTACCAGGCTGAGGGAAGCGGAGAAGGCGGAACCCTGATGTTGGGAACCGTTCAGGTCCGGCCCAACTCCGAGCGCTTGCTCGTTGACGGAATTCCGCTTGTACGCGGCGCCGATTACTCCGTTGATTACGATCTTGGCCGCGTCGCGTTCGCGCGCCCCGATACCCTCTTCCCGCGGCCGCGCCAGGTGACTGTTCAGTACGAGGAGAATCCGCTCTTCGAGGAGACGCCGACGTCCATCGTTGGCGCTACCGGCGAATTCCAGATGGATAACGGACAGATCGCCTTCACCGCGCTCTCGCAGAATCAGAAATCCAACTTTACCCGGCCGCCGCTCGGGTTCGAGCCGCAGTCGATGCTCGTCGCCGGCGTTACCGGATTGTTCAGCTTTGATGCGCCGCAGCTCACTTCGCTCGTGTCGCGCCTCCCATACGGTGAGACGACGGCACCGTCTCGCATCGGCGTGTCGGCGGAATTCGCCGCCAGCCGTCCGCGCACCAGCTCCGCGCAGCAGGCGTACCTCGAATCGTTCGAAGGCGAAGGCGGGTTGTTCGTCTCGCTATCCGACCAGCAGTGGTATTACAGCAGCCAGCCCGCGCTCGGGCGCCAGCTCGCAGCGCGTTTCGGCGGCGCCACATTTGATCTCACCCGCGCTTCGACTCTCGCGTGGCAGAGCAACGGCGCCGACGCGTCCGGAAAAGCGATTCGTTATTCGATCGAGCAGATAGACACCCTCACCAGTCTCACCGGCACCGGAATCTCCGCTCCCGAGCCGCTGCTGTGGATGACACTGTATCCGTCATCAATCGGCGGGCTCTTCGATAACTCCACCAACGACTTTCGGTGGAAAACCGCCAACGCCCCGCTCGGACGGAGATGGCGCTCCATCCGGACCGTGCTCGGCTCGAGCGGCGCCGATGTGTCACGCGCCGAGAACCTCGAGTTCTGGGCGCAGATTGTCGTCGGTCCGTCGAAGCGCGCAAAAAATCCGGTAATGGTTTTCGATTTTGGAGATGTGTCCGAGAACTCCGTCAGCTTTGCGCCGGATACGCTCCACATTGGGAAGGGTCCCGACATCTCGCAGCCGGACTCGACATACTCCGGCCGCCACCTCGCGGGCTTCGACCACCTCGACAGCGAGCGCGATCCCTTCTCCCGCGCGTTCAACGTCGGCGCCAACGACAACGGGCTCCCCGGCGACGTCGTCGATTCGTTGACCGTCGTCAATGAAAGCTTCGCCAATGTTCGCACGGTGTTCCGCGCGCATAACGTTCCGACGTGCTCCGGAGGCTTCCGGGTGCTTCAGGTCCTCGGCGATTCGAAGGTTGATTGCACGATCAACAACAACCATCTCGACGAGGAAGACATTGACGCCGATAACGTGCTCAACCTTACGAGCGCCGAGCGCGACAATGAGAAGTGGAACCGCTACATCGTGGACCTGGCCGACCCGGCGAAGTACACACGAATCGGAAAATGCTCGATCGCGCCGACGCTTCTTCCCGGCCATAGCGCGCCCGACAGCGTTTGCTGGGTTCTTTTTCGCGTTCCCTTCAAGAGCCCGGACGACTCCCTCGGGCAGCCCCTGCTCCGGCGCGCGCACGCACTCCGAGTCACGATGCTTTCCGGCGCGGGGCTCGGTGCCGATGAGTTCAGTTCCGTTCCGTTGGCGAGACTCCGCCTCACCGGTGCGCCGTGGCTCAAGCTTAACGACCACTCGCTGCGCGGCATCGCAGGCGATCAGCCCGGCCTCGGTCTCGTCCAGGCAGGCGTGATTGGAACGCAGGATCGGAACCTCACCTCCGGCGTGAGCTATGAATCGCCGCCCGGTGTCACCGACGCTCCAACGAGCAAGACGATCGCCCTGCAGACGGGACGCGTTCAAATCAACGAGCGCTCGCTCCGGCTCACCTCGACCTCGCTGCAGCCGCTCGAGCGCGCCGAAGCGTATTACCGGTTCCCTGAAGGTGAGAAGAATTTTATGGGCTACACCGAGGTTCGCGTCTGGGCCCGCGGTATTCGCGACGGGTGGGGGACGGACGGCGAGCTTCAGTTCTACATCCGGCTGGGGCGCGACGTGAACAACTTTTATATGTACCGCACTCCGCTGAACGGCGGTGAAGGGAAGAGCGCGTGGCTCCCGGAAGTGCGAGTGGATTTCACGAAGCTCTTTGCATTGCGGGCGCAAATTCAAAACGCTTACCTGCGCGGTCAGGCCCCGAACACGTGCAAAGGGCTCGACTCGGTCTTAATCGCGAACAGCCCGGTTCCACCGGGGCACGATCCGTCGGGCCGCTACGCCGCGTGCGCGGATGGGTACATCGTGTACACGCTCGACCCGGGCGCTAGTCCTCCGAATCTTGCCGCGGTGCAGGAGATGGCGGTGGGGATGATCCGCACCCGCGCCGGTGCAAGTGCCCGCCCCGTGCTTCCCTCCGACACACTCGAGCTCTGGGTCGATGACATCCGCCTCGGCGGATCGGTGAACGAGACCGGGTTCGCCGGCCAATTCGGGCTCGCCGTCGTAGCCGGTGATTTCGCGGACATCCGCGTAAACGCAACCAGGCGCGATCCGCATTTTCACCAGCTCGCCGAGCAGGCCACATTTCTCACCGACAACAGCGTCAACATCAGCTCTGCGTTCCATCTCGAAAAGCTGCTGCCTCGCTCGCTTGGAATCGCGGTGCCGTTCACTGTGAATTACGTCGGCGCATCCAGCGACCCGCTGTTCATTTCGCAGTCCGACCTCGAGGGCGACGTCGTCCAGGGACTGCGGCGACCCCGATCATCTGCAACTTCCATCACACTTGGTGTCCGCCGCATTCGTCAGTCGAGCGGGTCGGCGCTCGGCGCAATACTAGACAACCTCGCTCTCAACGGCTCGTTCACGAACGGAAACTCCCGCAGCGAATACGAGAATGGACGCGCGCACAATCTTGTCGTCGGGCTGGATTTCAATCTGACGAGAGCGCTGGTGCCCGATGCGTCGCGATGGACGCCCGCCGAGCTTCATCTGACAACGGCATATACCAACGGAACCGACAACCGCACCTCGTATCTCAAGCCTTCGGTGTCGATCGATGACGCGGCGCGCACCGTTCGCGGGCGGACGCAGACCTGGCGCAACGGAACCAGCCTTGTGTTTCATCCCTTCAAGTCGGCGTCGGTTCGCTGGGACATCAGCTCTGTCCGCGATCTTCGCAATTACGGCAATGAATCGACGCTCGGTGTCGTGACCACCAGCGAGCGCGATCGCGTTCTTGGAGCTACGACCGGCCTCGAGCGGGAGCGTGCGATGCAGGCCGGCATCACGATCTCGCCGCCGATTACATCGTGGTTCAGGCCGCGGCTCGACTTCGGTACGACTTACAACATGCTGCGCGATCCGAACACGCTCAGCTTCCTCCGCGCGGCGGACAGCGTGGGGAGCTATCGCCTTCCGCGACGTCTCGGCAACACGCAAACGATGACCGCCGGACTCACCGTCGATCTTCCGCGCGCGGTGCGTCAGTACTTCGACAGCGGAACAGTTCTTCGAAACGTGCTGCTCCGCCTGGAGCCGGTGGACGTAAATCTGAATCGCAGCCTGCTCTCCGTTTACGACGGAACTCCGATGCAGCCCTCGCTCGGATACCAGTTCGCCCTCGGCGGAATCGGAACGTTCAAGTCTCTCGGGAGCGATCTAGCTACGAGCGCCGGCATCATCACACAGCTGTCGCTCAACCATTCTGTGCACTTGCCGTTCGGAATCAACCTCGCGAACCGGTACCAGCGCATCAACACGCGCAACTGGACCAGGCGCTTCGACCAGAGGCAGGAAGTCGTGGACGGCACCCAGGTAGTATTTCCGGACGTATCGCTTCGGTGGAGCGGCCGGCCGGTCAGACTGCGATCAATCATCAACAGCCTGGGAATGACGGCCCGGCTTCTCGATACGCGCCAGCTCAACTCCACCGAGCCGTTGGGCGGCGAAGCGATCGCCGATCTCGGAAGAATTCGCGTTCGCAGCTATCCGCTGAATGCGAGTCTCGTCTTTGCCGGCGGGCGTCCCGTCTCGACTTCATTGGGAGTCAACTTCGCCGAGCACCACGACTCGCGTCCCGGTCTCGCCAGCAACGGGCGCACAGCTGATTTTAGCGCCGATCTCGGTAAACCTTGGCGGCTTCCTTCCGAGTGGAATCTCAAGAGCGATCTCCGCACCCGGCTCGGCTACCAGCGCAGTCAGGGATCGAATTTCGTCGAGAATCCGCTCGCCATTACCGGCCGGAGCCGGTTAACCGACAATGGCCGCCGTGCTTTCAGCTTTAACGCCGACACGGACGTGTCCGAGAATCTCTCTTCAAGCTTCGTCATCTCGCGGGTCGAGAGCTTCGACCGTAACCTTAACCGCGGGTTCACCCAGACGGTGGTAAGCGCCGTCCTCCACATGCAGTTTTACGCCGGCGAGTTCAAATAGTGAAATCCTCCACGATGATCGCTCTTATTCTTCTCTGTGTCGCGTGCAACGGTAAGCGCTCCGGCGGCTCGACGGGGTTCGACGGCGACGCCGCCTACAAGTACGCCGGAGCCCAGGTCGCGTTCGGCCCGCGCGTACCGGGAACGCCGGCCGCCAAAGCCGCCGGCGACTGGATCATCTCCGAGATGCGAAAGCGCGCCGACCAGGTGGTCGTGCAGAGCTTCGACTACAAGACCGCGACCGGGAAGGTGATTCCGATGCGCAACATTCTGGCGCGCTTCCGTCCCGAGATCACCGATCGGATTCTCTACGTCACTCATTGGGACTCGCGCCCCGTCTCCGAGTCAGCCAAAACGGATGCGGAGAAAAAACTTCCCGTGCCCGGCGCGAATGACGGCGCATCCGGCGTCGGGATGTTCGTCGCGCTCGGTGATCTTCTCAAGAAAACCAAGCCGGGCGTCGGGGTCGATCTTCTCTTCACCGATGGCGAGGACTATGGCGAATTCGGGAATCCCGATGTGGACGTGCTCGTCGGCGCCAAGTATTTCGCCGCCCATCTCCCGTCTCCGAATTACCGTCCGCTGTTCGGCGTGCTGTGGGATATGATTGGCGACAAGGATTTGCGAATCCCTCAGGAGGGATACTCGATCGAACAGGCGCCCGAGGTGGTACAGCGCGTTTGGGACGTCGCGTCGGAGCTCGGATATTCAGGCGTGTTCGTGCCCGAGAACCAGGGCGGCATTGATGACGATCATCGGCCGCTGCTTGCCGCCGGTCTCCGGGTGATTGACGTGATTGACATCGTCTATCCGTATCACCACACGCCACAAGACACGATGGACAAGATTTCCGCCAAATCACTGGGCATCGTCGGAGATGTCGCCGCGGCGCTGATCACCCGGCAATGAACCGCGCGTCGTAACGCGAATAGTTCCCGCTTTCTGATGACGCGCGCACGGGAATCGCGCGTGATCATCGGCGGATGGCTACCCACGCGGAGCGTAAGGCGCTCCTCTTTTTCGGAATTGTTCTGACTCTTGGCGCAGGCGCACGCGCGGTACGGGTGCGTCACTCCGCAGCTCCCACCGACTTGTCGGCGCGCGAGGCGCTCGAGTCGCAGCTCGCGGCGGCGGATTCCGCCCGTAATGCGAAGCTCGGAAAGCGAAAGGCAACACGGAAGGGAAGCGCCCAACGGAAGCCTTCCCCTCAGCCGCGGGTGGATATGGACGTTGCCAATGAGGCCGAAATAGTGGCTCTGAGAGGCGTGGGGCCCTCGCTTGCGCACAGGATTGTCGTCGAGCGCGATTCGTTCGGCCCCTTCGGCTCTTTGGAGGGTCTGAAGCGGGTTCGCGGCATCGGGCCCGCTCTGGTCGCAAAGCTCGACAGCGCAGTAACTTTCTCCCTCCTACCTCGTCCTATGAACGCAGTCATACCCGGCCGCGCCGGCCGCCCGTCAAAGCCGCCTCGGCGACCACCTAACAGCAGGTTGAGGGACACGCTTCGTTGACAGCTCCAACCGCGGTATCCGACAAGATCGGTGAGATGCTCCTCCGTGAGGGGCTCATTACCAACGATCAGTACAAGCGCGCGCTCTATGAGCAGGAGCAGAGCGGCACGCGTGTCGGCTACAACCTGGTGAAGCTCGGTTACGTCAAGGAGACGGATATCACTCGGATGCTTGCGAAACAGCATCGGATGCAGGCGGTGGATCTCTCCCGCTTCGAAGTGGACGCTCGCGTTGCCAAGCTGATTCCCGCCGACCTCGCGATCAAGCAGCAGGTGCTCCCGCTGAAGAGGGAAGGACGCACCCTCACCGTCGCGATCTCCGACCCCACCAAGCTCGGTGTTCTCGACGATCTCAAGTTCATCACCCGCTATGACATCTATCCGGTAATCGCCGGTGAGTACACGCTTCGCAACACGATCGAGAATTTTTACGAGTCCTCCGATTCGCAGATGGCGAATCTGCTCGAGAACATCGTCGATGAATCGGAAGACGTCGAAGTCGTCGAGGATACCGAAGATGAGATGAGCGCCACCGCCGCCGCCGTCGCTGTTGACGACGCGCCGGTCGTCAAGCTCATCAATGCCATTCTCACCGACGCCGTGCGGAAGGGCGCGTCGGATGTGCATTTCGAATGCTTCGAGCACGAGCTGCGGGTCCGATATCGCATTGACGGAGCGCTGCAGGAGATAATGCGGCCGCCGTTCAAGCTGCGCGCGGCCCTGATCTCGCGCTTCAAGATCATGGCGAGCCTCAACATCGCCGAACGCCGCGTTCCGCAGGACGGAAGAATCCGGCTCAAGATCGGAAACAAGGTCATCGACTATCGCGTCTCGACGCTGCCGACGCTGTTCGGCGAGAAGATCGTGCTCCGTATTCTCGACAAGGCGAACCTCACCCTCGATCTCGAGAAGTTCGGCATCGAGCCGCGTCCCGAGCGCGAGCTGATGGAGGCGATCTCAAATCCTTATGGGATGGTGCTCGTCACCGGCCCGACGGGATCCGGAAAAACGACGACTCTCTATTCCGCGCTTTCGAAGGTCAACAACATCGACGTCAACATCATGACCGCCGAGGATCCCGTCGAGTACAACCTCTTCGGCATCAACCAGGTCGCGGTGCGGTCGGAGATCGGGATGACATTCGCGGCGGCGTTGCGCGCATTCCTCCGCCAGGATCCGAACATCATAATGGTCGGAGAGATGCGCGACCTCGAGACGGCCGGAATCGCGCTCAAGGCCGCGCTCACCGGCCACCTCGTGCTATCGACGCTACACACGAACTCCGCGCCGGAGACGGTGACGCGTCTTCTCGATATGGGAATCGAGGCGTTCAATCTCGCCTCGGCGCTCAACCTCATTCTCGCCCAGCGGCTGGTGCGGAAGATCTGTCAGAACTGCATCGAGCGGTACACGCCCGAAGGTGACGAGCTCGCTTCCGCCAAAGCCACCGTCAATACCACACTAGGAGATCTCCGGCTCAGCGACGAGACGCTCGCCGACGCGAAGGCGCGCGCCGTGCCGGCCGCGCAGCCCACCATCTCCAAGGTCACTCTCGATACACGCATCGGAGACCTGCCGATCTTCCGTGGCAAGGGCTGCGAGCAGTGTCAGGGAAGCGGGCTAAAGGGACGGCAGGGGCTTTACGAAGTGATGTATATGACGCCGAAGTTGCGCCGCCTCATTATGCAGAGCGCCGCCGTAAGCGAGATTCAGGACGCCGCCATCTCCGAGGGTATGCTCACTCTGCGGATGGACGGCTGGCTCAAGGTTGTGAAGGGTCTGACCACCATCGATCAGATGGTTCGCGAGACCAGCGTTTGACCGTACACCTATCCGCGGACACAAGATGACGGCACCAATAGTAGACATATCCCTCGGTGGCTCGGTGCCGCCGTCGGCGCCTCAAGGGCCCGCGACGATCAATCTCCGCAGCCTTCTCGAAGAGATGGTGACGAAGGAAGCTTCCGACCTCCACATCGTCGCCGGCGAGCGTCCCAAGCTTCGCGTCGACGGCGACATCACCAACGCCGCCCTCGATCACGTGATGACGCCGAAGGACACTCTTCAGCTCGCGTACTCCGTCCTCACCGAAAATCAGAAGAAGCGCTTTGAGCAGGAAGACGAGCTCGACTTCTCCTTCGGCATTCAGAACCTCGCCCGCTTTCGCGGCAACTGCTTCAAGCAGCGCGGATGCGTCTCGATGGTCATCAGACAGATTCCTTTCGACATCAAGACGTTCGAGCAGCTCGGCCTGCCCCAGGCGATAGCCAAAATGGCGGAGAAGCCGCGCGGGCTCGTGCTCGTCACCGGCCCTACCGGGTCAGGAAAGTCCACTACGCTCGCCGCGATGATCGACAAGATCAACCGCGAGCGCAAAGGGCACATCATCACCGTCGAAGATCCGATCGAGTTCATCCATAAGCACCAGGGCTGCATCATCAATCAGCGCGAGGTCGGCACCGATACGCACTCTTTCGCCGCCGCCCTCAAGTACGCCCTTCGCGAAGACCCGGACGTCATTCTCGTCGGCGAAATGCGGGATCTCGAAACGATTGCTGCCGCGCTCACCATCGCCGAAACCGGCCACCTTTGCTTCGCCACGCTGCACACGAATTCCGCCGCCGAAGCGATCAACCGCATCATCGACGTCTTTCCGTCGCACCAGCAGTCGCAGGTGCGCGCGCAGCTCGCATTCGTGCTCGAGGGCATCGTCACGCAGACCCTCGTTCCCAAGGCTCGTGGTCGCGGTCGCGCGATGGCAGCCGAGCTGCTCATTGTGACACCGGCCATCCGCGCCCTTATCCGCGACGACAAGATCCACCAGATATACTCATCGATGCAGGCGGGAAAGAAATTCGGAATGCAAACGCTCAACGACGCGCTATACAATCTTTATATGAGCCGCGAAGTCACCTCCGACGAGTGTCTCCGCGTCAGCAGCGATCCGACGGAGTTTCTGCGGATGATCGGACAGGCCGACGCTACCGATGGCGGTGGACAGAGCACTCCGACCCGCGGGCCGCTCACCGGCGGACTGGGCATCAAGCGATAACGCGCAGTGCCAACCTTCACCTACACCGCGCGCGCCCTCAACGGCGATCTCCGTACCGCTACCCTCGACGCGGGATCGCGCGATGACGTGATCAGCCAGCTGCGTAAGCAGCGGCTGAGCGTGATCAAGATAGATGAAGACTCGAAGAAGAAAATCGGCCGCGGATCGATCAAGATGCGCGACGTCGTCATCTTCACCCGTCAGTTCTCGACGATGATCAACGCCGGACTGCCACTCGTCCAGGCCCTCACGATTCTCGCCGACCAGACCGATAACAAGGCGCTCTCCGAGATTACGAGGAAGGTTGTCTTCGATGTCGAGTCAGGGCACACTGTCGCCGACGCGCTCGCCAAGCACCCGAAGGCGTTCACGGCGCTCTACGTGAACATGGTGTCCGCCGGTGAAGCGGGCGGTATTCTTGATACTATCCTGATGCGCCTCGCCACCTTCCTTGAGAAGAACGACAAGCTCGTCAGAAAGGTGAAGGGCGCGATGATCTATCCGTCGGTCATCATGGCCGTCGCCGCGATCGCCGTCGTCACACTGCTGCTGTTCGTCATACCCGTGTTCGAGAGTATGTTCGCGTCTGCCGGACAGGCTCTGCCCCTGCCGACGCGAGTCGTTATCGGCGCGTCAAAATTCCTCCACGCGTACTGGTGGCTTATCCTCGCCATCGGCATTGGCGGGTACTACTCATTCAAGAAGTACTACGAGTCCTCGAGTGGAAAGCTGGTCGTCGATCGGATGATGCTGCACTTTCCCGTACTCGGCGATGTGCTCCGGAAATCTGCTGTGTCGAGGTTCACTCGCACGTTGGGCACGCTCATCAGCTCGGGCGTGAGCATTCTCGAGGGGCTCGAGATCACGGCTAAGACCGCCGGCAATCGCGTCATTCAGGACGCGATTATGGCGTCGCGCTCCTCCATCGCCGGCGGTGATACGATCGCCGCCCCGCTGCGGAAGTCCAAGGTTTTTCCGCCGATGGTGATCTCGATGATCTCTGTCGGCGAGCAAACCGGCGGCCTCGACGAGATGCTGACGAAAATCGCCGAATTTTACGATGATGAAGTGGACGCCGCCGTCAGCAACCTGCTTTCGCTTCTCGAGCCAGTGATGATCGTTTTCCTTGGTGTCATCGTCGGCGGAATGGTCGTCGCCATGTACCTGCCCATTTTCAACATGATCGACGCCGTCCAATAGGACGGCGGGGCAAGCGGCCGCGACTGCGCGTCCACAATTCGCAGATTCCCGAATGCGGTTCCAGATCCCTTCACTGAGCGATCCACGATGAAAATCTCTCGCACACTCTTCGCTGCCGGCGTTCTCACCGTTTTCGCCGCCGCATCGTCTCCGGCTCAGAACGCGGTCCCGTTGGCTCCGCTCAAGGTGTTCGATCCGTCGTTTATGGATACGAGCGTCAGCGCTTGTACCGACTTCTTCCAGTTCGCCAATGGCGGTTGGTTGAAGCGCGACACGATTCCCGCCGCGTTCTCCACATCGGGCGTCGGCAAGGACATGACGGACCGGAATGAGGTCGTCGTCCGATCCGTGCTTGACGATGCGATGGCGCATCGTGCCAGCGCGCCCGCGGGGAGCACGCAGCGAAAGCTCGGGACCTTCTACGCGAGCTGTATGGACTCGACGAGCGCCGAAACCGCGGGGATCACACCGATCCAGCCGGAGCTCGATCGCATTGCCGCTGTACAATCACGCGCGGCTCTCGTCCGCGAGATCGCCGCGCTCCAGCCGATGCGCGCGTCGGTGCTCTTCCGCTACTCGCCCTCATCAGATCCCAAGGACGCAGCGCACTACATCGTCGATCTGAATCAGGGCGGGCTGGGAATGCCGGATCGCGATTACTACCTGAAAAACGACCCGCGGTCGGATTCGCTGCGCAGGAAATACGTCGCGCACGTCACGCGAGTGCTTTCCCTTGCCGGCGAAGCTGTCGGCGGAGCTTCTGCGCACGCCGCCAGGGTGATGGCGCTCGAGACCGACCTCGCGAAGGCATCAATGACGCGCATCGCCCAGCGCGAGCCGTCGGCGACGTATCACAAGACGATGATGCCCGATCTGCAGAAGCTCGTCCCGGCGATCGACTGGCCCGCATACTTCAAGTCCATCGGTCTCTCCTCCACCCCTGCTTTCGTCAACGTCGGACAGCCCGAATACTTCAAGCGCGCTAACGAGCTGCTCGACTCCGTCCCTCTCGACGACTGGCGCGCATATATGAAGTATCATCTCCTTGACGCCACCGCCGGATGGCTGAGCACGCCATTCGTCAACGAGGATTTCGCCTACAGCTCCACCTTCAGCGGTGCTCGCGCGATGCAGCCGAGATGGCGCCGCTGCCTGCGTGTTGCGGACTCGCGCCTCGGCGAGGCCCTCGGCCAGGCGTACGTCAACAAGACGTTTTCACCGAAGGCGAAGGCCGACGCAAAGCAGGTGATCGACGACATTCGGGCGTCGTTCCGGGACCGCATTAACGCGTTAACGTGGATGTCCGACACCACACGCAAATACGCGCTCGAAAAGCTGGCGCTGATGAATGAGAAGATCGGGTACCCGGACAAGTGGCGCGATTACAGCGCGCTCAAGGTTTCCGAAGGTCCGTTTGCCGCAAACATTCTGCGCGCCAACACGTTCGCCTGGAATCGCACCGTTGATCGCCCCGGCAAGCCCGTTGACAAGACGGAGTGGGGGATGACCGTACCCACTGTGAACGCATACTATGATCCGTCGTTGAACGAAATGTTGTTCCCTGCCGGCGCGCTCCTTCCGCAGACATTCGACGCCTCCGGCGATATGGCTTCCAATTACGGCGCGCTCGGAGGAAGCTGGGCTGGCCACGAGCTCACGCACGGATTCGACGACGAAGGACGCCACTACGATGCGCAGGGAAACCTCCGCGATTGGTGGACTTCGGCGGATTCCGCGAGCTTCGGCACCCAGGCGAAGCTGATGTCAGATCAGTTCTCGAGCTACATCCAGGTCGATACGCTTCACGTCAACGGCGGTCTCACGCTCGGCGAGAACATCGCCGATTACGGCGGGCTGCTCACCGCGTACGATGCGCTCGCGCGCGCGCTCAACCGCACCGGCAAGCGCGCTACAATCGACGGGTACACTCCCGAGCAGCGCTTCTTCATTGCGTACGCGCAGACCTGGCGCGAGCACACTCGCCCCGAACAGCTTCGCAGCCGGGTGCTCACGGATCCGCACGCGCCCGCTAATTGGCGAACGAACGGTCCGGTTTCAAATATGGAATCCTTCGCCAAAGCCTTCGGGTGCAAGCCGGGAGACCCGATGGTCCGCCCGTCAGCGCTGGTGCCGCGCATCTGGTAGGTACAATCCCAGAGGAGCAACCGGGCTAAGTCGTCGTCGTCGCCGCTGAAAGAATTGCCTGCGCCAGCGGAAGCTTGCAAACGTCGAGGTGGCCTTCGATGACGTCGGCGCCGTCAAGGTTCGCCACCATCCCTCGGCGCCACCGCGGCAGCGTGCGCCCGGCGAGAGAGACCTTGACGGAGTCCATCCCCGTCGCGCCACACTCGGCCATCGACCGGACCGGGTTCGAGTTGTCCTCGGCCAGCGCCTGGCTCTGCTCCGCAATGCGGCACGCGAGGGCGTAAGGAATGCCGGCAGTCTCGTCGCTCTTCGAATAAGAAACGAGAATCGGGCCACCGGCTTTTCCTTCCGCCAACACCGTATGGAATATTCCTTGTGGAGACTCTTCCGTCGCGGGCGAAAGAGCGTCTTCCGGAAGGGCCGCCTGCAGAAGGCTGATCGATTTCGGACGAATCAGTTTCCCTGAATCCGGCGGCGCGTCAACCGCCGTCAGGAGCGCACGCGCTCCGTAACTGTGCCCGATTAGATGAAGCCGTGTCTGCGGCAGCCCGCGGGACAGCGTGAGTAGGCTCTCGCGCAGCCCCTGGCGCCCTAGCGTCTCCGCGCGCGATCGCATTTCCGACGCGACTGCATAGCGGAGAAGATTCCGCACTCCCTGATACACGTCACACTTCGCCAGCGCGTAGAGTAAGGCATCGGCGTCTTCGTCCACGTTATCGTCGTCCCGTCCGCTCCGCGCAGGGCCGCCGTTCTGAGACTCTTCCGTGGGAGCTGTAATCGCTTCGAGCAAACGAATCGGGTGCATCGTCAGGAAACGGCGAGACGCATACTCCGCCGGCTTTGGATCCGGGTTCATCTCGTCCGTGCCGCGCACCAGTTCGCGAACGTGCTCGACGAGCGAGACCTGCGCCGGAACGGATTCGGCTGCGGTGCTGATGAGTTGCCAGACCTTTAGCAGATGCCGGTCGGCCTGACGTCCGCTGAAGCTGCCGCGGAGCGACGTCACCTCCATCTCGAGAGACGCGATCTCGCGATGCGCACGCTCGTCAGGCGTGAGGAGCGGAAGGTCGGGGCGCGCGGCGAGCTCGGGCCAGCGTCGCACCGGCCAGATGATCCGGAGAACGCCATATGTGTGTGCCGCAAATGCGGGTTCGCGGCGTGCGGCGTGCAGCATCGTACCCGCCAGCGCATCGTAGAGGGACCGGAGATCGCTGTCGCGGTCAGCCCACCCACCGCAGAGCACGAGCATATCTGTCACGCCGGCCGACGCGAATTCGGAGCGAATCGCGGCGAGCTCGCCGGAGTCCGCTCCAGCCCCGTCCGCGCCGAAAACGATCTCGGCGCCGGGGTAATCCACCGTGCTTGCAGGGGGCCTGCGCGTCAACGTAAAAGTAGGCATCTCAACTCGTACGTTGCCCCGGGGAACCCGGCAGAACAATGCGCCTTTTGTATCGAAAAAGTGCGCATTCTATATCGTGGATTCGTCCGTTCCCCGGATGAACTCCAGGACCCGCTCTACCGCGTCAGCCTCCGAGATTCGCCGCCGCGCCCTCGCCGGTTTCAGGCCGAACACCTTGAGGGAGTGATTCCCGAGGATCCGTGACTGCACGTACCCGAGCTTCTGGGCGACATCGCTCACAGAGTAGCCCGGGTCACGCAGGTAGCTGAACGCCCTCAACGCCCTCGCCGCGATGAGCAGATTCTTTGGCGACGTCAGCTCGGCGTGCGCAAAGCTCTGGTACATCCTGACGGTCGGTATTCCGCTCGCGCTCGAAAGATCGAGCGCCGTCATAAAACGCTGTGGCTCGTCGAACATCTGCTGAACCGACATCGAGAGAGGGAGCGGCAGCCGGCCCAAGGCAGGCCTCAGGGCATCAACGACCTTCCAAACGAGCGGATCAGACCCGACGCTGTCCACAGTACGCTTGAACCGCTCTACCGAATCGTCGAACCGATGCAGGATGACGTGCTCGAGCCCCAGCCGGGAAAGGTGGGCAATCCCGCTGAAGGTGGCCGGGCCAAGGGTCACGTAGGCGATGATGGGCAGGGACGGGTAACGGGTCAGCAGCCTTACGACCGACGCGCTGTCCACCGCGCCGTTGCTCTCGGGGTCGATTATTACCGCACGGAGGGGCGTTTTTTTGATCAACCGCTCCAGTTCGTGCCACGACTCAGCCGCCAGGACCTCCCGCTCTCCCGCCAGCGCGTGGCGGACTTGCGTCAATAGTCGTGGCGGAAGGAGCGCGGCGACTGTAAGTAGTTGGGTCCCTTTACCCGGGCTTCCGGCCCGAACTGGGCACGGATGGGGTTCGAATTCTTCCTGCGGTACGGTCACGCAGTAAGAATAGCACCTTTTGCGATATAAAAGGCGCACTTTTTTGTATGGAAGGCGCATTTGCGCGGACGAATACGAGTGTAGCTTGGTAACCCGTAAGCCGTCGCCTACCATCAATTCAGGGAGTTTCATAATGATCCGCCGCAAGCTCGTCATCGCCGCCGCCACGATCGCTGTTGCACTCCTCTCCGCCTGCGCGGATGCAACCGGCCCGACTTCGACGCCGCACGAGTGCCAGGTAAGCGGTGGCACCGGTACCTGCGCAAGCTAAACGCCCGGCGTTTCCGGCGGATTACTTTCCGGCGAAGGCGAGCTCACGCATTTGCGTGAGCTCGCGGGCGACACGAAATGTGGTCGGGGTTGCCTTTGCGGGTGATCGTTTCGTAGGAGTGGATGGCCAGGTGGCCCACTCTGTTGCGGTATCGGACAGGGATTTGTCGGCCTCAAACGCCACCTGGTGGATGCCCTCAGCGGAAGCAAAGTTGCGCGCTCGCTCGAAGGAACGAGCGGCGGCATCAAGTCTCCCGAATCGCTGTTGGCCTTGGCCAAGGTAGAGCAGGTAGTACGCACGGAGGCGGACGTCGAGGGTACTCGCACCGAGATCCGCTGCGTAGCTGTCAAAAGCTTCCTCCACGCCGTCCAGAGCGGCGAGCTCCATCAGGTTCAGCTTAGCCAAATTGACGACCCGCTCCGACTGCGAGGTCGCGCTCACAATGAGGTGTGCGTCCCGTGCGGCGTCGCGCATTCCCAACTCGGCGAACGAGGCTGCGATGTCGCCAAGCAGCGCATCCCTTTCTGTCCCAGCCGGCGAAAGACCCAGCGCTTCATATCCAATCTCTATCGCGCTGGCGTACTCACCCCGGCCATGCGCAACGGTCGCGCGATCGTGAAGAGCCAACTCAAGCACCTCGGTTAGTTCGTGCTCGCGCGCTTCCGCCACAACGGTGTCGAGCATCTTCTCTGCCGCGGGAAGATTCCCGTGCGCAACGTGCGTGTTAGCCATGCCGACTTCGGCCTTGAGCGAGCGCGCAGTATCACCGATCACAGCGGCCGCGTGCGCCGCCGACGCATAACCCGCTGCAGACGTGTCCCACTCTCCCGCGCGCCGCGCGACGGCGCCGAGCATCGTATTTGCGTCGATCGCGATCGGATGAGTGTCGGCGGGGGCAAGTTCCACGACGGTCGTGAGTACGTCCGACGCCAGCCGCCAGCTCGAATCAAAGTCGAGTGCACGCGCGTAGGCCAGCAACATCTCGCTGACGCGTGTCAGCCCGGTTCCATTCTCAACAGCATCGACGAGCGCAAGGAGGATCGGCTTCGCCGAGTCGGTCTCGTTGAGCGCCAGCACGCTCGATCGGACCGACTCGGCGAAGCCGATTCTCCTTGCGCTCGTTGATGGTGTTGAGAATGGAACCGGGCTGACACGCGTCAGCGAGA
>JBKJHG010000204.1:0-5723 GCA_046599115.1 Gemmatimonadaceae bacterium
TCGCTCGCCCACAACGGCAACCTCACCAACGCGACCGAGATGCGGCACGAGCTCGAGGAGTCAGGGGCGATCTTCAGCTCGACGATGGACTCCGAAGTTCTCGTCCATCGCATCGCCCGCTCGCGCGCCGCGAAACCGGAAGAGCGTCTCGCTGAAAGCCTGCAGGGAGTCGAAGGCGCGTATTCTCTCATCGTAGCGATGGGTGAGACTTTGCTCGCCGCCCGCGACCCTCGCGGCTGGCGCCCACTCGTGATGGGCACGCTCGGCGATTCAATCGTCTTCGCGTCCGAGAGCTGCGCTCTCGACCTGCTTGGCGCAACTGTAGTTCGTGAGCTTGATCGCGGCGAAATCGTGGCAGTGGACCGGGAGGGCGTGCGAAGCATTTCCCCCTTCCCGGAAAGGGATTCGCGTAAGTGTGTTTTCGAGTTCGTCTACTTCTCCAGGCCGGACAGCAGAGTATTCGGCGGATCAGTGGATCGCGCACGTCGGAACCTCGGCAAGCGACTTGCTCGTGAATGCCCTGCCCCGGGCGCCGATTTTGTCTTCTCGGTTCCCGATTCGTCGAATGCTGCCGCGCTGGGATTCGCGGAAGAAGCAAAGCTGCCGCTGGAGCACGCGCTCATCCGGAACCACTATATAGGCCGCACGTTCATACAGCCGACCCAGGCAGGACGGGACGCAAAGGTGAAAGTGAAATACAACGCGGTTCGCGAGCTGCTGGATGGAAAGAAAGTTGTGATGGTGGACGATTCCATCGTCCGCGGCACGACGACGCGCGGTCTCGTCACGATGATTCGCGGCGCGGGCGCGCTCGAAGTTCACCTGCGTGTAAGCTCCGCGCCCATTACGGGGCCGTGCTATTACGGGATTGATACTCCAAACCGCGAAGAGCTCATCGCCGCGAATATGACACTCGAGCAGATCAGGGCGCAGGTCGGCGCCGATTCGCTCGGCTACCTCACCGTTGATCAGATGCTGGAATCGATGCCCGGCGGCCCTGATGGGTTCTGCCACGCCTGCTTCTCGGGCGAGTACCCGACTGCTCCTCCCACAGATCCGGACAAGCTCCGCTTCGGGTACGACGGCTGACGATGACACAATCAGTCTTTTTCTTCGGCAACGGGAAAGCCGAGGGCACGCGCAAGATGAAGAGCGTGCTCGGCGGCAAGGGCGCGAACCTCGCCGAGATGACAAATCTCGGCGTTCCCGTCCCTGCGGGCTTCACGATCGCCGCGAGCGAGTGCATCGAGTACCTGAAGTCCGGAAAGTATTCGGACAAGCTTCGCGCAGAAGTCGAGGGCAACATCGCGCGACTCGAGCAGGCTACGGGCAAGAAGCTCGGCGATCCGAAAAATCCGCTCCTCGTCTCAGTTCGCTCGGGGGCCGCCGTCTCAATGCCGGGAATGATGGAGACGATACTGAACCTCGGGCTCAACGACCGCTCCGTCGTGGCGCTCGCAGCGCAAAGCAAGAACGCGCGGTTCGCGTACGACTCCTATCGCCGCTTCATTCAGATGTACGCCGACGTCGTGCTGGGAGTGCCCATTCACGATTTCGAGCATCTCCTCAAGGCGAAGCGCATCACCTCCGGAGCGGAGAGCGACGCCGATCTCGACGAGGACGATCTTCGCAATCTGGTCGAGGAATACAAGAAGCTCGTCCGCGCCCACACCGGCGTTGACTTTCCCCGCGATCCCGTCGCCCAACTGTGGGGCGCTATCGAAGCGGTCTGGAAATCGTGGACGCTCAAGAAGGCGCGCGACTACCGCCGCGTTCACTCCATTCCCGAAGATCTCGGCACAGCCGTCAGTGTCGTCTCGATGGTGTTCGGCAATCTCGGCGACGATTCGGGAACCGGCGTCGCGTTCACGCGTAATCCCTCCACCGGCGAAAAGAAGTTCTACGGAGAGTTTCTCGTCAACGCGCAGGGGGAGGACGTCGTCGCAGGAATTAGAACTCCGCTCGACATCGAGCAGATGGCGACGAAGCTTCCCGGCGCGTACACGGAGCTGATGGAAACGCAGGACCGTCTCGAGCGCCACTACGCCGATATGCAGGACCTCGAGTTCACAGTCGAGCGCGGCAAGCTGTACCTGCTCCAGACACGCACGGGAAAGCGGACAGCCGCTGCGGCGGTGCGCATCGCCCGCGATATGGTTAACGAAAAGCTCATTGACCAAAAGCAGGCGGTGAAGCGCGTTCCCGCCGGCGACCTCGACCAGCTCCTCCATCCGATCATCGATCCGTCTGTGCGGGCGACTCCCCTCTGCGTGGGGTTACCCGCCAGCCCGGGCGCGGCAAGCGGTGTCGCTGTCTTCGATCCGGAAACGGCCGAGGAGCGCAGCGCTGCCGGCGAGAACGTCATATTAGTGCGCGACGAAACTACGCCGGAGGATTTCTCGGGCATCGTCGCCTCTCGCGCTGTCCTCACCGCGCGAGGAGGAATGACCAGCCACGCTGCCGTCGTCGCTCGCGGAATGGGCAAGTGTGCGATTGTCGGCTGCAAGGAAATCGAGATAGACGCCACTCACCGCTCGTTCCGCGTGGACGGCACGACGGTGAACGAAGGCGATTGGCTCACTCTCGACGGAGCGACGGGGCGCGTCTTTACCGGCGACCTCGGTACTGTTCCAAGCGAAGTCGTCGCCGTAACGAGTGGCGATCTGCATCCGACACAGGCGCCGATTTATCAGTCGTATGCCGAGCTGATGGAGTGGGCCGACGACGCGCGAACGCTGAAGGTTCGCGCCAACGCCGATACTCCGCGTGACGCGCGCATCGCGCGCAGCTTCGGCGCCGAGGGAATCGGGCTCTGCCGCACCGAGCATATGTTCTTCGAGGGCGACCGCATCACCGGAATGCGCGAGATGATCGTCGCGCGCGAAGAGGGCGGACGGCGCCGCGCGCTGGCCAAGCTGCTGCCGATGCAGCGCGCCGATTTCGAGGGAATCTTCAAGGAGATGGACGGACTGCCCGTCACCATCCGCCTGCTCGATCCCCCGCTCCACGAGTTTCTTCCCCACGGAGGCGAGGAGAGCAAACTCCTCGCGCGCACACTCGACATTCCACGCGCCGATCTCAATCGCATCATTGAGTCTCTCCGTGAGACGAATCCGATGCTCGGCCATCGCGGCTGCCGCTTGGGAATTACTTACCCCGAGATCACGGAGATGCAGGGGCGCGCCATTTTCGAGGCCGCCATCCGTGCCCAACGGAGGGGTATCGTCGTCAAGCCGGAGATAATGATTCCACTGGTTTCGACGGTAGCAGAATTCGAGCACCAGAAGGCGATCCTGCAGGACATCGCCGAAAAGGTGCTGGGCGCGATGGGAGAGACGATCCAGTATCTGATAGGTACGATGATCGAGCTCCCCCGTGCGGCGTTGACCGCGGGCAGCATCGCCGCCCAGGCCGAGTTCTTCTCCTTCGGCACGAACGACCTTACGCAGACGACGCTGGGGTTAAGCCGGGATGACTCCGGTAGATTCCTTCCCTCGTATATAGAGAAGGGTATCTTTGCGGACGACCCGTTTCAGGTGCTGGACGTGGACGGGGTCGGCCGGCTCATCCGGATTGCCGTTGAGGATGGCCGGAAGGCGCGTCCCGATCTGAAGCTTGGTATCTGCGGGGAGCACGGCGGTGAGCCGCGCTCGGTCGCATTCTGTCACTCGCTTGGTCTCGACTATGTCTCGTGTTCTCCATTCAGAGTTCCGATAGCCCGCTTAGCCGCCGCTCATGCCGCGCTTAACGCGTAAGTTCGGACTCGCAAGTAATCTTCACCTCACGCCCGAGCCATCGCTGCCGATGGCGCGGGTGCAGCACGAGCGCCCGCTACGGATTGCCCTCGTCACGGAGTACTACTACCCGCACCTTGGCGGCATTTGCGAGCACGTCCACTTTTTTGCCCGCGAAGCGCGCAGGCACGGCCACCAGGTAGACATCATCACCTCTCATCTGCCCGGTGCGCAGATGGAGCCGCACGTCATTCGCATCGGCACCAGCCAGCCCGTTTACGCGAATGGATCTCAGGCGCGCATCACGCTCGGGTTCGGACTTAGGCGGCAGCTGCGAAGAGTGCTGCGGCAGGGGCGCTACGACATCGTGCACGTGCACTCCCCCCTCAGTCCGGTGCTGCCGATCCTCGCTATCGAGGAAGCGGAGTGCCCTGTCGTCGGGACGTTCCACACTTACTTTGACAAATCCGTCGGCTACACCGTCGGGCGACGTTATTTCCAGAACAAGCTCGATCTTCTCAAGGCGGCGATCGCCGTCTCGCACTCGACGACAATCGCGCTCAACCGGTACTTCGAAGCGAATTGGACGATCGTCCCCAACGGGATTGATACCGGCGTTTTTCGTCCCGACGTTCCGAAGCCTGCCGTCATCCGCGACGACGTCCCGACTATTCTCTTTCTCGGGCGCTTCGATCCGCGCAACGGGCTCACGACGCTGATCGAGTCCTTCCAGAAGGTTCGCGGCCGCAATCGCCAGGCGCAGCTTGTGGTCGTCGGCGATGGACCGCTGCGCAATCATTATTATCGCGCGGCCGGCGGCGATCCCGACATCAAGTTCGTCGGCTCCGTGCTGGGAGAGCGCCCCGGCTATTACGCGCACAGCGCGATTTACGCCTGCCCGACCACGAAGGCGTCGTTTGGAATCACGCTGCTCGAGTCAATGGCGTGCGAGACACCTGTTGTTTGTTCCGACATCTACGGTTTCCGCGATGTCGTGAAGAACGAGCGCGAAGCGCTGATGGTTCCCTGCGGTGACACCGATTCGCTCGCCGATGCGCTCGTCCGCCTCCTTGACGACGAGACACTTCGCGCCCGCCTCGGGAAGCGCGGCCGGTTCGAGGCGCAGAAGTATTCCTGGGAGCGCGTCACTGATGCCGTCCTTGATATTTATGCTGCGGTCCTCGGTCGGACCGCGCGCGAATGATCATTCCTCTTGTCCTCGGCGTCGTCGCACTTGGCGCCGCGGCTCACGGCGCATTTCATCGTAACAGTCACGTATTCGGAAGCGCGCTGGGAAGGCTTCCGACTGTGGCAAAGGTCGTCTCGCTCACCTTCGATGACGGCCCGAATCCCGTCGCAACGCCAAAGATTCTCGACACACTGAGGAAGGAGAACGTGAAGGCGACGTTCTTCATACTGGGAAGCCACGCCGAACGTTGGCCCGAGCTGGTAATGCGCATCGCGCACGAAGGACATCAGATCGGCAATCACGGCTACTTCCACCGCAAGCAGCACTTTATGTCGCCGTTTTACGTGCGGCGTGACATCCGGCTTGGGCTCCGCGCGATTCGCAGAGCGGGGGGCCCGGCCCCGAAGCTCTTTCGAGCGCCGCACGGATTTCGCAGCCCGTGGACGACGTACATTGCCAGCGAGCTCGGTGAGCGCACGGTCGGATGGTCGCTCGGCGTGTGGGACAGTGACCGACCCGGCGTGGAGAAGATTTACAAGAAGACGGTCGAGGGAGTCGGGCCAGGCTCCATCGTGCTCCTTCACGACGGCGACGGTTACAACCCCGATGGCGACCGGATGCAGACAGCTGAAGCGCTGCCAAAAATCATCAACGAGCTCCGCCACCGCGGCTACGAATTCGTCACGCTCCCCGCCGAATGAACAAGAATCTGAAGCGGTCGCTGCGCTGGCTTATAAGCGCGGTCATCATCGTCTTCCTGATAATGTTCGCCCGGAAAATCGATTGGCACGCGGCGTGGA
>JBKJHG010000017.1:0-9097 GCA_046599115.1 Gemmatimonadaceae bacterium
GGCCCTGACGCGAACGATCAACGCATACGCATCCAAGAACGCCACAAAGAAGGGCGGCGAGACTACGCTGAGCGGCGACGACGTGCGTGAAGGCCTCACGGCCGTTCTTTCCGTCAAGGTTCACGAGCCGCAGTTCGAAGGCCAGACGAAAACAAAGCTCGGCAACTCCGAGGTCGAAGGCGCGGTTAAGTCAGTCGTCAACGAAATGCTTGGCGCTTATCTCGAAGAGCATCCACGAGTCGCCAACATCGTCATCGAAAAGGCTGTGTCGGCTGCACGTGCACGCGAGGCAGCGAGAAAGGCTCGCGATCTCACGCGTAAGAAGTCCGCCCTCGACGTCGGCAACCTTCCCGGGAAGCTCGCCGATTGCTCGCTGAGCGATCCGGCTCTGTGCGAGATCTACCTCGTCGAAGGCGACAGCGCCGGCGGATCGGCGAAGCAGGGGCGCGACCGCGCGTTTCAGGCGATTCTCCCGCTGCGCGGAAAGATTATCAACGTCGAGAAGGCGCGGATCGACAAGGTTCTCTCCAACGAGGAGATCCGGACCATCATCACCGCCATCGGCGCCGGCATCAAGGAAGAGTTCACCGTCGAGAACGTCCGCTATCACAAGATCATCCTGATGACGGACGCCGACGTTGACGGCGCACACATCAGGACGCTGCTGCTGACGTTCTTCTACCGTCAGATGCCGGAGCTGATCGAAGCGGGCTACGTGTACATCGCGCAGCCGCCACTCTACCGCGTGGCGAAGGGAAAGGAAGAGTACTACGCCTATGACGAGAAGGAGCGCGAGGAATACGTGGCGCGGCTCAGCAACGGCGAAGGAAAGAGCTCGGTCAACATCCAGCGCTACAAGGGACTCGGTGAAATGAATCCGCGGCAGCTCTGGGCGACGACGATGGATCCCGAGACGCGGACCATTCTCAAGGTCAACGTCGAGGACGCGGTGCTCGCCGACCATATCTTCCAGACACTGATGGGGGATGAAGTCGAGCCGCGCCGACTATTCATCGAGCAGAACGCGAAGTTCGTCACCAACCTTGACGTGTAGATCGTTTCGCGGCGCGAAAATAAAAAAGACCGGCTCTCGCCTGTCTTTTTTTACGCAGACCCTTCCTATGTGCCGCTCTGTCGGTCGCCGGGCAGACAAATTCGGCCTTTACGCCCGACCTTAAAGGGCCTCTACTCCGCTGGTGGTCACGCGATGCGAAATCAGCGGGCACTCCTCCGACGCGCCATCGCCGATCGCGATTGCGTCCTGCAGTGTGCGGCGTCCGATTTCGAGCTCTGATTTTCTTCGCGCATGGATCGTGGCCAGCGGCTGACCCTTCGTAACCTTGTCCCCCGGCTTCGCCGTGATCACGAATCCAACCGAAGGATCAACAGCGTCCTCCATATTCGTTCGTCCGCCGCCAAGCGCGATGATGCCGTGGCCGACGGTGCGCGGCTCGACGCGCGTGATGACTCCGTCCACGGGTGATTCGTAAACCGCTTCACACGCCGCCTGCGGGAGCAGCGACGGATCGGATACAACCTTGGCATCGCCCCCCTGCGCTGAGATTATCTCCTCGAGCTTTTCCGCCGCCTGCCCGCTGGCGATCGCGCGAATCATTTCCTGTCGCGCCTCCCCGAGCGTTCGCGATACGCCGCTGAGCACGAGCATCTCGGCGCCGAGCGCGTACGTGACTTCGACGAAATCAGCGGGCCCCCCGCCGTGAAGCATGTCGATCGCCTCGCGCACTTCGAGCGCATTGCCGCACGCGAATCCGAGTGGACGGTCCATCGCCGTGACGAGCGCGACTACCGGGCAGCCGTTGGCGGCGCCGAGGTCGATCATCGCTTTCGCGAGTTCGAGCCCGCGGTCAATCTCGGGAAGGAAAGATCCCGATCCGCATTTGATGTCGAGCACGAGGCCGGTGAGCGACTCCGCGAGCTTCTTGCTCATTATGCTCGCGGCGATGAGAGGGATCACTTCGACCGTCGCGGTGCTGTCGCGCAGCGCGTACATCTTCCTGTCCGCAGGAACGAGCTCGAGCGTCTGGCCAACGAGAGCGCAGCCGATGTCTTCCACCTGCCGCCGCGTTTCGTCCAAGCTGAGCTGCGTGCGGAATCCGGGAATTGACTCCAGCTTGTCGAGCGTGCCGCCTGTGTGGCCGAGACCGCGTCCGGAAATCATCGGAACGGCGATGCCAAGCGACGCGATGAGCGGCGCGAGTACGAGCGATGTCTTGTCGCCAACTCCACCCATCGAATGCTTGTCAATTCGCGGGATGGGAAGGTGCGAAAGATCGAGATGGCTCCCGCTGGCGAGCATCGCCTCCATCAACGTGGACATCTCGGAGCGATCGAGCCCCTTGAAGTAGACCGCCATCAGAAAAGCGGCCATCTGATAATCCGGCACTTCGCCGCGGGCGTAGGCGAGGACAAGCTCGCGCAGCTCGTCTCCACTGAGAGAGCCGCCGTTTCGTTTGCGTTCGATTAACCGGGGAACGATCATTAAATCCTGTTCGGTGTATGGTAATGCGTCACTATCCCACTCCTGGAGCCGCAATGCGTCTGCGCAACCTGTTGTCCATCACGGCGTTTTTCGCAGCCGTCAGCGCCAACGCGCAAACACCGGTCAATCACGTTGCGATGGGCGACCGTGAATATGCCGCGCTAAACGCTACCGCCGCGCTTACACACTACAAGGAAGCAGCGGACGCCGATCCAAGCAATTACGAGGCGCTATGGAAAGCGGCCCGCTCGGCAGTGGACGTCGCATCGTACGACCTCTCCGGCGAGGCACAAACGAAGATGTTCGCCGACGCCGAATTGTACGCGCGAAGAGCCGTCGCGGCTAACCCCAGCGACGCTGAAGGTCACTTCAGTCTCGCGTTGGCGCTCGGAAAGCGCGCCCTATCGCTCGGCGTCAAGCAGCGGATCAAGTACGCGACTGACGTTCGCGCGCAGGCGCTGGATTGCCTGAAGCTGAGTCCGAAGCACGCCGGCTGCCTCCACGTGATGGGAGTTTGGAACGCTGAGGTGATGCGCCTCAACGGCTTTACGCGATTGATCGCACGAAGCCTGCTCGGCGGCCAGGTGTTCGGTTCGGCGAGCTGGTCCGAGGCGCAACGGTATATGGAGGAGTCGGTGGCGGCTGAGCCGAACCGAATTGTGCACCACCTCGATCTGGCCGCGATCTACAAGGATCGGGATAACAAGACGAAGGCGCGCACCGAGTACCAGGCGGCAGCGGATCTGCCGGTGAGCGAGTACAACGACCGCCACTACAAGGCAGAGGCGGCCGCCGCGATCAAGACGCTCTAGTCTTCGGTCGTGTTCTCAACCGCCCGGGCGAGACTTTCTTTCGCCCGGGCCAGCTCGCCCGCCAGATCGTCCCAAACCGTGTCGTCGTTGCCGCCCCGGCCGAACTTCCCGGCGACCCTCTGCCTGAGGTCGCGGCCGCTGGCCGGCGCGACGAAGAGAGCAACCGCCGCCCCAATGATGGCACCGAGGGCGATTCCGGTAGCGAAAATCCCGATGTTGTTCCAGTCGGGGACCATCTCCGGCCCCGGCTCCTCGGTGAGCGGGGTGAGCGCAGAAGTGCGCGCAGCTTCATTCAGTCCGGACGTAAACATTTCGTTCTGATCTCAGATGGTAAGAAAATTGCTCTTCAGGCCTCAAAGTACGCCAAGCTTTCACCCGTGAACGGGGTAGACTCGCGTTTCGAATGGAAGCGTGCAATACCCGTGCGAGGTATGTAATGAGCGAATCTGGTAAGACTGTGCTCCTCGTGGAAGACAATGAAGACAATCGGATCGTGTACTCCACGATTCTTAAACATTTCGGTTACAACGTGACCGAAGCTCTCAACGGCGAGGAAGGAATCGCCAAGGCCCGCTCGGAGAAGCCGGACCTGATTCTGATGGACATCTCCATTCCGATCATCGACGGATGGGAAGCGACTCAGGTGCTTAAGCACGACCCGGCGACGAAGTCGATTCCGATCATCGCCCTTACCGCCCACGCGCTCGCGTCCGATCGCGAGAAGGCGATGGAGGTCGGCTGCGACGGATACCTGGCGAAGCCTTGCGAGCCGCGGGCGGTAGTCGCCGAGGTTCAGCGCTTCCTGGGCAAGAGCAATGGAGCGTGAAGGGAAGTATCGGATCCTCGTCGTTGACGATCACCCCGATAACGTCGAACTGCTTCGCGCGCGCCTCGAGTCGCGCGGCTACGAGGTAGCCGGCGCGACCGGTGGTGAAGAAGCGCTCCGGATGGTGAAGGACAACCCGCCCGACCTGATGCTTCTCGACTGGATGATGCCGAAGGTGGATGGAATGGAGGTCGTCCGGCGCCTCAAGGCGGACAAGAGTCTGCCGTTCATCCCCGTAATTATGCAGACCGCCCTCGACTCCACCGAGCACAAGGTCGAAGGTCTCGACGCCGGTGCTGACGATTACATCACGAAACCGATCAACTTTCCCGAGCTCGACGCGCGGGTAAAGTCGCTGCTCCGCATCAAGAAGCTCCAGGAAGAGCTGAGCAGCAGGGAGAAGGAGTTGGAGGAGATGAACCAGCGGCTCCTCCGCATCTCTCAGACAGACGCCCTGACGGAGATTCCCAACCGCCGCTCCCTCGAAGAGAAGCTCGGCGAAATGTGGGCGCACTCGCAGCGGCTGCACGAGCCGCTGTCGGTGGTGATGTGCGACGTGGACAAATTCAAAAGTGTGAACGACACTTACGGCCACCAGGTCGGCGACATCGTTCTCAAGGATTTCGCAAAGCTGCTGAAGGAATCCGCGCGCGAAATCGATCGCGTTGGCCGTTTTGGCGGCGAAGAGTTTCTACTCCTTCTTCCTGGCACGCCGCTGGAGTCCGCCGTCAGCTTCGCCGACCGCCTGCGGGAGCTGACGAAAGCGCATACATTTTCGTTCGAGGGCGGCACCCTGCTGCGGACGGTGAGCTGCGGAGTTGCGGCCTGGCCGCATCCGGACATTCGCGATGAGGATTCGCTGCTGAAAGCGGCGGATGACGCCCTGTATGTCGCGAAAGAGTCTGGTCGCAACAAAGTCGTTGCCTACGAAAGCGCAGAGTACAAATCCCACACGGAGCGAGAGCAGCCCCCGAATGGCGCCAAACCGCCCCAACAAGCAGACCAGCGAGCCGAAGCCGGGCGACCCGAAGACAGCGCGCGCGGAGCACCTTAGAGAGGCGCTGCACCGCGCCTCGCACGAGTACTACGTTCTCGATCGTCCTAGAATATCGGACGCCGAATACGACAAGCTCTTTCGCGAGCTGCAGCAGCTGGAAGAATCCAACCCCGGCCTGCGCACCCCCGACTCGCCGACGCTCCGCATCGGCGCCGAGATCCAGAGCGCTCTCACCAAGCACGCACACCTCAAGCCGATGCTGTCGCTCGGCAACGCGTTCAGCCACGACGAGCTGATCGCGTGGGAGGAGCGGCTCGTGCGCCTAGCCGGCGACGACGTCACCAACTCCGGCTACCAGACGGAGCTCAAGATCGACGGTATCGCTGTAAGCCTGACTTACGAGAACAGAGTCCTGGTGATGGGGGCGACACGAGGCAACGGAACGATCGGCGAGGACGTGACGGTGAACCTGCGCACGGTGAGAGACGTGCCGCTCCGCCTCGCCGACGCGGCGCCGGCGGAGCGGATGGAGATTCGCGGCGAGATCTATTTTCCCTTCGACCGCTTCGAGAAGATGAATGAAGAGCGCGCCAAGGCCGGCGACGCCATCTTCGCGAATCCGCGCAACGCCGCCGCGGGCAGCCTGCGCCAGCTCGATCCAGCCATCACCGCATCGAGACCGCTGCGATTCTTCGGTTACTCATTCGCGTCCAAGGGCGATGACCTTCCCTTCGCCACCCAGGAACAGCTTCTCGAGACGCTGGTGAAATGGGGAGTGCCTGTCGCGCCGTCGCGCCGCCGCTGCAAGACGATCGAAGAGGTTGGCAAGTGGGCGCACGAAGTCGAGCACGATCTCCGCGGCAAGCTGAACTTCGCGATCGACGGCGGGGTCGTGAAAATCAATTCGCTCGAGCTTCAGGAAGAGCTCGGCGTCGTCGGGGGGCGGGAGCCGAGGTGGGCGATCGCGCGCAAGTTCGCCCCCGATATTGCCGAAACCAAGCTGCTGGCGATCGAGGTGAACGTCGGGCGCACCGGCGCTCTCAATCCGTTCGCGGTTCTCGAGCCGGTGGAAATCGGAGGGACGATCGTGAAGCTTGCCACGCTTCACAACGAAGATTTCATTCGCGACAAGGATCTTCGCATCGGCGACTGGGTGCAGGTGAAGCGCGCCGGAGATGTGATTCCGCAGGTGCTCTCCTCGATCCCCGAGAAGCGGACGGGGTCGCTGCGAAAATGGAAGATGCCGGAGCGGTGCCCCGTGTGCGGCACTCCAGCCGTGCGCGAGGAAGGCGAAGCCGCCGTTTATTGCCCGAACGTCGCCTGCCCGGGCCGGCAGCTCGAGGGGCTCGTTCATTTTACATCCCGTGGAGCGATGGACATTCGCGGGCTGTCATACGCGAGAATTCAGCAGCTGGTCGAAGAGAAGCTCGTGCGAGATCCGGCCGATCTTTACCCCCTCACCGCGGAGAAGCTGCAGACGCTGGAGGGATACGCGGCGAAGGGAGCGGCCGGATTGGTGGATGCTATCGCGCAATCGAAATCGCAGCCGCTGTCGCGCCTTCTCAATGCGCTCGGAATCCGGCACGTCGGCGAAATCGCGGCGCGGCTGCTGGCCCAGCAGTTCGGGGATCTCGACAAGCTCGCTGCGGCGACCGAAGAAGAGATCAGCGCGGTGCGCGGGATCGGCGGAATCATCGCCTCCGCTGTCGCGAGTTACTTCCGCGATCCGTCGGCGAAGGCGCTCGTCGAGAAAATGCGTAAGGCCGGCCTGAACTTCGCCGAACCGCGGACGGTCGCCGCCGACGGGCCCTTCAACGGAATGTCGATCGTCGTGACCGGCATACTGCCGACGCTCAGTCGGGCAAAGGCGACAGAGGTAGTGGAGGGGGCGGGCGGCCGTGTCACCGGCTCGGTCTCAAAATCCACTACTTTCGTCGTGGTCGGCGAAGATGCGGGAAGCAAGCTGGAGAAAGCGCGCTCGCTGGGCGTCGAAACGATTGACGAGAGCGAGCTCTTGCGTCGGGCGGCCGGCGGCGCAACATCTACGAAGTGAAATCGTCCTTATCTATATGACTCCTACGAACGCGAGCGGGCTTGTCACCCAGGCGGGCGAAACGCTGCGACGGCTAAGCGGGTCGGCGGAAGCCGCCGCCGGAGTCGAGGCCTTGCGTGACGCGGGCCACGCTGGCGGCGGCGCGCTCTATGCGGCATTCGCGGAATCGGTGCAGTCAACCGGAGGCGGTGATCCGGCGGCGATGTCGCTCGAGGAATTCTCTTCGCGCGCGAGCGAATTCTTCGCGAAGGCCGGATGGGGGTCCGTCCGTCTTCGCTCATCGCACGACGCACTGGCGGTGGTGGACATCGAGAACTGTTGGGAGACGGATTCAGGTGGCGGGCGCGGATGTCACGTAACGACCGGCGTTCTCGCCGGATTTCTGACTCCGCTCGCCGAGTACCCGGTCGCGGTGATGGAAGTGGAGTGCGGCTCGGAAGGGAGCGCCAGCTGCCGCTTCCTCGCCGGTAACGCCGAGATGCTCGACGACGCCTATCAGCGGCTCATCGCCGGCGAGAATTGGGAAACCATCGGCGTGGGCGACCTCTAGCCGGCGCACTCCGGCGCGGGATTTGGCGTAGCCCGCACCCTCGCCTCTCGGTAAATTCGGAGTATGTCGTTCTGGGACAAACTCCGCGGCGCAAAATCCTCTTCCCCGCCTGGCCGGAGCGGGAAGCTGGATTATTTGAGCGAGGGGCTCGCGCTGGAGAAACAGGGCGACTACGATGCCGCGCTCACGTCATACCGCCTCGCCCTGCGCGAGCATCCAAACAATGTGCGGGTGCTCGAGAACATGGCGATCGCATTCTCGAAGCTTGGCCAGTCCGATGACGCGATACGTTCGTACAAGCGCGCTCTCTCAATCGAGCCGAAGCTCTCCGGCGCGCACTATGGGCTCGCGTACTTGCTGCTGAAGCGGAGCGAGGTCAGCGACGCCGCCTATCACCTCGAAGCGTTTCTGATGGACGCGCCGACGGGCCCCGAGTCCCAGCGCTGGGTCGCCCACGCCAAGCAGACGCTCGACCAGCTTCACACACCGGCGCAGTCCGACGACGAAATGGACCAATCGGAGTTTCCGGAGACGCTCGACTAAATGGGTCGTGTGTTGGCGATTGTCAGCCAGAAGGGGGGAGTTGGAAAAACAACGACTGCGGTGAACCTCGCCGCGGCGTTCGCCCGCCGCGGGCTGAAGACGCTTCTCATTGACGTGGACCCGCAGGGATCGGTGCGTTACGGTGTCGGCCTCCAGCGCGGACATCCGACGTTCGGATTCGCGGATTATCTCAACGGCCAGCGGCAGCTGCGCGAGATCATTCTTCCGACGGCGCTCCCCTGGCTGCGCGTGATTCTCGCCGGCTCCGTCGCCGACGAATCGGATCACGCGATGTACCAGCAGCTGATCGGGGAGACCGACGTCCTCGACGATCTTCTCAGGATGGCGCAGTCCCGCTGCGAGGTTGTCGTCGTTGACACTCCTCCCGGACTCGGCAACATCACCCGCACCGTGCTCCGCGGCAGCGATCACGTCGTCGTGCCACTGCAGTGCGAGCCGCTGGCGCTGCAGACGACGCCGCAGATTCTGCGCGGAATTCAGGACATCGTCACCACGAACGAGCGGCTTTCGCTCGACGGGATTCTGATGACGATGTACGACCCGGAGAGCGCGGCCAGCGCGCGTGTCGTGGACTACGTGCGGAAAAATCTGCCATCGAACATCGTCTTCGACATAATGATTCCGCGCACCATCGCTACAGCGGACGCCTTTGCCGCCGGCCTTCCGGTGGTCGTCAGGACCCCCGCAGATCCGGCCGCGCAGGCGTACGTGAATCTCTCGACGATTCTCACCGAGAGGATGGCGTGAGGAGGATCCTCGCCGCTTGCGCCGGCGCGGCAACGCTCGCTCTCGCCT
>JBKJHG010000144.1:0-12071 GCA_046599115.1 Gemmatimonadaceae bacterium
GTCACCAATCGCTTCGCCCCTATCTCATCGAGGAGGCGCACGAGCTCGACGACGCGATCCGTCTCGGCGACGACCCGCTGATGCGTGAAGAGCTCGGAGATGTTCTGCTCCAGGTGCTGTTCCACTCTGTGATGGCTGAGGAGAGGAGCGCATTCAGCTTCAGCGACGTCGCCGAGGGATTGATAACGAAGATGAAGGGGCGGCATCCGCATTTGTACTCCGACGCGCCGCGCGAGAAGTGGGAAAAGATGAAGTCGAAGAAGCGGACCTCGCTCGCCGAAGGACTGCCCGCTTCCCTCCCATCACTTCATCGCGCGCACCGGCTGCAGGATCGCGCGGCTGGAGTCGGGTTCGATTGGCCCGATGTAAACGGGCCAGCCGAGAAAGTCGAGGAAGAGCTCACCGAGGTGCGAAGTGAATTGGTGAAGACACCGCCGAGCTACAATGCCGCGGGCGCGGCGATTCTCGACGAACGACACGGTGCGCTCGAGGAAGAGCTGGGCGATTTGTTGTTTGCAGTGGTGAATCTTTGCCGAAAGGCGGGAGTGCACGCATCGCTGGCGCTGGACAAAGCAAATGCGAAGTTCGAGCGGAGATTCGGGCTGATGCAGGAGATCGCGAAGGAGCGCGGGCTGGATTTCCCGAATTTGGGTCTAGAGCGGCTCGACAAGCTGTGGGACGAGGCGAAGGTGCAAGAAACTGTTACTGCAACGGCAACGGCAAATGAACGGGACTCCAGACTGTAGTCTATAAGTCGGGAGTCTTTAGTCACTACTCGGTGACTCCACCGGCAAACATCGGACACGGGATTGGCGTTGGTACGACGTCCGATCGCGGCACGAGAAGTCACCGAGTCGTTGACTACAGACAGGTTGACCAAAAGACTACAGACTGGCGTCCCGTTCTTTTGCCGTTCGGTTGTAGTTACAGTTCCCGGCTTACGGCCTCAACCTATTCATCAATCTCGGAAACGGACTCGCCTCTCTGATGTGGGGAAGCCCGCAGATCCAGGCGACGGTGCGCTCGAGCCCGAGCCCGAACCCCGAGTGAACGAAGGTCCCGTACTTCCGTAGGTCGAGGTACCAGCCGTACGCGTCGAGCGGGAGCTTCTCTTCCTTGATCCGGTGGAGCAGCTTCTCGTAGTCGTCCTCACGCTGCGACCCGCCGATGATCTCGCCGTAACCTTCCGGCGCTAGACAATCGTCGCATAGAACCGTGCGCGGATCGTCCGGATTCTCCTTCATATAGAAGGCCTTCGCTTCCTTCGGATAATTGAAGATGAACACCGGCCTGTCCGCGCCCTCGACAAGCAGCGACTCGTCCTCGGCGCCAAGATCGTCGCCCCACTTCACGGAGCTTCCTTTCTCCTGGAGAATCTTTACCGCGTCGTTGTAGTCGATCCGCGGGAATGGGGCCTTGACCGTTTCCAGTTTGGAAACGTCCCGCTCGATCTCGGCCAGCTCCTTCTGATTCCGCTCCAGCACGCGGGCGACAATGTAAGAAATGAACTCTTCCTGCAGCTTCATATTGTCGTTCGAGTCGTTGAAGGCAACTTCCGGCTCGCACATCCAGAATTCGGTGAGATGGCGGCGCGTCTTCGACTTCTCGGCGCGGAATGTCGGACCGAAGCAGTAAATCTTTCCCAGCGCCGCGGCGGCCGCTTCGCCGTACAGCTGCCCCGTCTGCGCGAGGTATGCATTCCCCTCATCGAAGTACTCGGTCGCGAAAAGTCCGCTCCGCTCTCCGATCGCCGCCGTGAGGATCGGCGTATCCACGAGAGTGAAATCGCGCTCATAGAAAAAGTCGCGAATCGCCTGCTCGATTTCGGCGCGCACCCTGAGAATCGCCCGCTGGCGCTCGCTCCTCAGCCAGAGATGGCGATGGTCGAGCAGGAAATCCACGCCGTGCTCCTTTGGCTGGATCGGATAGTCGATCGGGCTGGCGCCCTCGACCTCGAGGGAGGCCGCGCCGAGCTCGACTCCGCCGGGCGCCCGGGCGTCCAGCCGCACCTCGCCCTCGATCTCGACGTTCGTCTCCTGCGACAACGTCGCGAACCGTTCCCAGGACTCCGCTGGTACGGTACTTTTCACCAGCACCACCTGCAGTATCCCGCTGCCGTCGCGAATGACGACGAAAGCCACCTTTCCGGACGACCGTACGTGCGTGACCCATCCGCGCACGCGCACGGATCGGCCGGTGTACGCGGGAAGGTCGATTATTCGCGCGTATTCAGAGGAAGATGACGTCATTGTTGATTCGTAGTGTCGGCGGCAGGGACTTCGGCGGCAAGGTAGAGGAAGCGATTGTGAGTGTCAACCGGAGATGAGCCTTCGCTCTCGCCTCGGACTCGGCCTGCTCGCAATCGCCGTCGTCCTGCTCATCCCCCTGCTGCTCGCCCTTCGGTCTCTCGAAGAGCTGCAGACGACCACCCGCCTGCTCCGCGATCACGAGTTCGCGGCGTCGCAGCTGCTCAATGAGTTCAGTGGCGCTGTAGAGGACGGTCGCCGGGCCGACAACGCTCTTCTCTTCGTACACGACGGAGCGAGCGAGCAGCGGATGAAAACCGCCATTGCCCGCCTCGGCGCGCTGACGGACTCGCTCGAATCGTTCAAGCTCGGATTCTCGCCGGCGCCGCTTCGCGCATCGCTCCTCGAGCTCCAATCGGCGACCGCCGAGGAGTTCGCCGATGCCGTCGCCGGCAACGGCGTCGTCGCGGAGATGATCTCGACTCAGCGCACGCGCCCCGCGCTGGCCGCCATCGACAGCTCGCTTAATTCAATCAGCGCGAGACTGCGTGAGAGCACCGGCGTCCGCGTCACGCAGGCCGCCGATGCTACGAGCAACGCCGAGCGTCTTGGAATCGCGGCGTTCATCATCGCCGGCGCGTTGGCGTTCATTCTCGGACTCCTTCTCTTCCGCGCCATCAGCAGGCCTGTGTACGAACTGGAGCGCGGAATGAAGGCGGTCGCGGAAAGCGATCTCTCGTACGAGCTCCGCATCTCCCCGACCCGCGCCGACGAGTTCGGCCGCCTCGCGGCGAGCTACAAATCAATGGCGATGCAGCTTGCCGAGCTGAACCGGCTGCGCGCGGAGTTCATCTCCGTCGCATCGCACGAGCTCAAGACACCGATCAACGTCATCATCGGGTACCTGGAGCTGCTGCAGGAGAATATTTACGGCGAGCTTACGCCGAAGCAGCACGAGATCTGCCAGACGGTCGTAAAGCAGGCGAATACCCTCACGCGGCTCATCAAGCGACTCCTCGACATCAGCCGGTTTGAAGCGGGCGGAGGGAAGCTCGACCCGCGCGAGATCAACCTCCAACGGTACTTCACGAATCTCGAAGAGTCGTTCAGTGTTCTCGCCAGTCAGCGCAACATCACATTCACTATGCGTCACGGCGACGAACTTCCCGAGCAGGTGTTCTGGGACGAGGACCGCATCAACGAAGTGCTCGGCAATCTTCTATCGAACGCGTTCAAGTTTACGCCGCGTGACGGCGCGGTCGATCTCGACGTGAGGGACGGAGGCGATCAGGTGACTATTGCCGTGAGCGACACCGGGGTGGGCATCGAGCCCGAACAGCTGCCCCGCATCTTCGATAAATTCTTCCAGGCGGACAACCAGGCGCAGGCTGCCGCCAAGGGAACGGGACTCGGCCTGGCGATTGCGAGAGAAATAGTGGAGGCGCACGGGGGCACCATTTCCGCGGAGAGCGAGTTGGGCAACGGTACGACGTTCACGGTGCAGCTGCCGGTGAGAATCAGCGGCATCAGAAGAAAGAGCGACCACATAGGAGGCGGAGCGTGAAGCGCGCTTCGCTGCTTCTCGCAGTCCTGTTTTCCGCGGGGTGTGCGCACTTTCAGCATTCCGCGCCAACCGTTCGCGACGAATGGGACAGAACTCTGGCGACGGCGCGCCAGGCTGCCGACAGCGGCAAGTATGACGCGGCGGACCGGACCCTTGCCGACTTCATCGCCCTCCATCCGGGGAAGCACGAATCCACGGAGGCGCTTTTCTGGCGCGGGCTTTTCAAGGTTGATCCTAGCAACAAGAACGGATCGCTCTCCGCCGGAATCAGCAGCTTGGACGTCTATCTCGCCAGCGATTCGGCGACGTGGCACACGTCGGTGGCGAAGGTGCTACGCCGCACGGCGGCGCTGGCTCAGTCGCTGAAGCTCGCGCCGACGAGTGCGGCGCAAACGACTACGGTGACGACGACGCCGGACAAGGACGCGATGAAGTCGCGCGACGAGGAGATCGCTTCACTTCGCGATCAGCTCGCCAAGGTGAACGCGGAGCTCGACCGGATTAAGAAGCGCCTGGCCAATCCGAAAGCGTAGGAACTACCAAAGAAGACTACCGTCGTATGTTGTAGTTCGCAGTTACCCAACTCGAAACAACTCCAGCGCCCGCGCGTAACGCGACGCCAGCACCTTCCTGATCCCGACGTTCGGCTTCGACGCCAGCTCCGGATCTTTCTCGAGCAGCAACTCGGCCGCGACGCGCGCCTTCACGCCCAGCTCTTCATCCCGCACCGGGTCCGCGATCTTGAACGCCGGATCCCCGCTCTGCTCCTGGCCGAAAAGATTCCCCATTCCGCGCAGGCGGAGGTCGGCGCGCGCGATTTCGAATCCGTCTTCGGTTTCGACGAGAATCTTGAGCCGCTGGAACGAATCGTCCCCGACATTGCCGAGCAGGATGCAGAAGGAAGCTTCGGCGCCGCGGCCAACCCTGCCACGCAGCTGATGCAGCTGCGACAATCCGAACCGCTCCGGATGCTCGACTAGCATCACCGTCGCGTTGTGGACGTCAATACCGACTTCAATGACCGTCGTCGAGACGAGGATGTCAATCTCGCCGTCCCGAAACTTCCGCATCGTCTCTTCGCGCTCGTCGGCGCCGATGCGTCCGTGCAGCAGCGCGACTCGCCGCAGCGAGAACACACCCTTTCTGAGCTCTTCGTACATCGTCGTCGCCGCCTTGAGATCGAGCTTCTCCGATTCCTCGATCACTGGATAGACGATGTACGCCTGCCTTCCCTTCTCCACTTCCCTGTCAACGAATTGCAGTACGCGGTCGCGCGTCGATTCGGGGCGCATCACAGTGGTGATCGGCTGACGGCCGGCGGGGCGCTCGTCAAGCGTGCTGACGTCGAGATCGCCGTACGCGGTGAGGGCGAGAGAGCGCGGAATCGGAGTCGCGCTCATCAGCAACACATCAGGCGAGTCGCCCTTGCGTCCGATTTTCGCGCGCTGCTCGACACCGAACCGGTGCTGCTCGTCAATCACGATGAAGCCGAGCTTTCCGAACTCGGCGCTCTGCTCGATGAGAGCGTGTGTGCCGACGACGAGCAGCGGCGCCTTCGCCGCCATCTTCTCCGCCGCCTTCTTTCTGTCGCGCGAATTCAGTGAGCCGGTGACGAGAACCGGCTGAATCTCCAGCGGCGCAAGCAGACGGGTAAAAGTTCTGAAATGCTGCTCGGCGAGAAGCTCGGTCGGCGCCATAAACGCCGCCTGGTATCCGTTCTCCATCGCCAGCAGCGCGGCGAAGAGCGCGACAATCGTCTTCCCGCTCCCGACATCCCCCTGCAGGAGCCGGTGCATTCGGCGGTCGGTCACCATATCGGCGACGATCTCGCGGATCGCAGTCGTCTGCGCTTCGGTGAGAGTGAATGGGAGCGCCGACTTCAGCTTCGTCGTCAGCTGCCGCTTGTTGGTGAAAACGATTCCCTTTCGCCGCTGGCGTTTGAGTGCGTTCGCTTTGCGATGGAGGATCTGCATAAACAGCATCTCCTCATACGCGAGCCGCTCGCGCCCGGTCAGCCCTTCGGTAATAGTCTTCGGGCGATGCAGCATCCGTAGAGAATCGCGCAGCGGAGGAACGCCGGCGAGTTTGAGAATCTCCGGCGGGAGATATTCATTCGCGAGCGGCATCAGCGCATCGAGATGCGTGTCGATGATTGAGCGAATTACCTTGAACGAGAGCCCTTCGGTCGCGGAATAAACGGAGAGAACTTTTCCTTCCCGCATCCCCGTGTCGTCCTTGCCGAGCTGGACGAACTCGCGGGGAACGAGCTGGCGGCCGTGATAGAATCTCACCGGCCCGGCGGCAAGCATCACGTCGCCCTTGTTGATCGAGCGATCGAGGTACGGTTGACCAGGCCAGCTCGCCTCGATAATTCCCGAATCGTCACGCAGAACCGCTTGGAAGATTCGTAGACCTTTGCGCGTCGGGATCACGCCCTTCGAGATTACCTCGCCGATGACGGTCGCTTCCATTCCCGGGCGGAGTGACGAGATCGGAGCGACGGTGGTGGCGTCCTCATAGCGATGCGGGATGTGCCAGAGGAGATCGCGGACGGTCATTATTCCCATCTTCCGGAACAGCTCGGCGCGGGCGGGGCCGACGCCCGTCAAGTAGTTGATGGGCATCTCGAGGTACAGCTTCGAGGAGGACGGGCGCGGAGGAGGCGGGGTCACGAGACAAAAGTTACGATAATGCTGACCGATTGAACGGCAACGGCAAAGGCAACTGAACCGGACTCCAGACTATAGTCTATTAGTCAGGAGTCTTTAGTCACTACTCGGTGACTTCACCGGCGCGGCATCGGGTTTAGGATTTCAGGCTGGTAGGACGTCCGATCGCGGCAGGAGAAGTCACCGAGCCGTTTACTACAGTCTCCAGTCTGAAAGACTAAAGTCTGGAGTCCAGTTCTTCTGCATTTGCAGTTGCCGTTGTCGTGGCGGTTAGTCCTCGCCGAGCACATCCCGCGCAAAATCCCCGGCGTCAAATTCGGAAAGATCCCCCGCCTGCTCCCCCGTCCCGACGAACTTCACCGGCACATCTATCGCTTCGTGAACCGCGAGCACGATTCCTCCGCGCGCGGTGCCGTCAACTTTCGTCACCACGAGTCCGGTGACCGGCACCGCCGCGGCGAACGTCTTCGCCTGCTGCACCGCGTTCTGTCCGATCGTCCCGTCGAGGACGAGCAGCGTTTCGTGCGGCGTGCCAGGGAGCCGCTTGGCGATGACGCGGTTGATCTTTTTCAGCTCCTCCATAAGCGAGTCGCTGGTGTGCAGCCGTCCCGCGGTGTCCACGATGACGACGTCCGCTCCGCGCGAAACCGCCGCGTCAACGGCGTCGAACGCCACCGATGCTGGATCGCTCCCCGGGGCGCCTCCGACAAAATCCGCTCCCGTCCTTTCCGACCAGCGCTTTAGCTGATCGATCGCTCCGGCGCGAAATGTATCCGCCGCGCCCAGCATCACTTTCTTTCCGTCCTGACGGAGCGCTGACGCAAGCTTGCCGATGAACGTCGTCTTCCCCGCGCCGTTCACCCCGATCACGAGAATCACCGCCGGCTTCGCACCGTCGAGATGGAGCTTCGTGTCGCTGTTCCCCTTCTTGAGCGCGGACTCGATTCCCCCGCGCAGCGCGGCAAGAAAATCTTCCTGCGTCTTCACGAATCCGCGCTTTGCCTGAGCTTCGACCTCGGCGGTGAGCGCCAGCGTCGTGGCCACGCCGAAGTCTGCGTCGAGAAGAATTTCCTCGAGCGAGTCGAGCGAGCCCTGAATGGACCCCGCCCGCCCGGGGACGAAAACCGTCACATCGGTAAGAGCGACATCCTTTATCCGCTTCCAGAGCGACCGCTCCGCCAGATCCCCCTTTCGCCTCTTGATCGCCATAGGGGGAAGATAACTCCGCCTCTCAGGCCATCGCTTGCCATTGCGGTTTTTTGGTTACGCTCGACTCGGCCCCGTCCCGGATTATTCGGTGTGACCGATCACTTCGCCTGGGATGATATCAAAGCCGCTGGCAATTTTCGAAAGCATCATATACCCTTTCACGGGGTCGTCGCTCACGTCGAGCGCGGTGACGACAATTTTCGAATCATCAGCGCGCGACTCGCCAACCGTCGAGAACGCGCTTGGTATGAAGAAGGACATTGATACACGTAAGGTCGTTCCGCCGGTCAATGACCCGGACGAAGACGACATACTCGGCGATCGCGTCCAAATCAACGGTGCCCCCTTCCGCGTGAGCGGCCGGGATTTCGTCCCCGAAGCGGAATACAAGCAGCCGGTCAAGTCCTCCGAATAAGCGCCGGTCGGCACAACGTGGCGTGTTTCGACCGCCGGCCCGAGAAGCCCCGAGATGCCCCACTACCATAGTGTCGTATTTCAGGTGTGGCGTAATCGCCCGCGTCTCCTAATTTTGGGGCCGATGACCACGCTCGAATCGCTCCAGGCGAAGAAATGACCACCACTCTCGACCGCCTCAATGCCGCGCTCGCCGGCAAATACGACATCGATCGCGAGATCGGCTCCGGTGGAATGGCCACGGTCTATCTCGCACGCGACGTCAAGCACAAGCGCAACGTCGCGCTCAAAGTTCTCAAGCCCGAGCTCGGCGCTATACTCGGCGCAGACCGATTCCTCTCCGAGATTCAGGTCACCGCGAATCTCCAGCATCCGAATCTTCTCCCGCTCTTCGACAGCGGCGAAGCTGACGGGCTTCTCTATTACGTAATGCCCTTCATTCAGGGCGAGAGTCTCGGCACTCGCCTCGACCGCGAGAAGCAGCTCCCAATCGAGGAAGCAGTAAGAATTTCGGTCGCAATCGCAAGCGCGCTCGCATACGCCCACGAGCATGGTGTCATTCACCGCGACTTGAAGCCGGAAAACATTCTGATTCAGGCGGGCCAGCCCGTCATCGCCGACTTCGGAATCGCGCTCGCCGTCTCCAACGCCGGCGGCGCGCGCGTCACGCAAACAGGTTTGTCGCTCGGCACTCCGCAGTATATGTCGCCCGAGCAGGCCACCGGCGACCGCGACATCGACGCGCGGAGCGACATCTACTCACTCGGCGCCGTCTCGTACGAGATGCTGACGGGCGAGCCGCCGCACAGCGGGAATTCGACGCAGGCGATCATCGCCAAGCTGATGACGGCCGAGCCGCCCCCGATTCACGTGATGCGCCCCAACGTTCCAGTGAACGTGGAAGCCGCGATCGAGAAAGCGCTGCAGAAGTTGCCTGCCGATCGCTTCAGCTCGGCCACCGAATTCGCTCACGCGCTAACCAACCCCTCGTTCCGTCTCAACACGCGGTCGGCGATGGCGGCAGAGATTGCGGGCGAGAGCGCCGCGGCGACACGATGGAAACGCGTCAGTCTCGGACTCGGAGCGGCGTTGGCGATTCTTCTCGTCGCCGCGCTCTGGGGATGGAATCGCCAATCCGCTCCGGCGAAGACTATCCGCTACATCCTGGCATTCGATTCCGCGCAGGCGCTTAACGGTCAGGTCGGCCGCATCGCGCTCTCCCCTGACGGGAACACCTTTGCGTTCGCAGGTGGACCGGAATCGAGATTATATGTGCGGCCGCGCAATGAGCTTGTGGCATTGCCGCTGACAGGAACAGAGGGAGCACGCGCTCCCTTTTTCTCCCCAGATGGCAAGCATCTCGGCTTCTCCACTGCCGACTTCCAGCTCAAGACCGTGCCACTCGACGGTGGTGCACCGGTAACCGTTACCGAATCGATCGTCGGTCAATCGGGGGGTTCTTGGGGAACGGACGGTTTTCTTTATATAGCCAGCAGGATTGGCGAGAGCATCGTCCGTGTCGCTTCAGCTTCCGGCTCTGTCGCGACATCGGTTACCACGCTCGACTCCGCCACCAACGAGGTATACCACAAGCTCCCTGATCCTCTCCCCAACGGAAAGGGATTGATATTCACCGTCTATTACGGTGCCATCACACAGGGCCGCACGTCGATCGCCGTTCAGAACTTCAAGACTGGGAAACACACCACTCTCGTCGAAGGACGTATCGGCCGCTACTCTCCGTCCGGCCATCTCATCTACATAACGTCAAACGGTACCCTGATGGCCGTCCGCTTCGACGAAGACAAAATGCAGATCGTCGGTGAGCCGACGGTCGTCGCGCAGGAAGTCCGCATTGGAACCACTGGAAGCGCAGATCTGGCAGTCTCAAACTCGGGGACGCTGATGTACACAGTCGGCCCCAGTCAAAGCAACGCCGCGCTTGTGTGGGTGTCGCGTGACGGAAAGGCGCGGCAGGTGGACTCAACCTGGCAGGGCTCGTTCAGTTACCCTGCGATTTCTCCCGATGGCAAGCGCCTCGCGGTTACGTACTCGACAGTGAATGCGTTCGGGCTACGCGGTGATATCTGGATCAAGCAGCTCGACAACGGGCCGAGTCTCAAACTCACCGTTGACGGCGTACTCAATTCGTGGCCGAGCTGGACTCCCGACGGACGCTTTGTGACCTATTACTCGATCTCCAAACCGGACCAGAATTCATCTGACCTTTACACGAAGCGCGCTGACGGGACCGCCCAGGCGAAGATGGAGCTACCGCACTCATACAGGGCGGCGGAGTCGTTGTGGTCACGCGATGGAAAGTGGCTCATCTATCGCACCGTGGCGGGCTCGCGCCACATCTTCGCCATTCGGCCGGGAGTGGACAGCGCAGCGACACAGCTCAGTCCATCGAACGCGGACGGGGTCTCTCCGTCACTTTCCCCTGACGGGCATTTTCTCGCTTACGCATCGAACTTGAGCGGCGTGCCCGAGATCTACGTCGTTCCATTTCCGAATGGAGATTCAGCAAAGTGGCTGGTCTCGAAGGGAGGCGGAGCCGCGCCACGGTGGTCTCACAGCGGCAGCGAAATTTTCTATCGAAACCCTGCGGGTGACTTCATCTCTGCGAGCGTGACTACCAAACCGACTTTCTCGCTGGGGCCGATAAGAGTTCTGTTCTCGGCCCTCCCGTATCTTGCGCAGGAGGCGCACCCGCAATTTGACGTCGCTCCGGACGACAAGAGCTTCCTGATGATCCGCCCGATTAGCTCATCTGTCCCGGATAAGCTCGTTATAGTGGACAACTGGTTTGGCGAGCTCAAATCGAAATCCAACAAATGACGACGACTCTCGACCGCCTCAACGCAGCGCTCACCGATCGCTACCAGCTCCAGCGAGAAGTCGGCGCCGGCGGGATGGCGACAGTTTTCCTCGGCCACGACGTCAAGCACGACCGCGACGTTGCGATAAAAGTTCTCCACCCCGACTTGGGCGCGGCCCTCGGCTCGGAACGTTTTCTCTCCGAAATAAAGACGACCGCGAAGCTTCAGCACCCGCATATCCTCCCGCTGCTCGACTCGGGCGAAGCTGATTCCCTGCTCTTCTACGTGATGCCGTACGTCACCGGCGAGTCGCTCCGCGCCCGTATCGATCGCGAGCGCCAGCTCTCAATTCCGGAATCGATTCGCATCACCAAGGAAGTTTCAAGCGCGCTCGACTACGCTCACCGTCACGGCGTCATCCACCGCGACATCAAACCGGAGAATATTCTCCTCCACGACGGCCAGGCCCTCGTCGCCGATTTCGGAATCGCACTCGCCGTCACCACCGCCGGCGCCGGACGGATGACGCAGACCGGTCTCTCGCTCGGCACGCCGCAGTATATGTCGCCCGAGCAGGCGGTCGGTGAGAGAACGATTGATGCCCGCAGCGACATCTACTCGCTCGCCGCCGTCACCTACGAGATGATCGCCGGCGATCCGCCCTTCGCCGGCTCCACGGTGCAGGCAGTCGTCTCGAAGATAATGACCGAGAAACCGACGCCGCTCTCCACGCTGCGCGAATCGGTTCCACCCGAAGTCGAGTACGCAGTTCACACCGCGCTGGCGAAAATTCCCGCGGATCGATTCGCGACCGCCGCGGAGTACGCGGCTGCACTTACAAATCCAACGCTATCGCAGGGCGCGTCCGGAATTCGAATCACCCCCGGCAGACGCCGCATCGACAGGCTCGGTCGCTTAGCTCCCTATCTCGCGGGATTGTCGCTCATTCTTCTCGCGACGACACTGTGGGCGTTCTTCCGTCCCGCGGCCCGGGAGCCCGTCGCGAGATTCACCATCGCCTTCGATTCAACCCAGACCCTGAATGGCGCCGTCGGACGTGTCGCGATTTCCCGCGACGGATCCACGATTGTCTTCGCTGGAGGCGCCCACCGCTCGCTCTTCGTTCGCCGCCTCGATGATCTCCAAA
>JBKJHG010000190.1:0-18362 GCA_046599115.1 Gemmatimonadaceae bacterium
GATTGGTGGCGCGCAAGGGAGACGTCATCGACCGAAGTGCCGCAGCGCGGCGCGTTGAGGCACGCCCGCATCGCGCGAGATACGGAATTCGTAGGGCGAAACGCGGAGATGACGACACTGCGCACGCTCTTTTCCGGCGCGAAGAGCGGAGACGCTGGCGCAAGTCTGCTGATAGACGGCGAATCGGGTATAGGTAAGTCGCGGCTCCTCGCCGAGTTCGTAGGCGAGCTGGAGCAAACCGGTGAGAAGGTGACTGTTCTCTACGGCTCGTGTCCCCCTGATGCGTCGGGTTACGCAGGGCTCGCCCGCGCCGTCGTGGATCACTTCGGCAGCGCGGCGCTCTCGACGCGAATTGCCGGCTGCCTCCACGGACCGGACGCGCTTATCTCCGCGTTCACGTCGATGATTGCCGGCGAGGCGGTCAGCGGCGAGCAGCGAATCCCCGACGACACAGTACAATCACTATTCGGCGAACTTGCGCGCAGCCTCGCCGAGCGGAATCCGCTGATCTGGATCGTGGACGACGTCGCGTTTGCAACGGCCGAGGGGAGACGCGTGATCGGCACACTCGCCGATCAGGTGCGCGACAACAGGATGTTGCTCATTCTCGCCGGATGCGTCTCGAGCGGATCGGAGCTGGACACACTCTTCACCTCCCTACCGAACTCGCGCCGGATGGTGCTCGAGCCGCTCGGAGAGGACGCCGTCGTCACGCTCGTGTCGGACAAAATTCATCGTCCCGGTCTGGCGGAGGAGCTGGGCGCGAACATCGCGGCGCGAAGCCGGGGCAATCCGCTGTTCGTGATCGAGACGCTGCGCGAGCTGGAGCGGAACGGGACGCTGACGCGATTCGTAGAGGATCCGGGAGCGGCGCGGCGGGAGCTCGAAGCGCTGCCAGTGGGCGCGACCATTCGCGACATGCTAAGCGCCCGGCTGCGCGGTGTTTCCGAAAGCGAGCGGGCGCTGCTCGACGTGTCATCGGTGTACGGACACGAATTGGACGCCGACCTCGTGGCGCGATCGCTTGGCCAGCCGCGGCTCGCAGTGCTGCAATCTCTCGCCGCGATTGAACGGCGGACGGGGATCGTTCGCTCGCTTCGCTCCAGCTTCACCTTCGACCACCCGGAAATGCGTGAGGTCGTGTACCAGCTCGTCCCCGAGCTGCTGCGGGCTGAATACCACGCCGCACTGGCAGACGCATACGCTGTCCGGATGCAGGCAATGCGTGCGGGAGAGCAGGCCGGCGCCGACTCCTTGTTTCTGGCGAGGCACTTTCTCCACGCCGGAAGGAAGTCGGACGGACTCGCTGCGGTCATCGCTGCGCTGACGCATCTGGCCGGGCAATACGGAACGGACCGGCAAACGATCGAGCTCGGAGACCTCGCCATCGAGGCGGTCGCGGACCACGAGGGGGAGCTCCGCTGTGAGATTCAGCTCTGGCGCGCTGATGCGTTGAACAGGCTCGGCCGCACCGAAGATCAAAGAGCAGCGGCAGAAGAAGCGATGAGCGCCGCGGCGCAACTTCACGATCGCGGTCTGGTCGCGCGCGCCGGATACAATCTCGCGCGGGCGATGCTCACTGTCGGCGAGTATGACGCAGCGTCGGAAATTCTTCATCAGGCGCTGGATCACGCCAGAGCGGCGGAGTCCAAGCGCTGGGAATGCGAGATCGCAGGAAGCATCGGTCGCATTCACTTGCTTTCGGGGCGCGTCGCTGAAGCGGAGAGGTATTTCGTGCAGTTCATCGAGCTCGCGCGCGAAGTCGGAGACGCGCGGCTCGAGTGCAGAGCGCTAAATGTGATGGGCAATATGCTGCTGGCGCTGAATCGTCAGGAGGAAGCGGCGGAGTATCTCGATCGTGAGGTTACGATCGCCAGCGCGCGCGGACTCCGCGACAGCGAGATAATGGCGTCATTCGGGCTCGGGATGGTCGCGCTCTGGCGCGGCGACCTCGGCGCGGCACAAAAGCAGTTTGAGCATCAGCTCTCGCTCTCGCGGGATCTCGTGCAGGGTTCGATTCTGGCGCACCTCGGCTTGGTGATGATGTGGTGCGAGTGCGGGCAGCTCGACCGCGCGGAGAATCACATTCACCGCGGAATGGACCGTGCGGCAACCGCCAAGCTGCGACACCACGTCGCGTATTTCAGGATGTACGCTGGAGAGGCGCAGCGCGCGCGGGGGAATGAAAGCGCCGCAGAATCGCTCTACCGGATGGCGATCGACGAAGGCAAGCAACTCGGCGCGCAGCTCGTAGTGGCTGAAGCCACCTTCGCGCTCGGCCGCTTGCAGATGGAGCGCGGCGCGCGCGACGAGGCGCGGGAGCTCCTGAAAGAGTCGAGCGAGCTCGTGGGAAAGCTGAAATTGACGATTCCCGGCCCCCTGCCCGACGCGTACCTGGCGCTGATGGGAGAGGGTGACAGTGCGGCGTTCCCTGAAGCGGTTATGGGCCGTTGCGCCCACTCTGCGGAGCTGCATCTTCTGCTCAGCAAGCTCGGACACGGCGACGCTCACCTCGAGAAAACAGGTGAGTTGCTGGAGAAGATCACGTCGCACCTGGACGAGAAGGAAAGGGGCGAATTCTGGACGAATAATCCCACGGGCCGGGAGTTTCTCCGCCTTACCGGGTCCCGCCCCGTGCCGACGGCAGCCAAGGGCGCTCCATCGCCCCGGGCTTGACGCGCGGCGCGTAATTCGTATGCTTGTCGCGCGCAGTAAGCATTTTCCACTTCATCGCGGAGTAGTCGATGTCGACAAAGGCGGCTGGTGATTATCTCAAGAAGCTCTCAACTGATCACAAGGCGAGAGAGGAGTTCAAGCGCGATCCGCACGCGGCGATGAGCGCAGCGGGCATCTCTCCAGAGACGAAGGCGGTCCTCACGAGTGGCGATCCGGAAAAAATCCGCCAGCACCTTGGCGACGACGCGCCCCCGGGCTGCTTCATTATCATCATCGCGTAGCTCTTGGGATCTGTATTCAATGCGCCCCCATCGCCGAGCGACGGCGGTGGGGGCGCTCTCAATATTGTAGGCCTCGGATTCCTCGGCATCGGACAGATCACGGCTGAGTCCCTCTCCTACATCCGTAGCGCCGACAAGCTGTTCTTCCTCGGCTCGGACATTCTATCGCGCAGCTGGCTCGAGGAGCAGAACCCCTCTCTCGAGGATCTTCACGACGCGTACGCGCCCGGAAAGCACCGCCTTCACTCGTACGGCGAAATGGTGGAGCGGATGCTGGCGCCGGTGCGCGAAGGAATGGAAGTATGCGTCGCGTTCTACGGGCATCCCGGAGTGTTCGTGTATCCCTCGCACGAGGCGATACGCCGCGCGCGCGAGGAGGGACTCGTCGCGCGGATGCTTCCCGGCATCTCCGCCGAAGATTGCCTTTACGCAGAGCTGGAAGTGGATCCGGCGGAATTCGGATGCGCGAGCTATGAGGCAACCGATTTTCTGGTGCGGCCGCGCGAATACGACACCACGAGCGCTCTGATCCTCTGGCAAGTGGGCGGCGTCGGGATCGTGACGTACGAGGCGGAGACGATGTGGAGCAAGAGCGGCTTGACGCTGCTGACGGAGAATCTGCTGGAGAACTATCCACCGGACCACGAGGTGACGATCTACGAGGCGGCGGTAATCCCCGTTTGCGATCCCGTCATTCTAAGGATTCCGCTGCGCACACTTCCCGACTCGGCGGTGTCGGTGCTTTCGACTCTTTACATCCCTCCCGTGTCGCTGGGAGTCACGGACGACGCGATGCGCGCGAAAGTGTTCGGAATCGGGAAGCCGGCCCAGTGACAAAAGGTGGCGCGCTCACCGTCGTCGGCACGGGATACGGAGGCGGCGGGCATCTCACGCCACAAACGGAATCGGCGATCGCCGGCGCCGAAAAGGTTTTTTATTTGCTTTCGGATCCTGTCTCGACGCAGACGGTGAAGGACTTGAACGCAAACACGATTTCACTTCACGACTGCTATCGAGTCGGACGATCGGGACCCGACTCGTGCGAAGAGATGGTCGAGCGCATCGTGTCGTCGGTCCGCGGGGGCAACGACACCTGTGCCGCGTTCTACGGGCATCCATCCATCTTCGTGCAGCCGGGACACGAATCGGTGAATCGCGCGCGGGCGGAAGGGTTTCGCGCGCAGATCCTTCCCGCGATTTCATCGCTCGACTCTCTGTACGCGGATCTGGGCGTGGACCCTGGTGCGCGCGGATGGCAGTTGTTCGAAGCGAGCGATTTCATACTGCGGCGCCGAAAGGTGGACACATTTACGCCGCTGGCGCTGCTGCAGGCGGGCGCGGTTGGAATCACTGAGTACAGCGAAAGTATCGCGGCCGACCCGCGGCGCGTGCAGTTGCTCGTTGACGTGCTGCTCGAGCGGTATCCGCGCACTCACGAAGTGACGATTTACGAAATCGCACAGCTACCGATCTACGAGACGCGCGTCGAGCGCGTCGAGCTCGGCCGCCTCGCGGAGGTGCCGATGAGCGTTTACACGACGCTCTATGTGCCGCCGCTGGGGAAGCATCCGCTCGACCAAGAGCGGCTGCGCCGCCTTGGACTATGCGTGCGCGACGGTCACATAGAGAAGATCGGTGCTACTTAGTGCGCGGTTCTGAAGTGCGAGTTAATCGGCTTATGATCAGGTCGGGCGCGCTTCCGGTTGCGAGGCGCAACATGAGCGCGACGCTGAGCTTGATCGCAGCCATGTAGAGCAGCGCGAACGCATACCGCAGAGGGTATTTGTCGGTCGAAGGGTTGTTCGTGTGATTGCAGAAAACACCGCGGCAGGACTCACCGCGATGTTTTCGTTTCTTACCGGGTTTTCTCGACCACCATGATTTTGAACGTGCCCGGGATCATCGGTGCCCAGCGCCGCGGATTTGACGCGGTCGCAATTGCCGGCCGCGGGCCGAACTTTGCGCCTACCACGAAAATCCGGTGTGTGATGCGATCGAGCCCCATATTCCGTGAGCCCTCGGCTGTGTGAAGCTTCTGCGCGACATGATACCTATCGGGAGAATCCTGATGAATGACGGTCAGCAATCCGTCGGCAGTTGATTCGAATATGTCGCCGCTGACCGGATCGAATTCACCGCCGTCGACTCCCACTCCAATTGGCACTGTCGCTATGACTTTCCCTGCCTTGTAATCGGAGACCGCCATCACTCCGCTTCGGCAGCCGCTGAACAAACGGTGATTCTTGATGTCGATCGCCATCGACGTCGGATTCTTGCACGGCGCCGTGGACCACCGCCGCGCTACGGTGAGCTTTTTCGCATCGATCTCAACTATTTCCCCCTTGTCAGTGAGGTTCGCGTACACCTTTCCGTCCCCCGCCGACGCGCCGTACTCAGGTTTCCCGCCGAGAGCGATGTTGGCAATGAACCTGCCAGCACGCGGATCGATGACGGTGGAATAGCCGCCGTCGCCATCGAACGCGAATACGCGCCGAGATATCGGGTCGTAGATCACGCCGTCGGCATCTTCGGCAGCGTGTATTCGACCGAGGACTTTGAAGCTCTTCAGGTCAAACATCACCACCGAGCTGTCTTTGCCTGATGTCGCGAATCCGTGACCGGTGCTCTCGACGACCGCAGTTCCGTGGGCGCCGTTGATTCCCGTCACTTCTCCGATGAGCCTCCCGTCATTTTCGTCGACGACCATGACCCTGTCCTGGCGGCCGATGAATAGCCGGTGTTTCGGCGGATCGGGCACGAGGTAATCCCATCCACCATCGCCGCCGAGCAGGTACGTGTGGGTGATTCTATACGCCGGAGCTGACTGCGCCTGCAGCGTTCGAATGATACAGAGCGAAAGGATGAGTAGAATCGAACGCGTGGTGGTTCCCCGTGTGATGATCATATGGAAGTAGACATAAACCGGAGCCGGGCGATCACAGGGATCCAATATTATACTTCGCGCCCAGATAAATCGTCCGCCCGTAATACTCGCGCTGAATGGCGTAGTCGTGCGTCGGCGTTCCGCTGAAGAATCCGAATACGGCATTGTTCAGATTCAGTCCCTGTAGCTGAATCTGCACTCGCGGGCTGAAATTGTAGATCACCGAGCCATCGAGCTGCGAGTGTGCATAGAAATAGGTGTCGCCATTTGGCGTCGCCGTGCCATCACCGTAGCTCGTGATGTTAGCGCCCTGATACGCCCATCCGAGTCTCGCCGAGACTGACGAGTAGTCGTAGGTCATTGCAGCGTTGGCGAGATTTGGCGACTGTCGCTGAAGCGGCGCGTAGCGCCCGCTACTCGGACTGACGAGCGCACGCGAATCGACGTGCGTAAAGTTCGCGTCGAAGCCGAGCCCTGCCCACGGCCCGGGAAGAAAGACGAGGCGTTGAACCCATTCACCTTCGAATCCGAACAGATGTCCTGTCCCGCCATTCTCGGGGCGCGTGCCGAGCTGACCGCTGAACGCAGCGATCGGTCCGTTGTATTTGAAAGTCTGATTGAAGATGAAATCGGTGAGCTGCTTGTAGAACACTCCCCCGGAGATCACACCGACTGAGGGGAAGAAATGCTCGACTAGTAGGTCGTAGTTCCACGCGTGCTGTGGCTTGAGGTTGGGATTGCCAGCACTCAGAGCGGCGGGATCGGAGCGGCTCGCGCCCAGTGTTCCCTGCAGCGAAGGCGCGAGCGATGCGTAATCGGGCCTCGCAATTCCCCGTGTCACTGCTACTCGCGCATCTGTGCGCGGGTTGAGTGAGTACTTGATCTGCACGCTGGGAAAGAAATCTGTGTATGTCTGCGAACCGGGTACGGTCTGAATCGAGGTGACATCTCCCGAGGTGTCAACGGACACCGCATGACCCATATAATCGGCCTGCGTGTGCTCCGCCCGCAATCCAAGATAAAGCTCCAGCGGCCCAGCTGTCGCCCGGTTGCTAAGGTACCCGGCGTAGATGCGCTGAGAGCCCTTGTAGCTGCCGAGGATGTTGCGGACCGTGTCGGTGCCGTTGACGAAGGTCGAAGCTCGCGCATCCTCGTACGCCCGTGCTAACGACTCGTCGGGCATCGGGCCGATGCTGAAGGCGTTGGAAACGTTGGAGTAATATTGGGGATCGGAAAACCCGCTGAGCATCGGGGTTAACGCAACGGGACTGCCAGTGAACCAGAATCCTCCGCTGGAAGTGTGGCGCTTGCGCTCGTCACTGACTTTCGTACCGAAGTTGAGTGTCGAACTCCAGCCCTGATCGCTCTGCATCCAGGCGTCGCTGAAATCCAGCGCCGCACCGAGGTCTCGGCCGGTAGTCGCACGGTCGATAGTGAAGTAATGCGAAAGACTGAAGTTTGCGGGATTGGCGCTCGCCGTGGCCATTGCGGTGGTCGCATACGCGTAGGTGGGGACCGTCGGGTTGGACGCGTCGTACGAGTAAGTAAGTCCCTGTCCAGCGGGCCCGTCATAGACGAAAGGTTGGAACCGGTAATCGCGCAGATGCGACGTAGTTCCTGATGCGTTGAGAGTCATTTTTGCTTCGACCGGACCGAGCATCGTCCGCCCACCCAGATTGCCGCCGTACAACTGCTCGACTGGAGTTCTCCGGAACGCCATCCGAGTCACTTCAGCGCCGGTTCCGAATCCGCGTGTTCCAGCGCCAGCTGAATCTCCGAAGGCTCCGAACGTTGAGCCCGTTGCTCCCATCGCCAAGTCGTTGTTGTAGGTCGTGCCGTAATCCTGGAAGAGACTGTACAGCCCCCGCAGTGCCAAGGTGGATCCGCCCGGGAAGCGATAGTCGGCATCACCTCCAAGACCGAAGCGGTTGCGGCGGTACTCGTAGTCGCGCTGGCTCCACTCAATCGGAACAGCGCGGCCCTTGTCGTCGACGGCCCACGCCGGCTCGAGATCATTGCTCGTGCGGTTGTTGCGATCAGCGGAGCCGCCGAGGAGAAGACCAAGCCGCTTCTCAGGACCGATCCGGCCCCCATACGCAAATCCCCCCTGGAACTGATTCTTGTTCAAAAGCGTGATCGCGCCGTACTGGCCCGCTACATATCCGTGTCCATTGCCCTCAGGGGTTTTCGTAACAAGGTTGACCGAGCCGCCGATCGCATCGGCATCCATGTCGGCCGTGAGCGTTTTGCTCACTTCGATGGCGGCGAGTAGATCCGACGGGATGTCATCGAGCTTCGGAACTCGGCTGCCTCGCTCCGTCCCCGGAACGTGGGCTCCATCTATCGTAACGTTGGTGAGCCGCGGCTCGGTACCGCGCACCTGGATGAATTTGCCTTCGCCTTCATCCCGTTCTGTCGTGACCCCGGGCATTCTTGCCGCCGCTTCTGCCGCGTTCGCGTTTGGAAGCGCCCGTATTACATCACCAGCCAGCACGTTGACGACGTTGGTCGCTTCCGCCCTGCGCTCGAGCGCCGAAGCTTGGGACTCGCCGAGCCGCTGGGCGGTGACGACAACATTGCCGAGCAATTCTGCCGCCGGCCGAAGCCGAACATTGTGTACAACGCTCTCACCATTGATCACGACCACAGATGCGGAATCAGGCGCAAATCCGAGTTTAATGACCCGAACCACGTACGCGCCGGAGGGCACACGCGTAATCCGATAGGTTCCGGTCGAGTCGGCAATTCCTCCGAGGAGTGTTCCATTGACGTGCACGGCTGCGCGCGGTGCGGGGCCACCGCTCGCGTCGGTTACTGTTCCGCGAATAGTGCCTTGCGCCAAGAGTTGCAATGGAGCGGCAGACAGCGTGGCGATGGCGAGGAATAGAATGGGTCTGAGTACGCGGACGCTCATAATTTCCAATCTCCATTGACGAATGACAGCGAGCATCGTCGCGGAGGCCGCGACCTTTCAAGAGGCGAGTGGGCCAGGGTAGCGGACTCATCCTTACACACAGCTTACAAGAGACCTTAGATCTTTCCTGAAAATCCGCGTTACAGTCGTCTCCCAATCGTCAAAATCCCTCTCTGGCGTGAGGGCCGCGATGAATCTCAATCTCGGTGAAGCGCGTGATGGGTGGTTTAGCCGCCCCTGATACAGAAAACGCCCTATCGAGCAACCGATAAGGCGTTCCAAGAAAACGACTTCGAGAATAGCAGGAGCGGGACTCGAACCCGCGACCCCGGCATTATGAGTTCTGGGCCGGCCGAGCGATGAACACTCGTTACTGCGTAATGCTGCATAAGTCGGCATATCCTAGCATATATCGGCATACCATTTGGTGTCCCACGTGGTGTCTAGCTGTTGTTCCGAACAGCTCCGGCCGGTGAGCCCGATACCAGAACCAAATCCGGAAAACACAACGGAATTTAAGTCCCTCATATCATCAGCCGAGATGACCCGTGGTGGCACGTTATGGGAGAGAAAACTCAGCAATAGAACCTAACCTTGGTCCGCCATGGTCAGGCGTGATAGGAGACGGGAACACACCCCTATCACACCCGGACGCTTCAGCGAGCGGCTCGGTGAACAGTGGTGTTTCAACTATGATCGGGCCCATGAGTGCGGCTACGGTGGGATCCCGAGCCACTTCGCCGAGCATAATGACCGCGGCGCGTACTTCGAGCGGCCACCGCTCGAACCGGAGTTCGCTTGAGTCTGGTAGGAGTGCGTGATGTTCAGCGTCTATAACTGGGACCCTTATGATCGCGGCACGTTGGGTTGGCTTTCCGCCTGGGATGACGGCGATGAGATCGACGAAGGCGTCCCGGGACGGCGCTCTAGGGGTTGGTCGCGCGGGGCAGTGAGAGTGTGAAGCGAGAGCTCTTCCCTGCTTCGCTCTGAACTGATAGCTCGCCGTTCATCGCGCGGGCGAGATCGCGGCTTATCGCCAACCCCAGCCCAATTCCACCCTCGCGGTCTGCGAAGCCCTCCTTCAGTTGAATGAACGAGCCAAAGATGGCGTCAAGCTTGTCGGCGGCGATGCCGATGCCCGTATCACGGACGTGGAGCAGCACCGTGTCACCGGTGGCTGAGCAATCGGTACCGATGTGTCCACCGGCCGGTGTAAACTTGATCGCGTTCGAAAGAAGGTTCACCAGAATCTGGGTCACTCTCTCAGGGTCAGCTCGCGCGACGATGCTCGTGTCTCCCGAGATTCCGTCGAACACAATCCCCTTCTTTCCGAAAAGGGGCGCGATCAGCTCGACGGAATGACTCATCACATCATAGACTTTGATATCGCTGACGGCGTACGAGACTCCGCCGGCGCCGGAGCGGGCGAAATTGAGGATTTCGGTGATGAGGAGCGTAAGGTGCTGCTGGCTCCTTTTCACGCGAGCGAAGTCGGCGTGCTGCTCCGCGGTCACCGGGCCGCGCAGCCCCATGTCGAGGAGATCGATGTACCCGCCGATCGCGTTGAGCGGGGTGCGCAACTCGTGGCTCATCGCGCCGAGGAATTCCGTCTTCGCCCTGTTCGCGATTTCCGCGCTTTCCTTGAGAACCAGCGCCATTTCGTAGGTCTGCGCAGTGTCTAGCGCAAGCGCGGCTCGATTCGCCAGCGCTTCGGCGAGCTGCAGCTCGTCCGCGCCATAGGAGTGATCGCAATCAGCGCTGACGAAGGTGACTGCGCCGAGCAGCTTTCCCCGGGCTAACAGCGGTATCGAGAGGAGGCATCCGATGCCAAGCTGACGGAGGATGTCGAGGTTCTCCGCACCGTGTGCAGTCGCGGCGAGCGTCGCCTCGATATTCTCGGTGATGGCGATCGTTCGTGCGCTTTTTAGCATCGCCGCGGCTCCGAACGGATCGTCCGGCCCCGGTGTCCAGCGCTCCTCGAGCTCGTGAGCCAGCATCTGCTTTCCCCTGTCGGAATGATAGATGCCAAGACGCCGGATCGAGTCGTCTTCTTCTAGAATGTCCACGATGCACCAAGCACCGAGGGATGGAAGCGCAAGCTTGGTGAGGGCGACGAGCGTGCTGGTCTGGTCCACCGACTCGGCGAGCAGTCGGCCGGCCTCGGCGAGAAAAGCGGCACGGCGGCGGGCGGCTTCCGCATCCTCCGCGAGGCCATGCTCTCGGAGTGCACCAAAGAGCATTTGTTCGGCGACCTCTCGCTGGAGATCGAGATTGGCATCGGCCTCTTTCGTTTCACGCAGCTCGACGCCGAGGCCCTCCGGCCGGCCATCAGAACCGATGACGGGCCATACCGAGCACTTCCAGTTTCTCGCGCCCTCTCCGCCGGCGTTCAAAGGCGCATCGAGTCGCTCGGCCGCGCCGAGGAATGCCTGATCGAGAATCTCGATCAGCGACTTTTTTGCCGCGCCGGTGAAGCCGTTGGCGAGCGGGGCGCCGAGCGCACTGTGGTCAGTGAGACCCGCCACGCCGCGAAAGGCGACATTCGCATAGACGAGATTGTGCTTCTTTCCGCGCGTAATGGCGAACGGCAGCGGCGCCTGCCCGATGTACCGGTGCAGCGCCTCGTGAACAGAAAGCTCCGGCTTGCGCTCGGAACCGGGAGCTTGCTTCGTTCCCGAATTCATTCGTGCAATCGGCGGCGCTTAGGCGCTCTGGGTTTCGCCGGCGCCACGGCGGGTTTTTTCGGCGCCATCGCGGGCACAGTCGATGGCGCTGCATTTTTTTCTCGCAGAGTGGGTACGCCGGTCATTATTCCGTCATACTCGGTGAGCGGAGGACCAACGACCACGCCCTTGCCGGTGACCTCGTAGGTCCGAAGCTCGTGGCTGTGCTCGCTGCCGCGCATCTTGATGACCGCCATCACTCGCCGGAGCTCTCCCTTCAGTTCGATGTAGCGCTGGATGATTAGCTCATCGGTGATGAACGACACCCTCTCGGTGGTGAAGCGGACGTCGGAGAATCCTTCGACCACCTCCGCCGTCATAAACATTGTGACGCCGCTGGCGGTCAACGTTCCGACCAGGCGATACAGCGACTCCCGAAAGTCCTCCCGAAAAGTCGGCGCTAGCGCAACCTCGAACCCGGACAGCGAATCGATGACGACCCGCGTTGCCTTGAGCCGTTTCACGGCGTCCAGAATCGCGTGGAGCGTCTCGTCCACCGAGAGGTCGAGCGGGCGGAGGTAAATCAGCTCCAGTTTGCCCTCGCTGACCATCTTTCCGATCTCGGGGTCGCGCACGTCGGCGCGGGAGAGGTAATCCTCCGGATACTCCTCGAATACAGCGATGACCCCGGTCTCTCCCTTCCTGAGTCCGGCCATTATGAACTGCGACGCGACCGTTGACTTGCCGCTGCCGGCTGGACCGGTGAGCATCACCGCGTCCCCCGCGATCACGCCGCCGGAGGTCATCTCATCCAGCCCGGCGATACCTGTAGAAAGATGTTTCCGCTTCTTCGGCTGCCGTGAATGCGTCTGCTCCGGAATGCGCGGAAAGACTTCGAGGCCGCTGTCGGTGATTCTAAACGTGTGCAACCCGGGCATCGGCGCGCGACCGCGCACCTTCAGCGCCTGGAACTTTCGAACGACAGAGTTTTGGTCCGTTGCCTGAGTGAGCCAGATTATGCCGTCAGCAACTGTGAAGATCGGACTTCGCTGCTCCTCCTCGGCGTACTCGCCGAGAAGAAACGAAGTCACCTCCCAACTTGTGAGATGCAGAGCGAGGCGCTGGATGAATTGGTCGAAGCCGTCCGTGTACTGACGATCCGAGCTGCCGATTCCGGCGATCGTCCGGAATGAATCGACGACGACCATTCCCGGCTTCGTGCGCTCGACTTCAGCGACAATCCTCTGCAGCACGCCATCCAAATCACCATTCGTCACTTCTTCGGTCAGGTTCACGAACTGCACGGCGGATCCAGCCCGCGCTGTATCGAAAAATGTGAACTGACGTTGATACCGGAGCATCTTGAGCGTCGGCTCGCCGAGGACCGTGAAGTAGAGGGCGGGTCGCTCAGCGGTGGCGTTGGCGAATATTATCTGGTGCGCCAAGGTGGTCTTGCCGGCGCCGGGCCCGCCCGCCAGGAGATTGAACGAGTACTCAGGGAGGGAGCCTCCAAGCACTGCGTCGAGTCCGGGAACGCCGGTAGCGAGGCCGCGAATTAGCTCAGGCTTGTCGTTTTTCACCCTTGTGCACTCCTCTTTTCGGTGCCGGCGCTTTCGCTGGCGGGTTCAGGCAAGCTTCGCTCGATGAGATTTGCCGCCATGTCCACTCCGATGAGTCGGCCAAGCAGATCGATCATGCCGACGAGCATCGATTGAATAGCGTCAGCCGTCGCCGTTTCTCCGTGTTGCGCGACGCTTTCCGATATCCCGTTGAGGTAGGGTTCCGTGCGCACGCGGAGCTGCATAGCCTCCAGCGGAAGGTGACCGGATTGCGCCTCTGCGCGGGCGCGTGCCATCAACGCGTGACACCCCTCGCTTCCAATCCAACGGGAAAGAGTCCGATAGAGCTCCTCCACCGCGAGTGCGGCTGCGGAAGCTTTGGTCATATCCGCATCAGCCGCACTTCGCTTGCGGTCGATCAAACGCTGCGCGAGCTGCTTCGCGATTGGCGTGACTGGCGGCATCAGCTCAGCCCATGCTCCTTTCACAACGCGAGACCGCGGATCGTGGTGTATCAATCAGTCGCTCGCGATTTTTGGGTTTACGCCAAGAGGAACGCAGCCACGAACGCGCCAAGCGGGTGCGCCAGAGTACCTAACGAATATAGTACTGCCCGTACCGCCGACGGGCGGATGTGCCGACTGGCGGGAGATTTGCGCTCGTCTAGATGTGGCAGATGATCTGCGAGGGGACCCTGGCGGGCAGAGCTTGTTCCCTCGGAATTTACCGGCATGCTTCCATTTTCCACATCACCGCCTGAACCGAGCGGCTCGCGCCCTTATGGTGCTAGTGCGGGGTGTCTTCGCCTCTGCCTCTCTACCAGTATCTGAGCATTCGCATGAGATCGGATTGGCCCATCCACGTTTTCTCTTCAACGTGGAACACCGGGAAACCAAAATGCTCGCCGCATTCGACCGCTATTTGGTTAACTGCCGCCATCCAGCTTGGGAATAAGGACGTTCGCACGTCGAGCATCACGCTTCCCTCTGTGTTTCCCTCTGTAGACTGCCCGTCAATATGCCCTTTCAATATGGAAAGTTGCGTGTTTTGCGGCTGAATCTGTACCGAAACCTGTACCACAGAGTGGTGGTTGGTCAGCGACCTGGGAAAGAATCGCATCTGCGTAAGATGACACCGAATGTTTCACCCGCCGGGACTCGGAGTGTACGGGCTGCGATCCTATCCTGACCGCGCGCGACGCTTTAATCCCGCTTTAGACCCTGCCGGCTGCACCGGCGGCTTATCAACCGGCCCATTATCAGCACGAAGTTTTTTGTCATCAGCAGGAAGTTTTTTGTCGGGATCATTCGGGTTCCCCCCGATGGGTCCGGCTTCGTCCTTGGCGATCTCAAGCGGAGTTCGATGACTACTCGCCGGATGCGGCTCGTCCTTATTATGTTCGGTAGGATCGCTCATTTGACAGCTCCTGCTACGCGGTGAGAAGATTCGGAACCTAGTGGGAATGTGCGCATAACATGTGCCCCCCGCGCAAATTGGCATACACGTCGTCGGCCGCATGGGGCACGTAATTCGCGGGCTCAATTACTTCGGCGATCAGCATCCGACCAACGATAAATCGCTCCGTGACGCGATGCCGTTTCGGAAACCGTTTCAGTATTGTTTTTATGTAGCGAGGGACCAATGAAGGCACACGAAATTATGACCCCGAGCCCGAAGTGCTGCTCGGCAAACGATTCGGCGAAGGAAGTCGCGCAGATGATGCGAGACCACGATTGCGGCGCCGTTCCTGTAGTTGATGAAAACTCCCGCAGTGTGATCGGCATTGTAACCGACCGCGATCTGGCGATCAGGGGACTCGCTAAGGGGAAGGGTGCTGACACGAAGGCGGGAGATCTGATGACTCCCAGCCCGTGCTGCTGCAGGGCGGAGGACGATCTGCGCGATGTCGAGCAGCTCATGGCTGACAATCAGGTGCGTCGTGTTCCCATTGTTGATGCGGGCGGCGTTTGCGTCGGGATCGTTTCTCAGGCCGACATTGCCCGTGCGGCGCTGGACGGCGATCGCCTCAGCGAGCGCGAGGTCGCAATCGTTGTCGAGCGGATCTCGGAGCCGCACCGTCAGGTCATTGATCGTGGCTTCAGCGGGGGAGTAGAACAGATCTTCTAAGCGGTGGTCGTGGTCGTCGCTGCGAGGTGAGCGGTAAACCAATCGCGCGCAGCGTCGGCCACCTCTTCCAATTCCCCGGCTTCCTCGAAGAGATGGGTCGCCCCCGGAACGATCTCGAGGCGAACATCGGCGCGCATTCTCGCTCGCGCGTGCTCGTTGAGCTCGATCACGAATTCGTCGCGCTCACCGACAAGGAGAAGCGTAGGCGCCGCGACGAGCGGCAGCGCCTCATCTGCGAGGTCGGGGCGCCCACCCCGCGAGACAACGGCACCCACGCGCGCCGGCCGTCTTGTCGCCGCAACGAGGGCAGCGCCCCCACCGGTGCTTGCGCCGAACAGGCCCAGCGGAAGGCCGCTCGTGTCTGGTTGATCCGCGAGCCAGTCGATGGCCGCGACAAGCCGGTCGGCGAGCATACCAATATCGAATCGATGATGCCGCGTCACCTCGTCAATCCGTTCTTCTTCAGGGGAGAGCAGGTCGAGGAGCAGGGTTCCGAGTTTGGCTTCACGAAGGACACGCGCCACGAAACGATTCCTTTGACTGAACCGGCTGCTGCCGCTGCCGTGCGCGAAAAGAATGATGGCCACCGCTCGATCAGGAACGCCGAGCGTCCCCTGAAGCGTCACTTTCGCGGCGGGGATCGAAACCGTTCGTTCAATGCGATCATCGTCGTAGGAATGCATCCGTTCATCTCCCGGCGGATGGCGCTGGACCCCTCAGGCGTGGCCCGTGAGTTGATGCTCGTGAGCAGCACGTGCCTGGTCGAGCAGATAGTGGACCTCTTCGTCGGTTGTCTGTGAAAAATCTGCGTACCAGAGTCCTACCGCATGGAACGGCTCGGGGGTCGCCGCACAGACGATGTCGTCGGCGATGTCACGAAAGGCTTCACATGTGTCGGGAGAGGCAACCGGAACCGCTACGATGACACGTGCCGGGCCTTCCTGCCTGAGAGCCGCGACGGCCGCGCGCATCGTCGAGCCGGTCGCCAGTCCGTCGTCGACAAGAATGACGGTCTTGCCCGCGAGATCGGGGAACGGTCTATCGCCGCGGTACAGTCGCTCGCGCCTCTCAAGCTCGATCTGTTCGACGGCGGTAACCCGGCGAATGTCGTCGTCGCTGACTCCGGCGACGCGGATCAGATCCCGATCCAGAAACCGCACACCACCGCTCGCCAGCGCGCCGATGGCGAGTTCCTCGTGCCAGGGAAGCCCGAGTTTGCGGACAACGAACACGTCGAGCGGCACGTCGAGCGCCGTCGCGACCTCGAAACCCACGGGCACTCCACCGCGCGGAAGCGCAAGCACAATGACGTCCGGTTGGCCGGCGTACTGCTGAAGCTTGGCGGAGAGTTGCTGACCAGCTTCTCTTCGGTTGCGAAAGCGTGAATTCATGATTGCCTCATGCCGTGCGTATGATCGAGCCCCTGTTCCCGGCTGGTTATGGTGGATAAAGCGGCAATGGATAAAGCGGCAAATGGTGTGCTTAGGTGCGACGAATGCGGAGGAGTCTCGTGGCGGCTTCGCCCTACATACCGCTCGGGTACGTTTCAGGCACGTCGGCTCCGATTGTGGCCGGCATGTGCAGCGGATCGACGGCGTGAGTCTCGTCGATGAACAGGAAAGAATCGTACCGGCGGGGAACGATGGTCGGAACGTAGTTTCCCCAGCGCTCCGCCCTGGGATCGTAGACGACGCCGATGGCGCGGTGGTCGGCGAGTTGGTCGAGGCCGGAGATACCCCCGTCTTCAGTGCCATCGAAGATGAACAATCCGTCGTTGCCCTCGAGCGCACCGTGGAGCACGTCCTCCCAGCTACCCGCGCGTGCCGGTGGCATTCGCATGCGTTGCATCTGCGCCGCCCATTCGAGGCCGGCGACCACCGTTCCACGCTGCGTCCCAAATCCGATCAGCATCACTCCGTCGCCCTCGCTCGGACCCTCCCCGTGTGCTTCCCGTACCAGTTGGCCGACGTTCACCATCCCGTGTCGCGCCATGTCGGTGAATCGCGCGTCGCCCACGTGCGTATTGTGCGCCCAAACGATTCCCTTCGATTGCGGCCCGTGATGCAACATTAGTCGATCGAGCGTCTCGATCATGTGATTGTCGCGTACGTTCCACGATGTGGACCCACCGAGGATCATCGCTCGGTAATAGCGTTCCGCATTCCTTGCGGTGAGAGCGTTCTGCTCGGCGCTGAAATACGCATCGCGTCCGTCGTCAGGATATTCCGGTGCTCGCGCCCGGAGCGCACGAAGCATTTCGACCGTCTCGGCTTCGCATGATGTCGGCACAAGCGCCGTCGCCTGTGCGTATGCCTGCGCATCATCGTAATAGGGGTCGAAGCACGCGTATGCGCGGCGAGCAGTGCGCGCCGCCGCCGGATCGACCCGCTCGAGGTACTCGATCACCGCGGCCATCGATTCCCACAGGGAGTAGACATCGAGACCGTAGAATCCGACCTGCTGCGTGTCCGGTAACTCGTGATTGTGCGCACGAAGCCATTCTGTGAGCTCGACGATTTCACGATTCGCCCACATCCACGTCGGCCAACGCGCGAACGCATGTAGAGCATCCTCGGCACTCGAGTCGGCGTCCGCCAGCCATTTCACGTAACGATTGACCCGGTAGCAGTCGGGCCAATCGCCTTCGACGGCGATGAAGCTGAAGCCCTTCTCGCTAATGAGCCGCCTGGAGATCTCCGTTCGCCACGTATAGAACTCCGAAGTGCCATGCGTCGCCTCGCCCATGAGCACAAAACGCGCGTTGCCAATAGTGTCGAGCAACGGGTTGAGATCGTCCGCAGATCCGAGCGGATGCGCGGCGTTGCGCAATCGCGCAGCCAGCGGTTCGGCGGTGCGGTGTACTGATCGGTGACGCCCTGAACGCGAATCGAGAATCATCTCCCTCTCCATCAAAACCTCTCAAATCGCCGTCGATGTAACTCAATGGTCTGGAAGCGAAGGCGGCAAGGGACATGCCGCCGATAAGAAAAGCCGACCCCCCCGTTTTCGTCGCCGTTGCCGACGCGAGCAAGGCAGATCTGTATCGATATCGCCTCGGGAAATTCGATCGTGTCGAAACGGTGCGCGCTCACCACGTGGTCGAACCCCCGATCGTTTGGGCGGCATGGCCGCCGGTCTTCGGTTTCGCCCGTCGACTTCCGAAGGCGCCCTCGAAGCCGCGAACACCGCCTAACCGCGCAAACGCCCGCCCGACAGCACCTCTCCGTGCTGAAGGCCGGCGTCCGCAGCAACTTTTAC
>JBKJHG010000176.1:0-3479 GCA_046599115.1 Gemmatimonadaceae bacterium
GCGCGCGGCAAACGTATTCGTGAATCCGACGAGTGTCGCGATTTCTTGACTGGACGGACGAGTCATTACCTCGCGGGGATTCCCGATCTGGCAAATCCGTCCATTTATGAGCACTCCAATGCGATCTGCGAGGAGGGCGGCATCATCGAGATCGTGGGTCACTACGACGATTGCCGGAGCAGAAGTTCGCTGCACGATGCGAATCGCCTCGCGAACGTCCTGCCGCAAGCCAGGATCAAGTCCGCTGAACGGCTCATCGAGCAATAGCACCATCGGATTTGCCGCGACTGCGCGCGCCAGAGAGACTCGATTGCGCTGCCCGCCACTCAACGTTCGGGGCAGGCGATCCGCGAGTTCCAGAATCTGCATCGATTCCAGAAGTGCAGTGACTCGCTCGCGCCGGCGGTTTCCGTCAACGCGCCGTACCCTCAATGGGAACGCGACGTTCTCCGCAACTGAAAGATGCGGAAACAACACCGGCGACTGGTGCAGATATACCGCGTCGCGTTTTTCAGGAGGCAGAGCGGTCACATCTCGCTCGGCGATGCGTACGTGTCCCGAGGTGGCTGCCACAAAGCCGGCGACGGTTCTTAGCAGCGTTGTTTTGCCGGCTCCCGATGGGCCGAGCAGTACCAGCAGCTCCCCCGCACCGACCGAGAACGATATGTCCGAGAGCCCGGCTGATTCTCCGAATGGCGCCGCCAGCGACTCCACCTCGACCATCGGTGTCATACAGTCTCGACCGCGAATCTTCTGATCGAACTTCCGACGACGCCCATCAAAACCAGTCCCGGTAGAGCGAGAAGGAGCCCCGCGACCGAGGCGAGATGATCCTGGCCGGCGTGAACGTAGGACAGCACCGACGTCGCGAGACTTTCGACTGCCCCCTGTCCGATCAGCAGTGTCAGCGGAACTTGTGCCCACGACACGAGAAAGCCGAGCAGGAATGCCTCGGCGAGCTGTCGCCGGTGAAGCGGCAGAGTTACTCGGGCGAGTGTGATCAGAGGGGATGCTCCGAGCGACCGCGCTTCATCTTCGACACGTCGATCGAAGACGGCGAAGACTCCAATGAAGTAGACCGTGGTGTAGCCGATAGCGACGACACTATGAGCAAGCCAAACCCCTGTGAGCGTTCCGCCCAACCCTGCGCGCAAGACGAAGTATTGCAGCCCTATTCCGAATGCGAGCGGCGGCGATGCGACCGGCACGAATGCCGCCGCCAGCGCGAAATAGCGGAGAGGAGCCGGAATTCGCGAAACTCTGCGGCCGATTTCAAATCCCGCAATGGACGCTGCACCTCCCGTCAGGAATGCAAGCCACACGCTGGTGAACAGCGACTGCAGGAGCCGCCTGTCACTGACAATCTCTCCCCAAGCGGCGGTCGTCCAAAAAGTTGGAAGGAGATGCGGATAGAACCACCCCCCTCCAAAGCTGGAGAATACGAGCACCGCGATGGGGAGAGCCGTCCAGACTATCAGCGCGAGCAACAGCAACGATCGCGACGGAATGAGCGCCGTTCTCACTTGAACCTCTCTGAACGCGCGATCATACCGCCGTACGCGCCAACCGCTGCGAGGCTTAGGAGCAAAGAGAATCCGGCGAGTACGAATGCGTCCGGGCGAAGACCCATCGCGGCATCGGTATATCGCTCCATTGTCAGCAGAGGCAGGGCGAGAGGCCTGCTCGGAGCGAGGAGGGCCGCGGTTTCATACGATCCGGCGACGAACGTAGCGACGGCGACGATGCCGGGAAGCATACCGCGCCACAACACTGGCCACGTTGCGTGCAGAAAGGTCTGGAGACGACCGGCGCCGAGACTGCGCGCGCTCTCCTCCAGTAAACTACCACGGCTCTTCAACACCGTGAATGCAATCAGCGCGAGGAACGGCGTCTCCTTCCAGACCAGGGCGAAGATAAGGCCGATCCCAAACCGGTCGTAAACCAGTGGCAGCATTTGCGCCGGGGTTGTAAAAACTCCCGCTGCATTCGCTACGCGAGAGAGCAGACCTGACTGGCTGAGAATTAGCAGCGACGAGAGTGCGGCCACCACGTGCGGAACGGGAAGCGGCAACACTGCAACCACTCGTCCGATGCGATCCGTTTTACTTTCGGCTCTGAATGTGGCGGCGAGAAGGACGGCAGCGAGGGTTGCGACGACTGTGGACGCAGTCGCAATCCAAAGCGTCCAGCCGACTGCCGTCCACGTTGCGTGACTCTCAATGACCTCCCGCAGATAACGGAAGGTGGGTCCGCCGTTCGCGACGCCGAACAAGCCGAGTGAAGCCGATAGCGCGTAGCCGAGCCCGATGAGAGGTGGAAGCGCAACCAGCGCCACCGGCCAAAGACTCACAATGGCGCGCCTATTCGCGATCAATGGGAGCGGTCTCTCACCAGCCGCTTCCAGTCAGCGCCGAGACGCTCGCGATATTGGGGCGCAACTTCGGGGACAGCGAGACGCGCCAGCTCCGCCGGCGGAACTGCGTGAGGGTCCGCCGCCAGCGACTCGAAGCGAATGCGCCACGCGCTGGCGAGCTTCGAGCCGTCGAGCACCGTTCCATCTCCCCAGACTTCGGGGCGCAACTTTTCGTATTGCGCTTCGGGCGAGAGAAGAAAGTTCGCCACCACCATCGCGCCGGCAGGGTTTGGCGCATTGAAGGGAATGCCGACGTAGTGCGCGTTCGCAAGAGTCCCATCGGCAAACACGAGCGCGTGCGCGGTTGCGGGAAGAACTCCCTGCCGGATCTTCGTCACCACCTCGTTCTGATTGTACGACATAGTAAAATCGATCTCGACATTCGCAAATAGCCGGTGCATTTCCGCGACACCCAGCGGATAATCCCGCCCGCCCCGCCACAAATCGGGCCGCACGTCTTCGAGCCAGCTGAATACGCGCGCACTGGCCGTGTCGTAGAGAGCAGGACGAAACCCGCCCTTAAAGTTTTCTGCGCCGCCCGAGAGACTGTACATAAGCGCAGTGAGAAACGCGACCCCGGTGAACTGTTGGTCGTGCGTAAAGCGGCCGGGATGTTTCTTGATCCAGACCTTCAGCTCGGCGAAGGAGCGCGGCGGATCACGCGTGCGCAATGTGTCGTAGATAAGTGCGAATTGCACTCTTCCCCACGGGGATTCCCATCCGTCGAGCGGCTGCTCGAAATCACGCATCACGATAGAAGAGTTGCTGTCGAGCGCCGCCGCATTGGGGAGCCGGCTCGCCCACGGTCCCCAGAGAAGGTCGGCGCCGCGCAAATTGTGAAACGTTTCGCCGTTAATCCAGACGAGGTCCGCCACGCCGCGCGCCTTCGCCTGCCGCTCGACAACGAGTTGGTTTACGATCTCCGGCCCCTGGCCCTCCACCGCGCGCAGCGAGATCCCGTAATCGCGCATCAACTGCGGGGCGACCCAGCGATCGATGTACGCGTTGACGGAGGGATCTCCCCGCCACATCCGCCAGGTCACGGTGGTCCCTCTGGCGCGCGATA
>JBKJHG010000213.1:0-21158 GCA_046599115.1 Gemmatimonadaceae bacterium
CGGATCTCGAGCGAGTCGCGAATGGCGAAATCATATTCGTTGAGGCCGGAAGCGGAGAGCGGATGCGGCACGTCCTGGACTTCGTCTCCGTCACCGAGGCGGATAATGCTGGGGAAATTGTTCTGGATTATCGCCAGGTGATCGCGATGGTACTGAATGTCGGTGGGGAGCAGCAAGGTGTCGCGCCGACCCATAATCCGCTGCTTGCTCAGGTTCGGAGCGCGCCAATAAATCTCCAAACCGAGCTCGTCCGCCCTGACAATTTTTGGCGGCTCGGTGAATCCCTCGCCAAATTGTGCGAGGAATGTCAGATATCCGTGTGCCTTCGCCTGGTAATCCACCAGCGCCGTATCGGCGAGCTGGGACGCGCGTCTCTCCGTCGCCCGCTCGACGAGCGCGCGCGATCGCGCGTCGTTCCACATCTCCTGCGCCCGAATTGCGCGGGGGGCAGCGGACACGGAGAGGATCAGCAGCATTAAGGGGACACGTCGCATCAGTGAAAGTTACTCAGGTGTGCCAAGGGAGATATCCGTGAGCTTCGATGAATTCAGGGAGCGGGCGCTGCCCGGGACGATCGTTCCGGTGTGGCGCGATTGCCTCCTCGACACCGACACGCCGGTGTCCGCATTCGCGAAACTCCGCAGCGGAAAATTCGCGTTTCTGCTCGAGTCCGCTCCCGCGGGGGGAGAGACTTGGGCCAGATACACTTATCTGGGGACCGAGCCGCGCGCGGCGTGGAGGCTGAAGGGCGGGACGGTCGAGGACTGGACGCTGGAGCGCGGATGGCACAATGCGCGCACGCCCGCGGATCCTCTGGCCGACCTCGAGAGTCTGATTCTCGCGCCGGGCGCGCCGGCTCAACCTGAGATCGGGGAGTTCTGGACCGGCGCGGTCGGATATTTCGGCTACGACATCGTTCGCCTGATCGAGCGTCTTCCAGAACGAGGAAGGCCCGGCGTGGATGTGCCGGACGCTCTGTTCATTTTCACGAGATCGCTTGTCATCCTGGACAATCTGCGAGGCTCGGCGCGGATGGTTATCTCGGTCGTCGTTCCGGAAACGCCGAGCGACGCGGTGCTTCACCAGCTTTATGAGACAGCGCAGAGCGAGCTCGACACGATCCTCGCGCGTCTTGCGGCGCCTTCCCGGCTACGGCCGCTTTCCGCAGATCTCAAAGCGAAGCCGGTGACCGGAACGTCCACATACAAGAAGGCGGACTTCGAGCGTGACGTCGAGCAAATCAAGGAGTACGTCCGGGCCGGCGACTGTTTTCAGGGATTGCTGGCCCGGCGGATAGACGTCAAGCACGACTTCGACTCTACCGCGCTTTACAGAACGCTGCGCGCGATCAATCCGTCACCGTATATGTTCCATCTCATTCTCGATGGAATGGAGCTTGTTGGCAGCTCCCCCGAGATTCTTGTTCGCCTCTCTGATTCGAGAGTCGTAGTTCGCCCGATCGCCGGCACCAGGCCTCGCGGCACAAATGCGGATGAGGATTCACATCTCTCCAGCGAGCTTCTCGCGGATGAGAAGGAGCGCGCCGAGCACGTGATGCTGGTGGATCTCGGGCGGAACGACGTTGGTCGAATCGCCGAGTACGGAAGCGTCGAGGTCACCGAGATGATGAAGGTCGAGAAATACTCGCACGTCCTTCACATCGTCAGCCAGGTGGAAGGAAGAGTGAGGAAGGGGGTGAGCGCTCTCGATGTTTTCCGGGCGACCTTCCCCGCCGGCACGATGACCGGCGCTCCGAAAGTCCGCGCGATGCAGATCATCGACGAGCTCGAGCCCACCCGGCGGGGTCCATACGCGGGCGCGGTCGGGTACATTGCCGGAGGAGCGAAAAGAATGGACCTCGCAATCACCATCCGGACCTGCGTGATTCACGGCGGCGTCGCCTCGGTTCAGGCGGGCGCTGGCATTGTCGCGGATTCCGTTCCCGAGAAGGAGTGGGAGGAGACGGAAAACAAGGCGAAGGCGATTCTTTCGGCGATCGGAGCGGTGCGCGCTGGCGGGAGAACTACGGAATGAGCCCCGTGGAGATCAGAATCCCCGCGTACGAGAGCTTCGAGCTTCCCGGCACGTACGTGATCGCGAAATCCGCGTGCGCCGAAGCGCTGAAATCGGTGCTCGAAGCGGGCCCTCTCTACGAATTCGCAGCGAAGCAGCCAGATGCGCGCGAGTTCAGCGGCCGCGCGCCCGTGTTCGCAATCTCGCTGCCGGACGCCTGCGGGAAGGTCGTCGTGCGTCACGCGACACGCGGCGGGATGATGTCCCGAATCTCCAAGGATGTCTTCCTCCGCCCGACGCGCGGACTCCGCGAGCTTCTCAACTCGCTGCGGCTCCGCGCGCTGGGAGTGAGCACGCCAGAGGTGGTCGCGTGCGTGACGTATCACGCCGGGTGGATGCTGCGCCGCTCGGATGTCGCGACGCAGGAGATCGTCGGCGGTCACGATCTCTCCGTCGTTCTCTCCACCTTCACGGAAAGCGGTCACCGCGATATGGCGATTGCCGCAGCTATCAAGCTCCTTCGCGGGCTGACACGCGCCGGCGCGTACCACAAGGATCTCAACCTCAAGAACATCGTTCTCACATCCGACGACAGTGCCGACCTCGAAGCGCACGTGCTCGACGTCGATCGCGTTCGCTTCAGCACTCCGGGCTCTCCTCTCGTCGCGCAGGCAAACCTCGGCAGGCTCCTCCGCAGCCTCCGCAAATGGCGCTCGCTGAATGGTCTTCCCTTCACCGAACAAGAGGCGGAGCGGCTGACGCGGGAAGCGCTCGAGGGCATCACCTGACGGGAGAAGTGCCCGGCCGCATATGCATCGTGATGATGAGCGCGGTCGGAGATGCCGTGCACGTTCTCCCCGTGATCAACGCGCTCAAGCGCGCCAATCCGGCGACGCACATTACCTGGGTGCTGCAGCCCGGCCCTGCCTCCCTCGTAAAGGGCCATCCATCCGTTGATGACATTATCCTCTTCGACCGCACGCTCGGACTCGGCGCGTTCAGCAGCGTACGGCGCGCGCTCGCGGCGAGGAAGTTCGACCTCGTCATCAACCTGCAGGTGTATTTCAAGGCGGGAATCGTCACCGCTTTCGCCGACGCGCCGATAAAGCTCGGCTTTGACCGCGCGAGAGCGAGAGATCTCAACTGGCTGTTCACTAACCGGAAAATCCCCGCGCGGCCGATCCAGCACGTGCAGGATCAGTATTTCGAGTTCATCGAAACGCTCGGTGTCAGCCCGGAGCCGCTGGAGTGGAAGCTCGGACCGTTCCCCGGAGAGATGGCGTGGCGCGACACATTCGCGGCATCGCTCGACCGCCCCGCTGCGGCAATCGTAGTCGCGACGAGCAAGCCCGAAAAGGATTGGATACCGGAGAGGTGGGCCGAAGTGTGCGACCAGCTCTACCACACGTATGGATTGCAGCCAGTGCTCGTCGGGGGAAGATCCGAGCGCGAGCGCGCCGCGGAGCGGATCATAATGGAGCGAACGTCACACAAGCCGATCTCCAAGCTTGGCAGCGGACTGCGTCCTCTCGTTTCGATCTTCGATGCCGCGGCCGTCGTTCTGACGCCAGACACGGGGCCGCTTCATATGGCCGTCGCGCTGGATAAGCCGGTGATCAGCCTCCTCGGCTACACCAACCCGAAGCGCACCGGACCATATCGAAAGTTCCACGATCTCATCATCGACAGGTACGGAAATCCCGGCGAGGACTATCAGCCCACGATGGAGAACCGGCCCGGCCGGATGGGATCGATATCCGTCTCCGACGTACTCGAAAAAATCGAAGTGTGGCGCGCCCGTTACGGGAAGAGGAAATCGCCGTGACGAAGAAGAAGACCGAGCAGCTCACATTCGATGCCGGCGCACTCAAGGCGAAAACCCCGGTGGTCCATCAAACGTCCCTAGTCCCTAGTCCCTAGTCGCAGTTACTCCCTTCCCGAACTCGTAGCTGATTCCCCGGTCGGCGAGCAGTCGCACCAATCTGGCGAGCGGCAATCCCATCACCGCGAAGTAATCCCCCTCGACGCGCTCCACTATCGTCGCGCCATATCCCTGAATTCCATAGGCGCCCGCCTTGTCCATCGGCTCGCCCGTCGCGATGTACGATGTGATCTGCTCGGCGGTAAGCGGCCGAAATGTCACCGTCACTTCTTCGACTGCGGATGACGTCATCGAATCCGCGACGACCGCGATCGCGGTCACGACGGTGTGAGTGCGGCCGCCGAGTGACTCGAGCATTGCCGCCGCCTGCTGTTCGTTAATCGGCTTACCAAGAACGCGCCCGTCGATGACGACGACGGTATCGGCACCGATCACGACATCGCCCTCGTTCGCTGCGGCCGCGACAATCTCTGCCTTTTCTCTCGCTAGTCGCTCCGCGTAGCCGGACGGCGTCTCACCGCCGAGCATTGACTCGTCCACGTCGGCGGGGCGAACTTCGTGCGCGACGCCTATGAGCTTGAGCAGTTCGTGACGCCGCGGCGATGACGACGCGAGAATGACTTTTCTGTGTGTCATTTCTCGAGGAAGAGCGTGACCGGGCCGTCGTTGACGAGGTCCACTTCCATCATCGCGCCAAATTCCCCAGTGGCGACGGTCAATCCGCGCTCACGCAATCCCGAAATGAACTGCTCGTAAAGGGGAATCGCGATCTCAGGGCGCGCGGCATCGATGAAGCTCGGCCGCTTCCCTTTCGCCGCGTCGCCGTAAAGAGTGAACTGCGAAACGACGAGAACCTCGCCCGCGACATCCGCGAGTGCGAGGTTCATCTTGTCCTCGGTGTCAGCGAAGAGTCGAAGGCCGCTCACCTTCTCCGCCATCCAGATCACTTGCTCCGGGGTGTCGGAATGCGTGAAGCCGACGAGGAGCGCGAACCCGCGCCCGATCTTTCCGGTGACTGTGCCCGCAACCCGGACTTCAGCGCGAGAGACACGCTGCAGCAGTACGCGCAGCCGCTACTCCACCGTCACGGACTTGGCCAGATTCCGCGGCTGATCCACGTTGTTGCCGCGCTTCACGGCGATGTAGTACGCGAGAAGCTGCAGCGGCACCGACGCGAGAATCGGAGTCAGCAGGTCGATCGTCTCCGGAATCCGGAACTCGTAATCCGCCTTCCCCTTCAGCTCCGGTTCGTTGCGGCTCGTGATTGCCAGCACACGCCCGCCGCGCGCCTTCACCTCCTGCACGTTGGACATCAGCTTGTCGAACACCGAGTCGTGCGGTGCGATGAATACGACCGGCATCCGCTCGTCGATCAGCGCGATCGGCCCGTGCTTCATCTCCGCGGCCGGATATCCCTCGGCGTGGATGTAGCTGATCTCCTTCAGCTTCAGCGCGCCCTCCAGAGCGGTCGGGAAGTTGTAGCCGCGTCCGAGGTAGAGAAAATTCACTTCATCCTTGAACTCGTCGGCGAGCTTCTCGATTTCCGGCGCGCGGTCGAGCACCTGCTGGATCTTCTTCGGCAAGTCGCGCATCTCTTCGATGATCTCGCGCCCACGCACGACACCGAGTGTTCTCAGGCGTCCGAGCTTGAGCGTGAAGAGGAGCAGCGCCATCACCTGGCTGGTGAACGCCTTCGTCGAGGCGACTCCGATCTCCGGGCCGGCGTGAACGTAGATGCCTCCGTCGGTCTCGCGCGCGATCGTCGAGCCGACGACGTTCACGATTCCGTACGTTGTCGCGCCGCGCTGCTTCGCCTCGCGCATCGCGGCGAGCGTGTCAGCGGTCTCGCCCGACTGCGAGATGACGATGCAAAGCGTCTTCTCGCTGATGATCGGATTTCTGTAGCGGAATTCCGATGCATACTCGACCTCCACCGGAATGCGGCAAAGGTCCTCGATCATATGCTCCCCGATCAGCGCCGAGTGCCAACTGGTGCCGCAGGCGGTGATGACGATGTTGTCGAAAGCGAGCAGCTCGTCGTCCGTCAGGTTGAGGCCGCCGAGCTTCGACGTTCCCTCTTCGGGAAGCAGCCGGCCGCGCATACAGTTCTCGATCGTCGCCGGCTGCTCGAAAATCTCCTTCAGCATGAAGTGGTCGAATCCGCCGCGCTCGATCTGGTCGAGATCCCAGTCGATTTTGCTGACGTGACGCTCGAGGCGCTGCGCGCGCTGATCGAGAATGGTGTAACCGTCGCGCGTCAGAACCGCGACGTCACCGTCGTCGAGGTAAACGACTTCACGAGTCTGCGCGAGAATCGCCGACACATCGCTAGCCACGTAGTACTCGCCCTCGCCCAGTCCGATCAGCAGCGGGCTTCCCTTCCGCGCCGCCACGATCTTGTCCGGATCGAGGCTCGAGACCACAGCGATTCCGTACGTGCCTTCAATCTGCCACAGCGCCTCGATTACTGCGTCCTCGAGATTCCCGTCAAACGCCTCCTCGATCAGGTGCGCGAAGACTTCAGTGTCCGTCTCGGAGACGAAGGTGTGGCCGTGCTTCTGGAGCTCGGCGCGCAGAACGCTGGCGTTCTCGATGATGCCGTTGTGGACGACGGCGACATTTCCCTTGCAGTCGATGTGCGGGTGCGCATTACACTCGTTCGGAGCGCCGTGCGTCGCCCAGCGCGTGTGGCCGATGCCGGTGTCGCCGTGAACAGGATTCGCGGCCAGCGCCTCTTCGAGCTTCACAATCTTGCCGGCCGCCTTTCGTGTCTCGACCCCGGAGCCGTTCATTACGGCGACACCCGCCGAGTCGTACCCGCGATATTCGAGACGATGCAGCCCTTCGAGAAGGAGCTCCGTCGCGCCACGCTTACCTATATAGCCAACAATTCCGCACATTTGGTCGTCTCCAGTGGGCCTACTTCATCCGGTCGAGCGGAACCCGGCATTCTTTTACCAGCTTCAATGCATCTTCCGCGCTCGGACCCTCGGCTATCACCCGGACGATTGGCTCGGTGCCCGAAGGCCGGACGTGGACCCACCGGTCCGCCCAAGTCAATCGAAGGCCGTCCTGTGTATCCACTTCGGCGCCCGGAAACGCCTCCTTCAGGGCCGCATAGACGGCATCGAGGCTCCCCTTCGGCCGGTCGAGCTTGTCCTTGACGATAATGTACCGCGGGTAGGAGCCCACGATCTCGTAGAGTGTGCGGTTCTCGTCCGCGAGCAGTTGGAGCACGAGCGCGGCCCCCGCCGGCGCGTCGCGGCCAAGGTGGAGATCGGCGAGGATGACACCACCGTTCCCCTCGCCGCCAATCGGCGAATTTTCCGACCGCATCCGCGTGGCCACGTTCACTTCGCCCACCGGCGCCCTGATCACCCGCGCGCCGGCCTCGGTGGCGATGTCGTCGAGAATCCGGCTCGTGGAGAGGTTGGTGACGACCACGCCCTTCTTCTTTTTCAGAACGGCTTTGGCAGCTAGAGCGAGTGTGTAATCCTCGCCGATCGCCTTTCCCTTTTCCGAGACAAGCGCGAGACGGTCCACGTCCGGATCGACCGCCATTCCGATCTCCGCGCCGCAGTCTTTCACCAGCTGTTCGAGCTCGCCGAGGTTCTCGGCGATGGGCTCCGGCGACCGCGGGAAACGGCCATCAGTTTCGAGATTGATCGCGGTGATGTCGCACCCGAGCTCTTCGAGGAGAATCGGCATAAACGCTCCGCCGGCGCCACGAACGCAGTCGAGCGCGACTCTGAACTTTCGCGCTCTGATCTTCTCGACGTCGATGTAGGGAAGGTCGAGAATCGCCTGAATGTGGCGGGTGGCAGCGTCGTAGTCGTGGGTCACTTTGCCCAGCTCATCCCACGTCGCGCGCTTGATGTCGCCGTCTACCACGGCGCGCATCTCGGCGGACTCGGCCCCGTCGAGAAAGAGCCCCGACGGTCCGATGAACTTGAGCGCGTTCCACTCGATCGGGTTGTGGCTGGCTGTGATCGCCAGTCCACCCGCCGCGTGATGGTGCTCCACGGCGAGCTGGATAGTGGGCGTCGGCGCCATCCCGAGATCAATGATGTCGCACCCGACCGACTGCAGAGCGCCGATGACGACGGGATGGAACATCGGTCCGGAGACGCGGCTGTCACGCCCGAGAACGATCTTCGCTTTGCCGCCCGCCTTCGCGCGCGCCCAGGCGCCGAAGCCGGCGGCGAACTTCGCCATTATCTCGGGGGTCAGCGCTTCACCAACGCGGCCGCGCACGCCCGAGACGCTAACCATCAATCCTTCGTAAGCCATTACGACACAAATTAACCCCTGCCGCTTATCTTTTCAGTCTCAACCAGCCCCCCGCCATGACCCGCATCTTCGACGAAGACCTCGACGCCGCATTCGGAACGCGCGCCATCCACGCCGGCCAGCGCCCCGATCTCCTTTCCGGCGCGATAATGACGCCCATCTACACGACCTCCACCTACGTGCAGGAAGGCCTCGGAAAGAACAAAGGGTACGAATATGCGAGGGGGAAAAACCCCACCCGGGAAGCGCTGGAGCGGAACGTTGCCGTGCTCGAGGGCGGGGTACACGGATTCGCCTTCTCCAGCGGGATGGGCTGCCTCACCTCGCTGATGATGTTGTTCAAATCGGGCGATCACATCGTCTGCGGAGAGAACGTGTACGGCGGGACGTACCGGCTGTTCGACAAGATTCTTCAGAACTTCGGTTTGGAGTTCACTTTCGTGGACTCCCGCGACCCGAATCGTGTCGCCGATGCGTGTCGGAAAAACACGGCGGCCATTCTAATGGAGACACCAACCAATCCGCTGATGAGGATCACCGATCTCAGCGCGGTGGGCGTGATCGCAAAGAAGGTGAATGCCCTCTTCATCGTGGACAACACCTTCGCCACGCCGTTCTTCCAGCGCCCGTTCGAGCACGGCGCCGACATCGTTTATCACTCGACAACCAAATATCTGAACGGCCATAGCGATATGGTCGGCGGGATCTGCGTCGTGCGGGACGACGACCTTGCGGCGAGAATTCAGTTCATTCTCAACGCTTCCGGCGCGGTGCCGGGCCCTTTCGACGCCTGGCTCGCGCTGCGCGGAACGAAGACCCTGCATCTGCGGATGCCGCGTCACGACGAAAACGGCCGCCGCATCGCCAAGTTCCTCGCCGAGAAGCTCGGCGCGGAAAATGTGATCTACCCGGGGCTGGAGTCCCACCCACAGCACGCGCTGGCAAAAAAGCAGATGAAGGGGTTCGGCGGAATGATCTCCGTGCTCACCGGCTCGCGCGAGAATGCGGCGAAGGTGCTCGGTAAGGTGAAGGTCTTTTCACTCGCCGAATCGCTTGGCGGGGTGGAAAGCCTGATCAGCCACCCGGCATCGATGACTCACGCGTCGGTCGAGCCCGATCGCCGCGCGCAGCTCGGAATCACCGAAGATCTCATCCGACTGTCGTGTGGCGTCGAGGACGTTATTGATCTCCTCTCCGATCTGGAGCAGGCATTTGCATGAAAGTGTTGATCGTCGGCGGCGGCGGGAGGGAGCACGCCATCGCGTGGAAGCTGAAGCGCGACGATCCGTCAATTGAGCTTCTAGCAGCGCCCGGCAATCCGGGGATCGCCGCACTCGCCCGCTGCGTCCCCATTTCCGTCTCGGATTTAAGCGGGCTCGTGACGCTCGCGGCGGACGAGGCGGTTGATCTCACGATCGTCGGTCCCGAAGCGCCACTCGAAGCGGGAATCGCGGATCTGTTCCTCAAGCGCGGATTCCCGATCTTCGGACCAACCGCAGCGGCGGCGCGAATCGAGACGTCAAAGCGGTTCGCCAAGGATCTGATGGTCGGCGCGGGGATCCCCACCGCCCGTGCCGAAATCCACAACGATGCGGCGGAAGCGAAGCGCGCCGTCGCGAAGATCGGTGCGCCGGTCGTTGTGAAAGCGTCGGGACTCGCCGCGGGCAAAGGGGTCATCGTGGCGGAGAGTGTCGCCGAAGCGAATAGGGCGATCGATTCCATATTGAGAGATGGGATCTTCGGCGCTGCCGGGTCCGAGATTCTTATCGAGGATTTTATGGAGGGGGAGGAGATTTCCCTCTTCGCCGTTACCGATGGGACGAGCTTCACCCCGCTGATCGCCGCGCAGGATCACAAGCGGCTCCTCGACGGCGACCTCGGCGCGAACACAGGCGGGATGGGCGCGTACGCTCCGTCATCGCTCGCCACGCCGGCGCTCATCAGTGAGGTGTCGGCGCTGATATTCGCTCCGACACTCACGGCGCTGCGCGAATCAGGCAGCGAATTTCGCGGATTGCTTTACGCGGGATTGATGCTAACGCGCGACGGGCCGAAAGTCGTCGAGTTCAACTGCAGATTCGGCGATCCGGAAACGGAGGCGATTCTGCCGCTGATGGAGTCGTCGCTTCTTGAGTTGATGCTTATCGTCGCGCGCGGCGAAAGTCTGAGGGATGTGGCAGCACCGGCCTGGTCGAATCAGTCGTCCGTCTGCACTGTGATTGCCGCCTCCGGATATCCTGAATCAGCGCGGAAGGGTGACGAGATTGAACTGCCCGCCGCCCCGGAAGGAGTCCACGTCTTCCATTCCGGAACGGCGATGCAGAACGATCGGCTTGTCTCCGATGGCGGCCGCGTCCTCACTGTGGCAGCCAGCGGGCGCACAGTAAAGGAAGCGGCCGCCAGATCGCGAGCCTACGCGGAATCGGTCGGTCTCAACGGAATGCAGCTGCGCCGCGACATCGGGTGGCGTGAGATCGCGCGCGATGCCTGAGCTGCCCGAGACTGAGACAATCGCCCGCGACCTCGATTCCTCGGTCACCGGCGCCACTATCATCGGCGTGAAGGTGAAGAAAGCCGATGTTCTCCGCGAAGTGAGTGCGCGTGGCCTCCCCCGTCGTGTCCTTGGTACTACGATCCTCCGCAGCTGGCGCCGGGCGAAGCTCGTCGTCATCGATCTCGACTCCGGCGATCGCATCGTAGTCCAGCCGCGGTTCACCGGCGCGCTGCTCGTTGACGATGGGTCGCTGCCTTATGGCGCATTGGCCTATTCGACACTTCGATTCGAGCTCGATGACGAACGCGCACTCCATTACGCCGACGTCCGCCGGCTCGGCACCGTCGCTCTTATGGATGCCACCCGATTCTCCGAGTACTCGGGAGCCCTCGGCGCAGAGCCTCTTGACCGCAGCTTTACCCACCATCATCTATCGAAGGTGCTCACCTCGACCGGCCAGCCGCTCAAGAAAGCGCTGATGGACCAGCGCAAGATCGCCGGCATCGGCAACATCTACGCGAATGAAGCGCTGTGGAAGGCGAAGCTCGACCCGTCGCGACCGTCGAAATCAATTACGGCGGAGGAAGCGAAGACTCTGTACAGAGCGATCGTGACCATTCTGGAGAAGTCCATACTCGCGCGGGGGACGAGCTTCCGCGACTACCGCGACGCCAAGGGAGAGCGCGGCTCGTTCGCGAAACAACTCGCCGCTTACGGCCGCGGCGGACTCCCCTGCAAGCGATGCGGCGCAGCTTTGATAACGACGCACGCGATTGACGGCCGCGCGACGACCTTCTGCGCGCAGTGCCAGAGCTGAGATGATCCGCGGCTCCGCGCGACTTAATCCGCCCACGAGCGACGAGCAGCTGGCGGTGATGCGCTCGCTGGTGAAGAAGGATGCAGCCGACCGCCCCGGCATCTACAGAATGCTGAGCAGCGACGGCGAGGTGATCTACGTCGGCAAGTCGAAGCAAATCCGCACCCGGCTCCTCAGTTACTTCCGCTGCGCGTTTCCCGAGGAAAAGGGCGCGCGCATCCTCCGCAACGCCGAGCAGATCGACTGGGAGTACACGCCGAGCGAGTTTGCGGCGCTGCTCGCTGAGCTGCGGACGATCAAGAGATTCCGCCCACGCTTCAATGTTGCGATGATGCGCGACGCGCGGCACTACAGCTTCATCAAGCTGACCCGCGGTCCGGCACAGAAGCTGATGGTCGTGCGCGGCGCGGCGGGTGACGATTCCTCGGTCTACTACGGCCCCTTCCTCGGCGCGCAGCGCGTCGGCGAAGCGCTGCGCGAACTGAATGACGCGCTGATGCTGCGCGACTGCAAGAGCGATGTCAAGATGTTCTTCAGCGACCAGCACGAGCTCTTCCAGCTGAAGCCGAGGACGCCCGGATGCATCAGGCACGAGATATCGAAGTGTCTCGGCCCCTGCGTCGGCGGATGCTCTTCGGACGAGTACGACGGGCAGGTGTCGCTTGCGCGCGCGTTTCTCGAGGGCACCGACGATCGGCCGATGGTCATCCTGCGGGAGCAGATGGAGAAACTGAGCGCGGAGATGGAGTTCGAGCGCGCGGCAGTGTACCGCGACAAGCTCGAACGTCTCGAGCAGCTGCGAGGGCAGTTCGACCGATTGAGATTCGCCGTGGAGACCCTGTCGTTCGCCTACACCGTGCCGGGCCACGAGGGCGACGACCGGGTCTATCTCATTCGGCGCGGGATAGTGCGCGCCGAAGTCACCAAGCCGAAATCAAAGAAGCAGAAGACGGAGATGCAAAAGCTGGCGGAGAACATTTTCTCGAGCGAAGACAAGCCCGCGGCATCGGTGCCGACGCACGAGATTGATGAGCTTCTGCTTTTGTCTTCCTGGTTCCGGCGGTTCCCGAAGGAAATGAAGAGGACGCGCCCGGTTTCTTAGTTGCCCGTCCAGCGCTTCCCGAGCGAGTGCTCCACTTCAAGCTGGTCCAGTATCCTCGCGACGACGAAGTCCACTGCGTCCTCGATCTTCTTCGGGCGGTTGTAGAACCCCGGCGACGCGGGAAGAATCACCGCCCCCGCCCGCGCCAGTCGCAGCATGTTGCCCAGGTGAATCGCGCTCAGCGGCGTCTCCCTCGGCATCAGCACTAATTTCCGCCGTTCTTTCAGCGTCACATCCGCCGCGCGCTCGATGAGGGAGCGCGACGCGCCGACGCTGATCGCGCTCAGCGTTCCCATCGAGCACGGACACACGACCATTCCCGCCGTCACCGCGGAGCCCGATGCCGGCGCCGCCCCGCGGTCGTCGTTCTTGAACGCCGTTACGTACTTGTCCCATCCCTTCGCGCCGACGGCGTTCCTGAGCGCATCCATCGAATCGATGTCCGTCTCCGTAGCCAGCAGTCTCATCCCGTAGCTCGATACGATCAGCGACACCTTGCGCTCGGCGCTGATGAGCTGCTCGAGCAGGCGCACAGCGTACGGCGCACCGGACGCGCCCGTGATTCCGAAGACGATCGGAGGAGACTTGCTCACTTGAGAAGACGCTCCGTTAGCACGAAACCGAAGAACACGATGCTGATGACTCCGTTCATCGTGAAGAACGCCGCGTCGAGACGGCTGAAGTCGTCTTCCTTTACGAGCGAGTGCTCGTACACGAGGAGTGTCGCCGCGACTCCAATTCCGATGAAGTATAGAACTCCTGCCCGCGCCGCGAATCCCACCGTGGCCAGCGATGCGATCGTGAGGATGTGCAGCACGCGGGCGAATAACAGCGCGCGCCTCTCACCCCAAGCGGAGGGAATCGAGTGCAGCCCTTCGCTCCGGTCGAACGAGACGTCCTGCAGCGCGTAGAGAATGTCGAAACCGCCGACCCAGGTGGCGACTGCCACCGCGAGCGCGATGAGCATCCACCACGGCTCGCCCCAACGTCCCGTGATGGCGAGAAAGCCTCCCACCGGCGCGATCGAGAGACCGATCCCCAACACGAGATGCGACCAGCGCGTGAACCGTTTCGTATAGCTGTAGAAAAGGACCCATCCGAGCGCGAGGGGCGCGAGATCGAGGCAGAGACGGTTGAGCATCGCCGCGGACAGAAAGAAGACTGCGCAAGCGAGAAAGACAGCCACCGAGGCTTCGCGCAGCGTCATCGATCCCGAAGGCAGCTCGCGCGTCTGCGTGCGCGGGTTTCTGGCGTCGATATCCCGGTCGACGATGCGGTTGAATCCCATCGCCGCGAAGCGCGCGCTCGTGAAAGCGAGTATCACCCATATGATTTGCTCAACCGATACGGGTGACGTGTAGCTGGCCAGAGTCGCGCCGACGAGAGCGAATGGCAGCGCGAACACCGTGTGCGGGAGCTTCACGAAGTTCGCGTGCCGTATAAAAGGACTCCGGCCGCGAAACGTCTGCCCTTCGAAAGAGCGCTCCTCCGTCTGCGATTCCATCAAACCTTTCCGAATTTCCGCACCACTCCTGCCAGCGATGACGCCGCCGACTCCAGCTCCGCCGACATCCGCTTCAGCTGCGAGTTCACCACGCGCTGCTTCTCAGTCGCCTCGGACACCTCGTGCGTCGCACTGGCCGTGTTATCGGCAACCGCCATCACTTCTTCGGACGCCGCCGTCAAATGCGCGACCAGAAGCTGCTGCTGCTGCGACGCGCTCACTACCGACGACGCCAGCTCGAGCGTCCGCTGCGCGTCGCCTTCAATCGTGCGGAACACCACCATCGCCGTGTGCGCCACGTTCTCGGCGTCTCCGACAGACCTGTCCATATGCTCTATCTGCCTCGTCGCCTCCGTCATCCTCGCCGTCACGTGCGAGATGAGCTGCTCGATGCGCTCCAGCGACGCCGCGCTCTGCACCGCCAGCTTGCGCACTTCGTCGGCGACGACGGCAAAGCCCTTTCCGTGCTCGCCGGCGCGCGCCGCCTCGATCGCAGCGTTAAGCGCGAGAAGATTCGTCTGCGTCACGATGTCGCGCACCACGTGCGTAATCTCGCTGATCGTTCCCGTCGCCTCGCGCACCGCCGTGATGCGCGCCGCCGTCTCGTGCGAGATAGCCGCGATCTCCGTCACCGCATTCGTCGCCTGCTCCGCTTGGGCGACTCCGGACTTCGCCCGGCTCTGCACCGTCCGGGAGATCTGCAGCGCCTCGTTGGCCGATCCGCTGACCGCGCCGGCGGCCGTTGTAAGCGATCGCGCGGTGTCGCGAATCCGCCCCGCCACCTGAACACTGCTTTGCGTCGCGGCGCTGAACCGCTCGAGCGACTGCAAGTTCCGCTCACTGCCGTCCGCCGCCGCGGCGCCGATCGTGCTCACCTGCGCCGAAGCCGCCAGCACGTATTCCGCCGTTTGCTGCGTCTGCGCGATCAGCTCGGCGACGTCCCGCAGCGCCGACCCGAACTCCTGCTGTTCGTGCGGTGCGTCCGGCGCCGACCCCGAAGCGAGCAGCGATCCCCAGTCTCCGACGTGGATGGATTTGCTGAGGCGCTCCAGGTGCGCCAGCGGTTGCGTCATTATCGCGTTCAGCTTGGCGACGAACCAGTAGATCGCGATGCCGGAGAACAGCCAAGCGAACACCATCTCCCAAGGGCGGAGTCCGCGGAACGCTACGGTGTAGACGATGGTGCCGATGACGAGCAGGAAGAGACCGATCGTCGTCGCAATGCTGGCAAGCAGCTGATTGGAGAAGCGCCACCGGACGAAACCGAGCGCCGCACCTACTAGCGCAAACATGAACAGCAGCGTAAACGCTAGCCGCATTACCGGATACGGAACATCCGCCCACATTCCCGCGCCGACCTCCGCGAATACAGCGCTGGTCACCTTACGGCTTCCCCGAGGTGCCGAGTCCGAGCTGCGACCACATTTCATCCACCCGCATTCTTGTCGCCGCGTCCATCTCCATCACCTTCGGCCAATTTCTCGTAAAACCTTCCTCAGGCCATTTGCGCGTCGCGTCGATTCCCATTTTTGATCCGTAGGTAAATGCGCGGCTCGAGTGGTCGAGCACATCCATCGGCCCCATCGAGAATCGCACGTCCCGCTCGGGATCGATGTTGTTCAGCGCTATCCACCAGGCCTCCTTCTCGTCCTGGACGTTTACTTCCTTGTCCACGATCACGAGAACCTTTGCCAGCGACATCAGCCCCTGACCCCACATCGCGCTCATCACCTTGTACGCCTGTCCCGGATACTGCTTGTCAATCGAGACGAAGACGAGGTTGTGAAAGATTCCCTCCGCCGGCATGTGGTAGTCAACGATCTCCGGGATCGTGAGCTTGAGCAGCGGAAGAAAGATCCGCTCCGTGGCGTGGCCGAGGTAGTAATCCTCCATCGGTGGGCGCCCGACGATCGTCGTCGCATAGACGGGGTTCTTCCGCATCGTCACCGCGGTGACGTGAACCAGCGGATATAAATCCGCCTCGGAGTAGAATCCGGTGTGATCGCCGAACGGACCCTCGGTCACCAGCGGCTCCGCCGGATCGATATATCCCTCGATCACGAACTCGGCGTCCGCCGGAACCTCGAGATCGCACGTCACCGCTTTGGCGAGATGAACCGGCGACTGCCTCAGGAATCCGGCGAAGATGAACTCATCTATCGTCGGCGGAAGCGGAGCCGACGCCGAGTAAAGCGACGCCGGATCGGCGCCGACGGCGATGCACACTTCCATCTTCTCGCCCCGGGCCGCCATCTCCCGCCAGTGCGCCGCGCCGACCTTGTGCCGCTGCCAATGCATCGCCAGCGATCGCGGACCGAGCACTTGAATGCGGTACATCCCGACGTTCCGTATCCCGCGCTTCGGATCCTTGGAGATCACCATCGGCAGCGTGATGTACGGTCCGCCGTCCTCCGGCCAGCAGGTGATGATAGGGATCTTCGCGAGATCGATCTCGTCGCCTTTCCACACCACTTCCTGGCACGCCGGCTTCCCCGACTTCACCCGCGGCGGAAACTTCCCGATCTCGAGCAGCCGCGGGATCATCGAAAGCTTGCCAAGCAGACCCTCGGGTACCTTGAGGTCGAGCATTGCGGTGATGCGGTCGGCGATCTCGTCAAGGCGATCAACGCCGAACGCCAGCGCGATGCGGCGCATCGATCCGTAGAGATTGATCGCGACCGGGAACTCCGACCGCGTGCCGTCGTCGAGAATCACATTCTCGAACAGGAGCGCGTCACCGCCGCCGGGCTGCTTCATCACTCTGTCGGAGATCTCGGAGAGCTCGAGCTTCGCCTTAACAGGCTGCTTGATCCGTTTCAGCTCTCCGATCTTTTCGATCGCAGCCACGAAATCCCCAATCGTATCGAGGCTCACGCCGCCCTCTCTCCGACGTGAATCGCCGCGACGCCGAAGGTGAGGCTCGTCCACTTCACGCTGCTGAACCCGGCCGACCGCATTCTCGCGGCGAGCTCCTCCTCGACGGGAAAGTTCGCCACCGATTTCGGCAGATAAGTGTAGGCAGTGCGGTGTCCGCTGATCATTCTTCCAAAAACCGGCAGTACGTAATTGAAGTATCCCTGATAGAGCGAGCGCAGCACCGGCATTTTCGGGAGAGAAAATTCGAGAATGACGAATCGCCCCTTCGGTGCAAGCACTCTAAAAGTCTCACGAAGGGCGGCGTCGAGGTTGGCGACGTTGCGAATGCCGAACGCGACGATGGCGCCCGCGAATCCGCCGTCGCGCGCCGGAAGATGGAGCGCGTCGGCGGCGACCGCGCTTCCCTTCACTTCACTGAGCTTCCCGCTTCCCGCCTTCAGCATCGGCTCGGCGAAATCAGCGCCGACGACGAATCCGCTGAACTCATCCGTCTTCGAGAGTTGCGCGGCCACGTCGAGCGTTCCCGCGCAAAGATCGAGGTATGCGCCACGCGGATTGCGAGAGACGCCGAGCTCGGCGATCGCCCGCCTCCGCCACCCCTTGTCAATGTTCAGACTGAGGACGTGATTGAGCAAATCGTAGCGCGGAGCGATCTCGGAGAAGATCTGCTGCACGTATTCGCGCTTCCCCGCGCCTCCTGCCGCCGCGGCAGCTGCGGCGGTGGCGGTCGCGCTGTCCATTTCGGTGGCCGGCATCGAGTGAAAGTTGCCCGGCGCGAGGTATTGGGGCAAGCTTTTGGGAGGGCTAATACTCTCTCTGGCAGCCGCCACTATCGCCTCACTTGCCGCGATTGCCCGCCCGCGGTACGTTCGCCTTGCTCCGCACAAGAGCCGCTTCTCACCTGTCACGGAGGTACAATGTTGACGATGCAAAGCACCACCCGCCTCGCGATCCTCTGCGGCTGCGCAGCCGCACTCGTCGCGTGCGCAAAGAAGGATGAGGCTCCGGTCGATACCAGCGCGGCGATGACTCCGCCCCCCGCCGCGACAATGACACCCGCCGCCCCCGCACCGGTGAATCTCGCCGACGTTGCCGGCAAGTGGGACATGCGTTCGGTCCCCACGACCGGCGATACCACCGCCACGACCTACCTGCTCACTGCCACTGGTACCACCGACGGCTGGACGTTGACGTTCCCCGGAAGAAAGCCGATGCCCGCCAAGGTGACCACCGATGCCGACAGCATCACGATCGACGCCGGCCCATACTCGAGCGTTCGCCGAAAGGGCGTGCAGGTCACGACGCACAGCGTCGACCGGATGGCCGGCGGCAATATGGTCGGCACCACCGTCGCTCACTACACGGTGAAGACGGCCGATTCTGTATTGACGCTCAATACGACCGGCACCAAGCAGAAGTAGCGCAAATCAATCGTGGGCCGCTGAGCGAAATCGCTCAGCGGCTGCAATTGGTACTTCACCGTATCGGTAGACCGCACAAAGAACGCGCGCAACGGCTGGGGTCCGCGCTATTTTGATACCGCGATGCCGACTCGAATCGACTACACCGAGGCCTCCGACCAGAAGGTCGTCGTCTACGCCCAGCAAGGGCGCGAAGACGCATACCGCGAGCTGATCTCCCGATACGAGCGGCCCGTCTTCTCCCTCATCTTCCGGATGGTCCGCGACAAGGAGACCGCCGAGGATCTCGCGCAGGAGACCTTCATCAAGGTCCTCAACAACATCGACCGTTACCTGCCCGAGTTCAAATTCTCGAGTTGGCTGTTCAAAATTGCCAACAACATCACGATCGATTTTCTCCGCCGCCGCCAGATCGACACGATCAGCATCGAGGGCGCACCAGACGCCGTTACCGCCGAGAGCAAGCGCGCCACCGCAATCGCCCTCGCCAGCGCCGGAGAATCTCCCCTTCAGGAGCTCGAGTCGAAGGAGCTCGGCGAACAAATCGAGAAGGCGATCGGCAAGCTCCGCCCCGAGTACAGAGCCTGCATCCTGCTACGTCACGTGGAGGATTATTGCTACGACGAGATTGCCGAAATCGTGAAGCTTCCCCTCGGCACGGTTAAGACCTACATCCATCGCGCCCGGGCCGAGCTTCGAGATGCTCTCGCGGGGGTTAAATGAGAAACGTAAGCCTGGTGAAAGCTTCGAAATCCGCACGGATTCCGTGTCCCGATGAAACAAGAAAACTCATCGAAAATTCGCTGAAACCCACCGCGAAACCCGCCGTATGGCAATCGTGAGGAAAACGTGTCCGATATAGACTACCCGGAAGAATTCACCCCGATTGCCGCCGGCCTCCAGCGGCTGCCCTACCTCTCCCCTTCAGCGAAGTTCGCCGATCGGGTGATGTCGCGCGTCCGGATCCAGGGCGCCGAGGCACCTTTGGCAGTCGTGACTCCGCCGCGCCTTTCCGTAATCCAGGGCGGGTCGCGCCAACACGTGCCCGACTCCGCTCTCGTGAAATCGCGCCGCCGCCAGCTTATGAAAGTTGCGATTGGTGTGCCGGCGACTGTCGGTGTTCTCCTCGCGGTGTCTGTGCTCTTCGCCCAGCTCGATGTTCTCTCGGTTCTGCTTGGCGCCGGCGGCGCCGAGCTCGGAACCATCATCGGCATCGCCGGCGCGACTACGGGCAACTACTTCCTCGGCAGCGACGTGATGACGGCGCTGCAGGCCGGATCGGCGCAGAGTGCGCTTGTCTATTTGGTGATGGTCCTCGGGCTCGTCGCCGGATATACGGGAATCAAGGTCGCGGCTGAGATCGCGAAGAGGAAGGCGGCTTAAATGAATCGATTCGTGCTTGGCTTGTTCGTTGGCGCTACCGTCGTCGCCGCTTCGACGGCGGCGGCGCAGCAAGTCACGACAGCCACGCGCGAATCGCGCAGCGTCCTCACCCGGTATTCAATGGTCGCCCGTGGAAGCAGGACGATTCCCGCCGGCACCGTTTCCCGCGGATCGGTTCTCGTTCTCCGCGGCGACCTCGACGTCTATGGTGATGTCGCCGGAGCGGCCACGGTCGTCGGCGGCGACATCATCGTCCATCAGGGCGGCCGCATCAGGGGCGCCGCTGTCGCGCTGCTCGGAAAAGTTCGCAACGACGGGGGGACAATCCTCGGAGTGATAAAAGAGGCTGGGCCGCGCGGCACTGGAGTGCGCATAGGTTATGGTATGCGCCCCCGCACTACGATCGGCTCGCTCAAGAGCGCGATCGGGTGGCTCATCGCGCTCCTCCTCCTCGGCGTTTGGGCTCTCTTCTACGCCGGAGACCAGCTCAAGCGCGTCGTCGGAACGATTTCCAACGACGCCGGCAAATCGCTCCTCACCGGTATTCTTGGCGGGCTCTCGACCATTCCCGCTCTCGTCGCGCTGGTCATCGTGATGGCGATCACGATCATCGGGATAGTGTTCATCCCGGTCGGAGTCGCAGGGTTCTTCGTGGTCGTCGGTGGAATCGGTATTCTCGGATTCCTCGCCGTGGCGCAGGTCACGGGGATCGCGATCTCAGGCGAATCGAAGGCAACCGAAACGCAGGCCGGCAACGAGCTCCGCTATCTCGTGAGTGGAATTCTCGCCTTCAGCGCTCTCTGGATCATTGCCGCCGCATTCACGTGGCTCCCCGTCGTCGGCACTCTGCTCCGCGTACTCGCCGCGTCGGTGACTTTCGTCGCCGTGATGACGGGCTTCGGCGCGGTGATCATCTCTCTCTGGCGCCAGCGCCAGGAGAAAAAGGAAGCGGTCGCGGCCTAAGCTTCCGGTTTGCCGGAAAAAATTCCGGCTATCTTCTCTGCCAACGAAACGAGTGCTTTTCCCGCCGCCGAATCCGGCTCGGCGACGACGATAGGCGCACCGGTGTCCCCACCGGACATCACCGGCTGATAGAGCGGAATCTCGCCGAGCAGCGGCACTCCGAGCTCGTCGGCCAGCCGCTTTCCCCCGCCCTCTCCGAACAGCGCCGTTCTCTCATCGCAGTGCGGGCAGATGAAGTAGCTCATGTTCTCGATGATGCCGAGCACGGGCACGTTGACGCGCTCGAACATCTTCGCCCCGCGAAGCGCGTCGCCTGTTGAGACATCCTGCGGCGTCGTGACGATCAAGGCGACGCGCTTCGCGGGGCGAAGATGTTCGAGCGCGTCAACGTGCCCGTGCTCGGCATCATCGA
>JBKJHG010000073.1:0-3460 GCA_046599115.1 Gemmatimonadaceae bacterium
CGGCGATCTCGAAGAAGGGGAGCAAGGAGTTCGCGGTGTGGCTGGCGGAGGAAGTCGGCGTGGCGACGGTGCCGGGGATGAGCTTTTACCAGCCGCCGACTCTGGGGAAGACACTCACGAGGTTTGCGTTTTGTAAGAAGAAGGAGACGCTGGAGAAGGCGGCGGAGAGGTTGAACACGCTCGCGAACAAGGCTTGACTCTCGCGGCGTAATTCCCGCGGGCGAGACATTTTTTTAAATCTCACTAAGCATCAAGGAGCTTTGCCGATGAAAAAACTTTTCCGCTCATTGGTCGTAGCGTCCGTCATAGCCGCGATCCCCGCCGTGTTGGGCGCGCAATCGTCGCGCGATCGCGCTGCGATCCGAGAGGTCGAAGCAGAGCAGGCGGCCACCTGGAACCGGCACGATGCCGCCGGCTATGCCGCGCTCTTCACAAACGACGGAGATGTGGTGAACGTGGTCGGATGGTGGTGGAAGGGCCAAGCGGAGATACAGTCGAAGCTTTCAGCCGGGTTCGCTTTCGTGTTCAAACAAAGCCAGATGACCATCGTGGACGTTCAGACGCGATTCCTGGATCCTCGAACTGCGATAGTTCACGTACATTGGACGATGACTGGAGCCAAGACCCCGCCGAACATACCTGAGCCGCGCCAAGGCATTCAGCTCCAGGTGCTGCGAAAGATCCGTGGACACTGGTTGATCGCGAGTTTCCAGAACACGAACAGCGTGCCGGAGACGCCGTTTCCGATGGGGCCGCCTACCGCATCCGGTCATTGATTTCGCTTGCCGCGGCTTGGGACTTCGAAGGTTCGGAACACCTCACGTCGCCTCTACCGTCGGCGCGGTAAATCGTATTGAGTATGGCGTGGACGGATGTCGCCGCCGAGCGTAATAATTGGGGGACTGAGCGCATTCACATTCGGGAGCGCTCTTGCCAGTCACCGCACGACTATCAAAAAAGTTCTACGAGCGGTTCAGCGATGACATCGCCGGCGAGTTCGTGGACTGGTTCAACGCCGTGGACTCAACGTATCAACAGCAGCTCCGCGATCTCAACGACTTGAACTGGGAACGGTTCAAGGTCGAGCTGCACTCGGCCATCGCTCAATCCGAAGCTCGATTGACGAAGTGGATGTTCATCTACTGGTCGGGAACGGTTCTCTCACTTGGCGGTTTAATGATCGCGTTGCTCGGAAAGTAAACGCGTCGGCCCTGCCGCGAGTTTGACGACCAAGCCTCTTCCCAACTTGAGCCCCGGACTCGCATCCTTATCCGATGGCGAGCCAAGGCGTAGCGATGGCACTCGCACGGCAATCGTGAGCCTGGAGATTGGCCGCGTCGAAGCCCTCTTTCGATATCCGATAAAATCGATGGCAGGTGAGCGACTCGAGTCCGCCAGGCTCGGTTGGCACGGCATCGAGGGCGACCGGCGCCTCGCGCTCCGGCGAATGCAGGTGCAAAACGGCTTCCCCTGGCTCACGGGAACCAAGCTACCCGACCTGCTGCAGTTCACACCTGTCCGCCGGGGAGAAACGACGGACGGGGATCTCCCTACCCACGTCTGCGCGCCGGACGGAAGAGAGATGGCTGTGTTCGGTGAAGAGCTCGCCGCGGAAATCGAGAGCCTGCACAATTCTCCTGTCGAGATGATGCACCTCCGCGAAGGCATCTTCGACCAAGCGAGCGTATCGGTGATTTCCGTGGACACGATCGCCGAGATCGGAGCAAAGGCTGGGAAAGAGCTCGACGTGCGTCGATTTCGTCCGAACATACTCGTCAGCCTGACGCGACCAGGAGCGTTTCAGGAAGAAAGCTGGATCGGCGGCATTCTGCTGTTCGGCGATCCTGAAGCCGGCCCGCGCGTGAACGTGGCTCTGGGAGATGAACGGTGCGCGATGGTCAATTACGACCCGGATTCCGGATCTTCCAGTTCGGAAGTCTTGAAGACGATCGTGCAAACGAACGCGAATATCGCTGGCATCTACGGAACCGTTGTCCGCACAGGTAGAATTGCCGTCGGACAGAAAGTTCATCTGCAGCGGTGATTCGTCTGCACTGATGCATTGATTTGCCCACTGCGGTATTGCGCGGATGTCGCCGCCGAGCGTACTAATAGAGAGACTGAGCGCATTCGCATTCGGGAGCGCTCTTGCCGGTCACCGCACGACTTTCAAAAGAATTCTACGAGCGCTTCGGCGATGAGATCGCCGGCGAGTTCGTGGACTGGTTCAACGCCGTGGACTCAACGTATCAACAGCAGCTCCGCGATCTTAACGACTTGAACTGGGAACGGTTCAAGGCCGAGCTGCACTCGGCCATCGCACAATCCGAAGCGCGATTGACGAAGTGGATGTTCATCTACTGGTCGGGTACGGTTCTCTCACTCGGCGGTTTAATGATCGCCTTGTTCAGGAAGTAGGCGCGTCGGCTTGGCCGCCTAACCGATCACCTTCAGCGCGCACTCGCCGCGAGCTTGACGCGGTGTAGCGTATCGAGAATGGCGTTTACCGCTCGCTCGCCAGTCACAGTATGCGCGAAAGCAACGATCGAAACTCCCACCACCGATCCCAGCACAGCCCCGCCGATTACGTCGCCAGGGTAGTGCGCACCCACCCACACTCGCGCAAAAGCCGTCAGCACCGCAAACGCGATCATCGCACTTCCCAATCGGCGGTTCCAGGCGAACACGACTGCGGCGACGGCGAAGACCAACGTCGCGTGGTCGCTCGGTAACGACGTGTCGAGTGACTTCGGCAGTAGCAAATGCGCAGGCACAACTTCGGAGGGGCGCAGCCGGGGAAATGTCTTGCCGATCAATTGCCCCAACCCAAGCGCAATGAGCGCCGCGGTCGCGGCAAGCCCGCTCGTACGCTGCGCATCGCGGCGCCAACGAATCCACAACAGCACGAGGACGATTGCGATGACGATCGGTGAGTACTTCGCGACGACGATCATCGCCCAATCGGCCGCCCCGACCTTTCCGGCGAGTCCGTTGATCGTCTCGAAGAGTCTTGCGTCAGCGCCCTGGACATTCATCGCTGCAAACCATTCCTATGGGTTGAGTCCACCGGGCACTCCACACCCTGACAGATAGCCGGATGCGGAGAACCGCGGTCAGAACAGCCGGACGCGTTTAGACCCGCGTCGTATTTCTTCCCTTGAGGAAGTGCCAGATGATCGCGATGATCGCAACGATCAGCAGAATGTGAATCAAACCGCCGGCAATCGGGAAAATGAAAAAGCCGAGCGCCCACAGAATCAGGATACGATCGCAATTCCTAGAAACATTGAATCTCCGCGGTTGTGTAGACCCGACTCTAATGCAAGAACCGGGGCTAGAGGGCGATGCCCGCCGCAGGGGGAGCCGAGTTCTCAAATACCCCTACTTCGCGCTCGTCCCGCCCGCTCCCGGAATGTTGAGCAGCTCCTTGATCCCGCCGATCGCGCCCATCGCCGCGCTC
>JBKJHG010000078.1:0-4311 GCA_046599115.1 Gemmatimonadaceae bacterium
GACCCTAGTACGAGAGGACCGGGTCGAATTGCCCTCTCGTGTACCGGCTGTGGTGCCAACTGCAGCGCCGGGTAGCGAGGGCAAGCGCAGATAACCGCTGAATGCATCTAAGTGGGAAGCTGCCCCCAAGATGAATCTTCCCTGGAGCTTCGAGCTCCCTAAAGGGCCGGGAGAGACCATCCCGTCAAGAGGTCACAAGTGGACGTAGTGCAAACTATTCCAAGCTGAGTGATCCTCATCGCCCGTGAGGCTTGATCTTTTTTATATGGTTGGAGTTCTCTTTTTCTCCAACCGACTAGCAGAAGCAGAGCGATCTAACGAGTTGATTCGCTCTCACGATCATACTTCTATCAATCCGAAGTCAGACTTCGGTTTTCCATTCAGTCCGCGTGTCAAAGCGCGTTCTGGATATCGCTGGCGACTAGAGCGCAGGGGCCACACCCGTTCCCATTCCGAACACGGCCGTTAAGACCTGCAGCGCCGATGGTACTCCGTCCGAGAGGATGCGGGAGAGTAGGCCGTCGCCGGCACCTTTAAAGCTCCGCTTCGAAAGAAGCGGAGCTTTTTTGTTTCTTTTTGTCTTAAGTCGGGCTGGCAGCTCCCGCATTCTCGAACACTGAAGCAGGGAGCGTGGAGCAGCGGGAGCCGCATCGCTGGGAGCTTTAATACTGATCTTCCATTGCACGCAGTAGCAGACTTTCGGTGCAACAGAATGGCTCCTGGCCAAGCTGCTCCCCAGCTTAAAGCTCCCTGCTTCGGTTTCCGGAGTGCGAGAGGTAACGCCATTAACTTTCCCTAATGACAAGAGCAGGAATGGTGACTTTCGTCGGCAAGCCCAACGCCGGCAAGTCCACGCTAATGAACCGCATCGTCGGTGAAAAGCTGAGCATCGTCAGCCCGAAACCGCAGACGACGCGCGACCGCGTCGTGGGTATTCGCAGCACCGCTGAGTCCCAAATGATCATCCTCGACACCCCAGGGCTGCTCGAGCCCGGCTACGCGCTTCAGGAGGCGATGAAGCAGACGGCTCTGCGTGCGCTGACGGAAGCGGACGTGATCGTCCACGTCCACGACGTGACTGAGGGAGATGCGCCGTCGCTCAAGGACGCGGCCGGCCTCGATGCGGAACCGCACGCCCCGATCATTCTCGCGCTCAACAAGAGCGACCAGCTCGGCAAGCGCGATCGCGAGCGGGTGAGAAGCGGGAAGAAAATGTCTGGAGCGCAGCGCACCGCCGAAGGAATCGAAGTCGGAGGGGAAGGTTCCTCGACTCCTGTTCCGGAAGCAGAGCGCGCGAACAGAATGCTCGTATCCGCGCTCAGCGGCGACGGTGTTCCGGAGCTGATCGCGAAGATAGAATCGCTCCTTCCGGAGAGTCCCTTCTACTATCCCGCTGACGACATCAGCACGCTTCCCGTTCGCTTTTTTGCCGCCGAGCTCGTGCGCGAGACGGTGCTCGAGCAGCTGCGGGACGAGGTGCCGTATTCCATCGCCTGCGAGGTGGAGGAATACCGCGAGGGCGGCTCCCCGAAGTTCATACGCGCGGTAATTTATGTGGAGCGCGAGAGTCAGAAGGGAATCGTCGTCGGAGCGAAGGGCGCCGCGATCAAGAAAATCGGCGAGCAGTCCCGGCGTAAGATTGAATCCTTCATCGGCGAGCGCGTGTATCTCGAGCTTCACGTAAAAGTGCTTCCCAATTGGCGCCGGGATTCAGCGGCGCTCTCTCGCTTCGGATACCAACTGCAGAAGGGAAAATCGCAATGAGCCTGAGTCCGCGCCTGCTGGAAATTCTCGTCTGCCCGAAATGCAAAGGGGACCTGGAGTATAAGGAGTCCGAGCAGATCCTCGTCTGCAGCAAGTGCCGGCTCCGCTATCCCATCCGGGAAGACATTCCAATAATGCTCATCGATGAGGCAACGCCTTTCTAGCCTCGCGCTGACGGCGGCATTTCTAGCCGCCGCGGCGCAAGCGTCGCGAGCTCAGAGCACGAGCGGCACCGACGCGGGAGTTTTTCTCCTGCTTCCCACCGGCGCGCAGGCGGTCGGAATGGGGCAGGCGTTCGTCGCCGCCGAGGCGGGGAGCGAGAGCGTGTGGTGGAATCCGGCAGGGCTCGCGTCGCAAAAGAAACGCGAGCTCTCTATCCACCACTCGCAGACGATCGCAGCGACGGGCGACGTACTCGCGTTCGTGATTCCGTCCAAGTTCCGCGGCACTGCCGCACTCTCGGTCAACATTCTGAATCCCGGTGAGCAGCAGGTAACCGACGAGCAGAACCAGCCGGTCGGCGTTATTCTTCCGCGCGATCTCGTGTTCGCCGCCACGTACGCGAAGAGTCTCGGAGAGCACGTCAATGCCGGTCTCACGTACAAGGTGATCCAGTTCCGGGTGGACTGTTCCGGCCAGTGCGCTACCGTCGGCACTTTCGTCAACACTTCGCACGCTGCGGATGCGGGGATCCAATATCACCTTGCCGCAGCCTCTCCGCTCACGCTCGGAGTCGCAGTCAGAAATTTCGGCGGCAAGGTGAAGGGGGGCTCGACCGGGTCCGGCGACGCGCTCCCAACCCGTGTAGACGCGGGCTTTCTCTATCACATCGTCGCGCTCGACAAATATCTCAAGGACACGCAGGTAAACGGCGCGGCCAGCGTCGTGACCACTCGCGGCGAATCGGGGGCCGGGTTTCGCCTCGGCGCGGAAGTCGTTTATCAGAACGAAGTTCACTTCCGTGCCGGCTACGTCGGCGACGCGAACAAAAACAACTCCAACGCTTCGCTGGGATTTGGAGTCCAAAGCGGCCGGCTGGTGTTCGACATCGCGCGCTCATTCGGCGGTCTGTCCGCGGACGCAGGACAGCCGCCGACGTATCTCTCTCTCCGCTTTCTCTTTTGAAGTTTCTGTACGTCCTGCTCATCGCGGCGCCGATCGCGATCATCGCGCGCTATATGGGCGCGTCGGCTATCGTTGTCTTCGGGTTGAGCGCGCTGGCGATCATACCGTTCTCGGCGCTGCTCGGCGCCGCTACCGAGTCGGTGGCAGAGCACACCTCCGCCGCAGTGGGAGGGCTGCTCACCGCGTCGATGGGAAATCTCGCCGAGCTGATCATAGCCGGCATCGCGCTGCACGCCGGGATGATCGGGCTGGTGAAAGCGTCCATCACCGGGTCCATTCTCGGGAATCTCCTGCTGGTCCTCGGAGCGGCGCTGTTTGCAGGAGGCTTGAAGTACAAAGTGCAGCACTTCAGCAAGCATATGGCGGGCTTCAGCGCGACTGTTCTGCTGATCGCGGTTTTCGGGCTTGCAGTGCCTACTCTGTTTCACAGCTTGCATCCGGACAAGGCGCGGGCGGCGACGGTGGAAATGTCGCTTTACGTGGCCGTCCTCCTCATCGCGGGCTACGTCGCCTCCCTGTTTTACACCTTTTGGACACATTCCTCGGCGTTTGCACCCGCGGATGCCGGCCCGGAGGTGACTGTAACCCCGAAATGGTCGTCAAAGAAGGCACTAATCATATTGTTGATTGCGGCCGCGGGCACGGGAGTGATGGCGGAGGTTCTGGTATCCGTCACGGAGCAAGCGGTGAAGACACTGGGCCTGACGGAGTTCTTTGTCGGTTTGATTCTCGTACCAATCATCGGAAACGCTGCAGAGAATAGCTCCGCGGTCTTGATGGCGATGCGGAACAGGATGGATCTTTCTCTGAACATCGCGGTGGGATCGAGTATACAGGTTGCGCTGCTGATCGCCCCTCTTCTGGTGCTGCTGGGAAAGGTGATGGGGCAGCCGATGGATCTGGCTTTTTCGACGATGGAAGTCGCGAGCATAGGATTGGCGGTAACTGTGGCAAACTCGGTGATCCGCGATGCCGAGTCGAATTGGCTAGAGGGGATATTCCTGCTGCTGGCGTATGCAGTGCTCGGCGTGGCGTTTTTCTTTTTCTAGGAACTTGAAGACTTGGCGCTTCCTAAACGTTCAGACACTTTCTCCAGTCCCTCGCTGATCTGCTTCTCGCCGGACCGATGCCATTTGCCGGATACAGTGGCGGATTGGCTATCGCGGCTTGGGGGCCAGCCGATCCTCATCTGCCACGAGGACGAGCTGATGTCGTTCGCCCTCCGCTCGCGGCCGTGGCTGGTGATCTTCGACGCCAGGCAGGAAGCGGCGGCGAGTATTTCGGCACTGCGCCGGTTGAAAGCGGATTCCTATACTGCCGTGGTGCCGTGCGCGGTAATCGCGGATGACGGGGCGGTGGCGATGGAAGCGGCATTCGACGCCGGCGCCGACGAAGTCATCGGCGTGTCCACTCCAGTCGAAC
>JBKJHG010000165.1:0-2615 GCA_046599115.1 Gemmatimonadaceae bacterium
GCTGGATTCACGGCAAATGTACAGTGTCGATTCTCGACCTCGATACCGGAGAGGTAGAAGACCTCACGCTATGAGCAGCCGGATCCTCATCATCGATTTCGGCTCTCAATTCACCCAGTTGATTGCGCGTCGCGTCAGGGAAGCCCGGGTGTACTCGGAGATTCATCCTCCGACGCGGTCCATCGAATGGATTCGCGAGTGGAAGCCCACCGGTATCATTCTCAGCGGTGGCCCGAACTCGGTTTACGGCGATAACGTCCCGCTCGCCGATCGCGCGCTCTTCGACGTCGCGCCGGTGCTAGGCATCTGCTACGGTATGCAGCTGATCGCCCACCTCGAGGGCGCGCGCGTCATTCGAAGCGATAAGCGCGAGTACGGACGCGCGGAAACCAAAGTGCTTCAGGCTGACGGCATCTTCGCCGGGTTCAACGAGGGCGAATCACTCACGGCGTGGATGAGTCACGGCGATCACATCGACGAGCCGCCGAAGGAATACACGGTGGTCGCCGAGAGTGCGCGGAATCCGATCAGTGCATTCCGCCACGATACGCGCGCGATCTATGGCGTGCAGTTCCATCCCGAGGTCGCCCACACGCCGCGCGGGGCGGAAATCATCGCCAACTTTCTCTTCGGCGTGTGCAAGGCGGATGCGTCGTGGACACCGGGTGCTTTCGTCGACGACGAGATAAAAAAAGTGCGGGAGATGGTGGGGAAGTCGCGCGTGATCTGCGGGCTCTCCGGCGGAGTTGATTCGTCCGTCGCCGCAGCGCTCGTTCACCGCGCGATCGGCGATCAGCTCACTTGCATCTTCGTGGACACGGGCCTGATGAGGCTTCACGAGCGCGAGCAGGTCGAGCGCACCTTCCGCTCGCAGATCGGAATGAAACTCGTGACGGTGGACGCGTCGGCGCAATTTCTTTCCCGCCTCGCCGGAGTGAGCGAGCCGGAAGAGAAGCGGACGGTCATTGGCCACACCTTCATCGACGTTTTCGAGGAAGCGGCGGCGAAGGTCGGCGACGACGTCGGCTTCCTCGTGCAGGGCACGCTTTATCCAGACGTGATCGAATCGTCCTCGCCCACCGGCGGCCCGTCGGTGACGATAAAGACGCATCACAACGTCGGCGGCCTCAAGCCGGGAATGAAGTTCAAGCTCATCGAGCCGCTCCGCGAGCTGTTCAAGGATGAAGTGCGTAACGTCGGACGCGAGCTCGGTCTCCCCGAGGAGATGGTCGCGCGCCATCCATTTCCGGGCCCGGGGCTCGCGATCAGAATTCTCTCCGATGTCACGAAGGAAAAGCTCGACCTGCTGCGCGCCGCCGACGCGATCTATCTCGAGGAGATTCGCGACGCAGGACTGTACGACGACATCTGGCAGGCGTTCGCCGTGCTGCTCCCTGTGCGCAGCGTCGGCGTGATGGGGGATGAGCGCACGTACGAGAACGTGCTCGGCCTCCGCGCCGTGACGAGCGTGGACGGGATGACCGCTGACTGGTATCCCTTCCCGCACGACGTACTCGGCAAGATCTCGAACCGTATCATCAACACGATCCCGGGGATCAACCGGGTCGTCTATGACGTGAGTTCGAAGCCGCCGGCCACGATCGAGTGGGAGTGATGTAAGCCGGCACTCCCTTCGATGAATCCGTGGAGCGCATCTGAGAAGGGCAGCGCTTCGTGACGAAGCCTAGACGCCTTTCTCTTTCAGCAGCTCCATAAACTCCGCCGGCTGCTGCAGCTTGAGCAGCCGCTCCGGAACGTCAGGCTCCTTGCTGAACTGCGCGATCTTGCCCAGCACGGGCAGATACTGATTGGAGACCTCGAGCGGCGGCGCGACGATGAGGAAGAAAAAGTTCACCGGCTTCTCGTCGATCGCGGTGAAGTCCAGCCCGTTCGGCTTTCTTCCGAACGCGACGCGCAGCTTCGACACGACCAGCGAGCGGCAGTGGGGGATGGCGATGCCGCGGCCGATCCCCGTCGAGCCGAGATTCTCGCGCCGCTTCAGCATCTTGAACAGCATCCCTTCGGATTTTTCGTCGAGGCCGAGGAGGCCGATCAGCTCCTTGAGGACGTCATCCTTCGTCGTCCCTTCCAGCTCGAGCTTGATGGCGTCTTCGGAAAAGAAATCGCGTAACTCCATTCGGGCAAGTTACCCGCGTCCTGACGCACTGTCAAACGGTGTTGTTGCAAGCACTTGGAGAGCTACTTAGCTTGCGAATGTGACAAAATTTCCCTTCGCGGTTGACGCGGAAATACCGCTCTATCTCGCGCCGATGGCGGGCGTGTCGGAGTCGCCCTTCAGGCGGCTCTGCCGCCGCTTTGGCGCCGACGTGGTCGTTACCGAGTTTCTTAGCGCCGAGGGAATCCGCCGGGAGAACGCTGCGACGCTCGACAAGCTCCGCTTCGGTTCCGACGAGCGTCCGATCGGCGTTCAGATTTTCGGCGCCGACCCGCAGGCGATGGGTGACGCGGCGCGCCTCGTGACTGATGTATTCGGCCCCGAGTTCATAGACATCAACTTCGGCTGCCCCGTAAAGAAGGTCGTGCGCCGGAATGGCGGCTCCGGATGCCTCAAGGATCTCGATCTCGTCGAGCAGGTCATCCGCGCAGTGTCGTCG
>JBKJHG010000198.1:0-8173 GCA_046599115.1 Gemmatimonadaceae bacterium
CTCACGGTGTATGCCCGCGCCTTCGACACGGTCGAGGTCGATTCCACCTTCTATGCGACGCCGGCCGAGTCCACGGTGAAGAGCTGGGCCGAGCGCACACCTCCCGGATTCCTGTTCGCGCTGAAGATGCCGCAAGAGGTCACGCACGAGCACCGGCTCCGAGCCGCCACGGGAGCGGAGGAGGAGTTCTATGCCCGCGCGCGGCAGCTTGGTGACAAGCTAGGCCCGATCCTCGTCCAGCTCGGCCCGGACTTCGACCCATCCGAGCTGCCGGCGCTGGTGGACTTCACCGCCCGCGTTCCGACCGATCTCAAGGTTACGATCGAGTTCCGCCACCGCGGGTGGATCACAGAGGGCGTGATCGCGCTGCTTCGCGATCGCAACATCGGCATCGCGCTGGTGGACGGACGATGGCTGGCGCGGAAAACGATGCGCGCGCTCGCGCTTCAGCCGACTTCGAATTTCGCCTACATCAGGTGGATGGGCCCGAACCGCGATCTCATTGATTACTCTCGCGTCCAGGCCGACCGCACGTACGAGCTCGATCTCTGGACGGAGACGATCAACGAGATGTCGTCTAAGGTCGAGCACATTTACGGCTACGTAGCGAACACTTTTTCGGGGCACAGTCCGGCAACGGCGCGAGAGCTCCAGCTGCGCGTGGGGCAGACCCCAGTTGATCCGCAGCTGCTTGGCGAGCAGATGTCGTTGTTCTGATAAATGCGACTAGGGACTAGGGACGAGGGAGGTGCTTATGGCGAGTAATTGGCGAATGGGGCGGGGCATTTCGACGCGCCGAAACTCTCGCACACTCCCTAGTCCCTAGTCCCTAGTCGTCTCCACTATGTTCCCAGAATGAATAGGCGAAGCTGGATCCGACTCGTGTTCGCGATTACCGCCATCGCTCTCGCCATCGTCTTCACGTCGCTCGGTTTTTGGCAGCTCCGCCGTCTTTCCGAGCGACGGGCTCAGAATACGATTCTCTCTTCGCGGCGCTTCGCTTCGCCCATTGACCTCGCTTCGATAGCCAACGACACCGCGATTGCGCGCTTCCGTCGCGTGCGCGTGAGCGGGCGATACGAGTACGCCAATCAATTCGCCCTCACGTTGCGGACAAGAAACGGATCGCCGGGCGTGGACATCATCACTCCCGTTTCACGGGCTGGCAACGACACGCTGGTGTTGGTGAATCGCGGATGGATCTACGCGCCGGATGGAATGACGGCCGACATTTCAAAGTGGCCGGAGAGCGACAGCGTCAACGCGATCGCATTCGTGGAGACTTTTCCTGGCGCACCGGCGTATGCTGCAAAGAGTCCCGGGCGGGATCGCGCATATCGCTGGCTCGAGCGCTCAACGGTGGAGCACGACCTGGGTCGCCCGGTGGCGCCATTTTACGTCGTGTTGGCGCCCGACTCGGAAACTGGATACGCGAGCACAACCGCTAACGCGAACAGACCCGGTAACCCTCACGTCAGGGAAACGCCTCCCCGCGTCGAGCCGAGGGGGCTCGACGAAGGACCGCACAAAAGCTACGCGATCCAATGGTTTTCATTCGCGACAATCTCTATCTTAGGGCTATTCCTTTTTCTCAGGCGGCAATGACAGAAAGTCACGGGCATCTCGCGAGCGAAGAAGAAGCGCGCGAGGTCGCCGAATCCGCTCGAGAGACCGAGTGGCAGCATCCGAGCTTCGTTCGCGAGCTTTTCCTGGGCCGCTTCCGGCTGGACCTGATTCATCCCCATCCGGCCAACGACCTGGAGGAGGAAGCGCGCGCCAAGCCGTTTATGGACAAGCTGCGCGAGCTGCTCTCCCGTGTGGACTCCGACGAGATCGATCGCACCGGCGAGATTCCTGAAGAGATCGTGCAGGAGCTTCGCGAGATGGGTGCGTTCGGAATAAAGATTCCGAAGGAATACGGCGGGCTGGGACTATCGCAGATGAGCTATATCCGCGCGATCGAGCTCGTCACGTCGCAGGATGGATCGCTCACCGCGCTGCTTTCCGCGCATCAGTCCATCGGCGTACCCCAACCGCTGTCGCTTTTCGGCACCGAAGAGCAGAAGCGGGAGTTTTTCCCCCGCCTCGCGAAGGGTGCGATCTCCGCTTTCGCGTTGACGGAGACCGATGCCGGATCCGATCCGGCGGGGATGCGCACCACCGCCACGCTCACGGACGATGGATGCGCGTACGTCATCAACGGCGAGAAGCTGTGGTGCACCAACGGAACGCGCGCCGACCTGTTCGTGGTGATGGCGAAGACTGGACCGAAAGCGATCACCGCGTTCATTGTGGATGCCAAGACGCCGGGTGTCGAGGTCGTGCATCGTCTCCGCTTTATGGGACTCAAGGCGCTCGAGAATGGAGTCATCCGCTTCACGAACGTGCGCGTGCCAAAGGAGAACATTCTCTGGGGCGAGGGCAAGGGACTCAAGCTCGCGCTGATCACGCTCAACACCGGGCGGCTCACCATTCCCGCCGGATGCGCCGGCGCTGGTAAGGCGATGCTGTCCGTCGCACGGAAGTGGTGCAACGAGCGGGTGCAGTGGGGACAGCCGATCGGGAAGCACGAGGCAATCGCGCAGAAGCTGGCGCGGATGGCATCGCACACCTTTGCGATGGAGTCCATCGCCGAGCTGTCGGCGGCGCTGTACGAGCGCGGCAATTATGACATCCGGCTCGAAGCGGCGATCGCAAAGCTGTTCAACACCGAGACCGGCTGGCGGATAATTGACGACACGCTCCAGATCCGCGGCGGACGCGGATACGAGATGGCGGAGTCGCTGGCGCGTCGAGGCGAGAAAGCGATCCCGATCGAGCGCGCGATGCGCGATTTCAGAATCAATCTCATCTTCGAGGGAACGTCGGAGATAATGCGGCTGTTCATCGCGCGCGAAGCGGTGGATCATCACTTTCGTCTCGCGTTCGACATTGTCAATCCGAAAACATCCTTCGGCGAAAAACTGACGGCGATGAAGAAAGCGACGCCGTTCTACCTCAAGTGGTACCCGACGCTTTGGGTGAACGGAAGCAGGCTGCGCCGGCACTCGGAGTTCGGCAGGCTCGCGACCCACGTCAGGTTCATCGAGCGCGAGACGCACCACCTCGGCCGCGCGCTCTTCCACGCGATGGTGAGGTTCGGGCCGAAGCTGGAGAGAAAGCAGATGGTGCTATTCCGGGCGGTGGACATCGGGGCCGAGCTGTTCGCGATGTCGGCGACGTGCGCGCGGGCGGCGATGCTGCTGAAGGGAGGACGGAAAGAAGCGGTGACGCTCGCGGATGCGTTCTGCATCGAGGCGCGGCAGCGGGTGGAGAAGCTGTTCGCCGAACTGACGAACGATAACGACGGGCCGCTTTACAAAGTCGCGATGCAGGTGCTCAAGGGTGAGCACGCGTGGTTGGAGAAGGGGATCGTGGCGGCGCACGAGTAACGGCCAACTACAACCGAACTGCAGAAGAACTGGACGCCAGACTTCAGTCTTCTAGTCTGTCAGACTGTAGTAAACGACTCGGTGACTTCTCGTGCCGCGATCCGACGTTGTACCAGAGTGAATCACTTTGCCCGAGGTGCGCCGGTGAAGTCACCGAGTAATTGACTAACGACTCCTGACCGTCAGACTAAAGTCTGGAGTCCAGTTCCTTTGCAGTTCCGTTGTTTTGCAGTCCAGTTCCTCTGCACGGTATAAAAAAAGCGGCGCCCCGATCGGGGCGCCGCTTCCTTCGTAACCGATCCGAATCTTCAGACCGTCGTCGTCGTGACCGTATCAGCCTTCGCTGTGAATCCGACTCCGGCGAGAATAAGTCCGAGCACCACGTGTAGCGCGATGTCGCTGCCGCCAAGCGGAACGAGTCCGAAACCATTCGGAATCAAGACTCCGCACACCGCGAGAACGAGGTAGATCACTCCGCCGATCTGGCAGTAGGACTTGGCTCCGCTCCAGCTGCGGCTCGCTGCCAGACCCCAGATTCCGAACAGAAGATGCACGACGTTGTGGAGCATGTTGACGGGGAACATTCCGAGGAGCATTCCCGGCGGATCTACGGTCATCGCCATTCCGCCCGGGCTGATGAACCCGACAATGGCAACGAGCAGGAAGACGACACCGAATACCATCGCAATTTTTTGGACTGTTGTAGTCACAGCATCTCCATTGGAAGGGGAGCAGAAAGGGGAGCGCAACGCAATTCCCCTCTGGGCGCATCCTAAGGTAGGAAAGGCGAAACAAATGCGCTACAACGAATACATATGTATCGGAGCTGCTCGGCCGAGCGTTAGAGCAGAGTGCCGCGGAGGATGACGAGGGCGACGTAGAAGTAGATGGACAGCCCGGTCACGTCCACGAGTGTCGCGACAAAGGGAGCGGATGCGCTGGCGGGATCGAACCCCAATCGCTTGAGCAGAAAGGGTAGCATCGAACCCGCCAGCGAGCCGAACGTAACTACTCCGAGCAGCGCCACCGCGACGGTAACCGCGACGAGGTGGTAGTGCTGTCCGTAATTCCAGAAGTGAAGATTCTGCCAGATCAGGATTCTGAAGAACCCGATCGTGCCGAGTATCGCGCCGAGCACCAGCCCGGACGGCAGCTCGCGGAGGAGGACGCGCCACCAGTCGCGCAAGCCGATCTCGCCGAGCGCCATCGCCCGAATGATGAGCGACGTAGCCTGCGAGCCGGAGTTTCCGCCCGAGCTCATAATGAGCGGTATGAACAGCACGAGCACGGCAGCGCGGTTGAGCTCTTCGTTGAAATGTTGCATCGCGCCGGCAGTCAGCATCTCGCTAAGGAAAAGCACTGTCAGCCACGGAGCACGCTTGCCGATCATCGTGAACAAACCGGTCTGCGCGTACGGCGCATCGATCGCTTCCATTCCGCCGAACTTCTGCGTGTCTTCGCTGTGCTCCTCGACGAGCGCATCGATGACGTCATCAACAGTGACCACGCCCTGAATGCGGTCGTGCTCGTCAACGACCGGGATGGCGACGAGATCGTATTCACGCGTGAGCTTGGCGACGAGCTCCCTATCCGCGCTCGCCGGAACGCTGACGACTTCCTCCCAGGCGATGTCGGCGACGCGCGCGCCCTCGGGTGCGGCGAGCAGCTCGCGCAGCGACATCACTCCCTGGAGGTGACCCTCGGAGTCTGTCACGTAGATCGCATTCATCGCCTCGCGCCGCTCCGAGCGCGCGATCTTCCGTACCGCAGCCAGCGCTTCCTCGACGCCCATTTCCGCCGGGACGGAGACGTACTCCGTCGTCATCAGTCCGCCGGCGGTGTCCGGCTCGTAGGCGAGCAGCTTCTCCGTTTCGGCGCGCTCCGCCGCCGGGATTGCGGCGAGAATCTCGTCGGCGCTCTCTTCCTCGAGATCCTCGAGTACGTCGGCGCGATCGTCCGGCGTCATCTCCGTCACGAGCGCGGCAGCCTGACCGGCGCTCATCGCCTCGAGAACTTCGGCGCGGAGATCTTCGTTCAGGTACTCGAGAACATCGGCGGCGCGCTCTCTCGACAGCGCGCTGAGGAATGCGGCGACCTTTTCAGTCGGCAGCATCTCGACGATGTCGGCGAGATCGGCGGCGTGCATCTCCTCCGTCTCGACCGGAATGCTCGCCGGGTCATCCTCGAGGAGGGCGATGATGTCGGGCGCTACAAGGGCGGCGAACATTTTCTGCTCGTCCTCGAAATCAGGACTGTTGTTCGGAACTTTCACCGGCGTCTTCATTGCGCCAGCGGGAGGATACGGCGGTTTTCAGCCGCCTCGCCGATCTCGAATCCGGCGACCGCCACCGCCTCGCGAATCGCTTCGACTGTCACCGTTCCGTCGTGATCAATCACCACCTTGCCGAGCGTAACGTCGGCGCGATCGATCCCGCTCACTCCGGAGAGCGCGGTGAACACCGCCCTCACCGCGTGAGCCGAGCTCATCCCCTTGATCGATACGGTGGTCTGCATTGCGGCAACATATGCCGCCGCAATGGATCAGTCCAGCTTCGTCGCCGGGCGCGGGACAGGGGGATTTTTCTTCCTCGAAACGAGCTTCTTCTCGAACGCGGGAATGAAGGAGTCGTACCTAGAGCCGGGCTCCCACAGGACCCATCCGTCGAACCCTGAATCGTAGATGGCGCGCTTCTGCTCATTGATCTGATCGGGCCCGTACTTGGGGGCGCCGAGTGAGAATGCCTGGACCCACGGCCGCACGCGCTCGCCGGAGAGACCGAGCTTTTCGTTCCTCTCCCGCGCTCTCGAAATGGCGATGTGCACGATCTGATATGGCTCGGCGTTGGGGCGCGCGATTCCGAACGATCCGTGCGGATAGTGCGACGGATAGGTCATCGGGAGAATCACGTCCACCGATTTCGCGATCGGCTCCCACTGCTGCCCAACTTCGAGCGCGCCACCGACAGTCGTCACCAATCCGAAGATGTCAGCGGTCGTTCTCACTCCGAGCTTGTGCATCCGCACGCGGGCGGCGTCGAGAAACTCCGACAGCACCTGCGGCTTGGTGCGACCCCTCTGCTCGGGAAAAACCTGCTGCGGCAGGCTCGGGTACGGCTCGGGGAACCTGATGTAATCGAACTGCACTTCGCCGAACCCCATCCGCGACGCTTCCTCGGCGACGCGCAGGTTGTACTCCCAAATCGTGTTCGCGTATGGGTTCACCCAGGTGAGCCCTTTCTTGTCGCGCCACGGAGATCCATCCAGCTTTCTGATCGTGTGGTCGGGGTTCATCCTTGCCGTCACCGAATCCTTGAAGACGACGATGCGCGCGATGGGAAGAATTCCGTGGGCGCGAATAGTGTCCACCACCGCCTTCAGGTTGGCAACCTTCACCTGCGTGCCTTCGTTCCGCTGCAGAACAGGATCACTGGAGTGGAAGTTGAGTCCGAATTCATCTTTCACGTCAATGACGAAGGCGTTGATCTCCGTGGAATCGGCGATGTCGATGAGATGATGGAGCCGCTTCCAGTTCTGCGGCGCAAATCTGTACAGATACAGTCCGCGGATCGGCACGAGTCCCTTGATCGCCGAATCGAGACCCGGGGCAATCGGTCCCGCTGTGGCGACGACCGGACCTCCGCTCACTGACGCCGGGGTGCTCGAGGCGGCAGGGCGCGGGGCATCGGCGCGCGAGGAGTCAGTGCCGAGCGGCCCCACCTTGGCCGCCGCCGCGTCGTGGGCGCCGGTGCACGCGAGGGAGGTGCTGAGGGAGAGGATCGAAAGACGTATGAGTCGTATCAATTTTATGTTCGGCTATATTTGCGATGAATGCGCGCTGCTCTGAGAACATTAATCACGCTCACCCCGCTCGTGTTGGGGTGCTCGCTGCCCGAACCGGTCCCGCCTCCAGCTGAATTCCTCGTTTCGGCGAGTGATGCGACCTACTGGGTGCAGAGCGGCACGCGTGGATTTCACATCCGCCGCTCCCCGCTCATCCTCGCCCGGACCGCCGGCAGGTTCTACGAGGTATATGTGGAAGAAGTTGACCATTCCTATGCCGACGCGCTTTTCACCGGCGAGCGAGTTTTTCGGCGCGATCTGGCCACCGGCGATTCATCCCTCATCTTCGAGGACACCGCCGTCGTCCGCCGCTCGGCGGAATTTCACAGGGAACACCCTGATGTACCATCACTCGACACTGGCGGCGATCCTCCAGATGACGTCGGCTACAGCGTCCAGGGCGAGACGGACATTCTCAATGTTTTGGGCCCGTACGTCGCCATCGAGCACCGGCTCGCGATCGACCGCGGATCGTTCGCGTCGGACGATACGTCGCAGTCCGTGATAGACCTCCGAACGGCGAAGACCGCCGACATCCGCCGGATGCGCGTGGATCCCGCCGCCCGTGAAGCGACAGGACTTCCGTCGGTGACGGGACGCCGCTGGAACAACGACGAGTACGACATCATCACCCGTGCCGACTCGGTTCACCAGGCGCACACTGTCGTGCTTCGCGATCGCCGCGGACGCGAATGGCGGCTCGGCCTTATCAAGTCGTCCTACATGCAGGTCTTTTGGCTCGATAAACCGAAAGTCGACCCGAATATGAGACAGGCGCTGATGCGCGCGTTCAACGAAGCGAACACGTATGGAGAGCCGGTGCAGCTCGCGAGCGGACGCCACCCCCCGGCTGTCGCGGCGCGCATACTTCAATTGCCAATCACATGACAAACAAACCCGAA
>JBKJHG010000215.1:0-11851 GCA_046599115.1 Gemmatimonadaceae bacterium
CGTCGCCAGCTGGGACGGCAAGCTTTCCATCCGCAGCGGCACGGCGCGGATAATGATTCCGCCAAAGGGCGATTGGGACGTCGAGGACGAACAGCAGATGCAACAAGGGCTCGCGCCCTTCCCCGGCGCACAGGTGCAGATCACCATTCCGGAGCGCGTCGCGTGAGCCACCACATCGACGTCAGCTCGCTCCTGCGCAAGAGCGTCTGCGAGCTCTATTCCAATCTCGTCACGCGCCCGACCGGGGCCGCCGTTCGCTGCGAGATCGAGCAGGAGCTCGACCGCATCGGCGAGCGCGCGCTCACGATAATTGATTTCACCCACGTGAAGCTGCTCGACTACTCCTGCGCCGATGAGATTGTCGCCAAGCTGCTGCTCCAGTACGTGAGCGTTGACGCTCCACGCCGCGAAGTCTACTTCGTCTTCCGTGGAATCAACGAGTCGCATATGGACGCGATCGAAGTCGTTCTCAAGAGACACGACCTCGCACTCGTATCGCAGCTCGCCGACGGCGCGGCGCGCTTGATCGGCGAGATCGGCGATGACGAGCGGAAAGCGTGGGAGACGATGGCGAAGCTGGGCGCCGCCCCCGCCTCGGAATTCGCGAGCGCATCCGGTCTGACTGAAGACTCGGCCGAGCGAATGCTCGACACGCTCTGGCGCCGGCGGCTCGTGATTCGCTACGACGGCGGCTACGCGGCGGTTGGCTCGCGCACCTTCGCCACTCTCCCCAACGCGACACAGTGATCGCCGAGGGGTACCAGCCGCCGCTTCGCGTCGCCGCATTCATTGCGACGATGAAGGACGAGCCAGATCGCGGCCCGGTAGTCAGGCTGCATCCTTCCGAGGCGAAGATTCGTCTAATAGAAGATGGAGAGCTGGTTTGGATTTACGGTCCGCGGCGGCACGAGCTGGCATTGCTCGTCGTTGACGACTCGGTTCCGATCGGCGAAGTCGTGGCGCGCGACGTTCCGGGAGTCGCACCTTCGGAAATCGTGCGCGTTGTGAAGCACGACTTCGACTCCGCGCGTTCCACCCGCAACCTGGGTTAGCGATGACATCCAAATCGGATCGGATGGGACTTTCCACCATCGCCGTTCACGGCGGCGCCACTCACGGCGCGCCCGGCGACCCGGTTTCGGGAACGCTCGATCAGTCGGTGAGCTTCGTTCAGGAAATCGGCACCACCGATCAGATGTACACGCGTTACGGCAACACGCCCAACGCATCAGTCGTGCAGCGGCGGCTCGCGCAGCTCGAAGGAGCAGAGGCGGCGCTGGTGCTGTCGAGCGGAATGGGGGCGACGACGTGCGCGATGCTCGCTCTGCTGCGGAGCGGCGACCATCTCATCTCCAGCTCGTGGATCTACGGCGGGACGCATACGCTGTTCACGCGCGAGCTGCCGGCGATGGGGATCGAGGTGAGCTTTGTCGATCCACTCGAGCCGCGCGGCTGGCGCCAGGCGCTGAAGAAGAACACTCGTGCGATCTTCTTCGAGTCGCCGGTGAATCCCACCTGCCGAGTGCTGGACCTTGCGTCGATGCAGATGATCGCGAAGTCTGAAGGAATCGCGCTGGTTGTGGATTCAACGTTCGCGAGCCCGATCAACTTCCGCCCGCTCGATCACGGCGTTGACGTCGTCATCCACTCGGCGACGAAATACCTCAACGGCCATCACGACATTCTCGCCGGCGCGGTGATGGGCAGCGAGCCGTTCATCGACGAAGTGAAGCAGAAGATGATGGTGTTCGGCCAGGCGCCCGACCCGTTCGCCTGCTGGCTGCTCGAACGCGGGCTGAAGACGATCGAAATCCGCGTCCAGCGTCAGAACGAGAACGCGATGAAGATCGCAACCTGGTGCGAAGGTAAAAAGGAAATCTCGAAGGTTCACTACCCGGGCCTCGCCAGCCATCCCGATCACGGAATCGCGACCAAGCTCCTGAAAGGGTTCGGCGGTATGATGTCCATCGAGCTCGCCGGGGGCGGAGACGCCGCGGAAGGGTTCATTCGCCGGCTTCGGCTCTTCACCCACGCGTCGAGCCTCGGCGGAGTGGACTCGCTCATCAGCCAGCCGCGTTATACGTCGCACGCGAAGCAGAGCGCGGAAGAGCGCGCTGCGATCGGAATTCCGGATGGATTCCTCCGCCTCAGCATCGGCATCGAGAACGCGGACGATTTGATCGCCGACATCGAGCAGGCGCTTCCCCGCTGACGATGATCCGCCTTCATCACGTCGCGAAGGAATACCCTCGCACCGGCGTAGCGCTGAGCCATCTCACCTTTCAGATCAAGAAGGGCGAGTTCGTGTTTTTGACCGGCCCGAGCGGCTCCGGGAAGACGACGCTGCTCAAGCTGCTGCTGATGGAAGAGAAGCCGACCGAGGGAGAGGTGTGGGTAAGCGGTGTGAGCGCGAACAAAGCGCGCCGCCGTGACGTCTCGCACCTCCGCCGCCGGCTCGGCGTGATCTTCCAGGATTTCCGGCTGCTCGAAGACCGCACTGCCGAAGCGAATGTCAGATTCGCACTGGAAGTGACGGGTGCGCCGAAAAGCGCCTTCGCGCAGAAGGTGACGCGGGCGCTGTCGCAGGTCGGGCTCGCGTCGAAGGGGACGAGCTACCCGCGCGAGCTCTCCGGGGGCGAGCAGCAGCGCGTCGCGATCGCAAGGGCGCTGGTCAACGATCCGTTCGTGATACTCGCCGACGAGCCGACGGGGAATCTCGACGAGCGTGCGACGCGCGGAGTATTTCAACTTCTGCGCGACATCAACGCGTCGGGCACGGCGGTAGTGATGGCGACACACGACCTCGATCTGGTACGGAACTCCAACTACCGGACGATTGAATTGAATCACGGCCGCATCGTGTTCGACTCCGCCGAAACGCCGCCTCCGGGTAGCGGGATGACGCCGCCGGGCGGACTACCCGGCAGCCTTCTCTTCCCTCCAACGGATAATCCGGCGGGTACGGGCTGATGCTGGCATTCCGCGAAGCACTGATCGCCTCGAAGCGCGCACCACTCTTGAGCCTGCTCGGAGTTCTGACGATTGCGTTCTCGCTGTTCGCATTCGGGCTCTTCTCGCTCGTCGCGCTCAACATCAAGCATTCGCTGCAGCAGGTGGAAGAGCGCGTGGAGATTCGCGGATTCATCACGGACGGAACTCCGATCGAGCCGATCGCCGGCGCGATGAAGGACATCGCCGCGATGCCGGAGGTCGCGAAAGTGGAATACGTCTCGCAGGAGCAGGCGCTCTCGCGGGCGCGAAAAGAGCTTGGCGAGTTCAAGGACGTGTTCGAGGAGGACGTGCTACCGGCCTCCATCGAGGTGCATCTCCGCGCCGGGCTGAGAAGTCCGGCGACTGTGCGCGACGTAGCGAATCGCATTGGCCGCTACGACTTCGTGGACGACGTCCGCTACGGCGAGGAATGGGTCGAGAAGCTTTACCGCCTCCGCAACATTGCCACGGTTGCCGGAACGGGACTCGGTCTCGCGTTCGCGCTCGTCGCGATCATCATCATCGGCGCCACGATCCGAATGGCGGTGCTGCACCGCGCGAAGGAGATTTCGATAATGAAATACGTCGGCGCGACCGACGGATTCATTCGCCTCCCCTTCCTCATTGACGGACTGATGCGCGGAATCGTGGGCGGACTGCTGGCGCTGCTTCTCATCTGGCTCGCCAACCGGACCATCAACCGGTACTTCCTGCAGACGATCTTCTTCGACACGCGGATGATCGCGATCGGAATAGCCGGCGGCGCGCTGATCGGCGTCATCGGCAGTGTGTACGCGGTCGGGAGGCACTTACGCCGCATTTGAGACGTGCGGCGATCTGTTCCGCCGCGCTTCTCCTCTTTGCTGCGGCGCCTGGCACCGTTCGATCCCAGCAGCCGCGGCAGACGAGTGAAGAGCGTTTGCGCGCGCAGCGTGACGAGTTGGAGCGAATCAAGCGCGAGCGCGAGGAGCTGCAGCGGAAGATGAGCGCGCTGCAGCGCAACGTGCACAGCCTCTCTGATGAAGTCTCGCTGCTCGACAAGCAGCACGATGCCACGGCGCGAGTGGTAAAGTCACTCGACGCGCAGCTAATCTCCATCACCGACGAAGTGCGCATCACAACATCGAGCCTCGACGAAGCGGAGCGGGAAGCAACGCAGAAGCGCGGGCTGCTTCACCGCCGCCTGATCGAGATCTACAAGCGTGGCCCTCTCTTTTCTGCTGAAGTCCTTCTCTCGGCAAAATCTGTCGGCGATCTCGTCGCGCGGTACAAGTACCTCCACATCCTGACACTGCACGACAAGGTTCTCGTGCACCGGATGGAGGATCTGCAGTCAACAATTGCCAGCAGGCGCGTTCAGCTCGTGCATCTGCAGAATGGCGTCGAGGAGAATCGCACCGAGAAGGCGGAGGAAGCGGCGCGACTGAGAGCACTCGAGGGCGCCCGCTCGCGTAGCCTCGTGCAGGTTCAGGAGGACGCGAAGAAGACGAAGGCGCGGATCGACCAGCTTGCGAAGAGCGAAGCGAGGATGAACAGCGTCATCGCTTCACTCGAGGCGGCCAGGAGATCCGCCGCGCGGGGACCGGTTACCGCGAGCTCGCTCAGAACCTCCGATATCGGAAAGCTCGACTGGCCCGTCGAAGGAATCTTCCTCTATCGCTTCGGCCGGTTTGTGAACCCCAACAACACCACGACGCGCTGGAATGGAATCGGAATAGGCGCCGCGGCGGGAACTCCGGTGAAGTCCGTTTCAGTTGGGACGGTCGCGTATGCCGGGCTGATGGGCACTTACGGAAACACCGTCATCCTCGAGCACGGTGGCGGCGACTACTCCGTCTATGGCTCGCTCTCCCAGATTGAGGTACGGAAGGGGATGCGGGTGACGAAGGGGCAGATACTCGGCACGGTCGGAACGAGCGACCCTGCACTCGGGCCACATTTACACTTCGAGATCAGACGCGGTGGACCGGCGGTAGATCCGACAGAGTGGCTGCGCGCCGGAAGGTAGCCGCCGCGGCTGCTGCGAAACCGGCCCCGCTCGGCGCGCACACATCCATTGCGGGTGGTACGCACCTCGCTCCCCCACGCGCGAAGGCGGTCGGCGCGACAGCGATGCAGATCTTCACCAAGATGGCGAACAGGTGGGCCGAGCGCGCCTGTGAAGACGAAGAGTGCGCCGGGTTCAACCTGGCGCTCGCCGAGACGGAAGTCTCCGTCATCTGCGCGCACGACAGCTATCTGATCAACCTCGCGTCGCCGGACAAGGTTCTCCGCAAGCGCTCACTCGATTCGTTCACCGCCGAGCTCGAGCGGTGCGACGCGCTTGGCTTGAAGTATCTCGTATCGCACCCCGGCAATTTTATGGACGACCGCGAGTCGGGAATCGCGAGAAACGCTGAGTCAATCGTCGCCGCGCTCGAGAGCGCGAAGCCGAAGGTGATCCTGCTGATGGAGATGACGGCGGGGAGCGGCACGGCTATCGGATCTACGTTCGAAGAGATGGCGTCGCTGCTCGCGCGCATTCCGAAGAAGTGGCGGGACCAGGTGGGAGTGTGCATAGACACCGCGCACATCTTTGCTTCGGGCTACGACATCGTTGGCGACTACGAAGGAGTGATGGCGCGGTTCGAGGATGAGATCGGACTCGAACGACTCGGCTTTATGCACCTCAACGACTCGAAGGTGCCGCTCGGGTCGAAACGCGACCGGCACCAGCTCATCGCCGAGGGATTCATCGGCGAGGGGCCGTTCAGGAAGATTATGAACGACCCGCGGCTCTCCGCCGTGCCGAAGGTGATCGAGACACCGAAGTTGGAAGATCATACTGAGACGGACACGCGGATGCTGGAGCTGCTGAAGAGTTACATCGAGTAACTGCAACTGAACGGGATGCGAGGGCTCAGGGTGAAGGGGATAGGGTTCAGGGTACGACCGCAAGACCGTTTGCTTCATTTTGAAGGCGAGCCGGACGGTCGTGCGGTTTACCCTCGGCCCTTAGCCCTGCTCCCTAAACCCTCGCATCCCGTTCTGTTGTATTTGCAGTTTTCAGCTGCCCGTCCGCCTCACTGAAGCAACAAGACTCACTATCACCAGCAGCAGCCCCGCCGCGCACACGATCGCCGCCCCCGTCGGTAGATCCATCTTGTAAGACGCCCACAATCCGAGCAGGCTCGCCAGTACGGCGACGATCCATCCGATAATGAGCCGGCGCATCCACGCCGTAGCCAGCATCGTCCCGCAGACGGCGGGCACAATGAGATACGCGAATGTGAGCAGAACGCCGGCGATGCGCACGAAGCTCACCACCACCAGTGCAAACGCCGCGTAGAACAGGAAATCCCATAGACGCACCCGCATTCCGCTGTCGAAAGCCGCTTCGGGGTCCGAGGAAATCAGAACGAACTTCTTGTGGTACGCTCCGTAGAAGCCGGCGAGCGCGGCGAAGAGGACAGCGCGCTGCCCAATCTCGCCCCTCGTCACGTTGAGGATGTCGCCGGTGAGAAGATGCTCCAGCTCCTCCTTTCCGCCGGCGACGCGACTGAGGAGCAGGATCACTCCCGCAGCCGCGACTACGAACGTGATGCCAATGATTGCTTCCTGCGGAACGGGTCCCTTCTTTGTGCTCCTGGACCAGCTGAAGAACGCAGCGCCAACGAATGTGACAGCGAGCGAAATCCAGAACGTGATGCCGTCGTCGAAATGATATCCCATCAGGAGCGCGACGCACGTGCCTAGCGTCGCCACCTGAGCCAGCGCGAGATCAACGAAGATCACTTCCCGCTTCACGACGTGGAGCCCCAGATAGACGAGCAGCGGCGGGAACAGCAGACACGCCGCGAGCGGCCATTCCATCACCGCCCATACCGTCTGCATATCCAGACTCACTTGCCTGTCCGGAACGCGGTCGCCATCGTCGAAACGATGTGGTCCATCATATCGAAGTACGATGGGCCGTTTCCGGCGGCTCCCGGCTGCTGCGAGTAGTCAACGACGATCCCATTCGTCTGGCGCGCGACCGTCTCAGCCGTCTTCCGATTCTGAAAGGGCTGCACGAGGATGAGCCGCGCGCTGGTCGCTCTCATTTTCCCGATGACCTGCGCGAGATGCGAGGGCGACGGCGCGATGCCAGGCTTCGGTTCCAGCTCGTCAACGATGTTGAGACCGAAGCGGCTGGCGAAGTAAATGAAATCCTTGTGGTAGGTGACGATCCTCGCCCCGTGATACGGAGCCAGCGTCCTCTGCCATTCAGCGAGCTTGATGTCGAGCTTGGCGTTGAATGCCGCGAGGTTGGAGCGGTAGACAGCCGCCGACTTGGGATCGACCTCGGCAAAATGGTCGGCGATGTTCTTCGCCACCACTTTCGCGAGCACCGGGTCAACGAGGAAGTGCGGATTGCCTAGTGAGTGCACGTCGCCCTTTGAACGGTCGAAGCTTGTCGGAATCTCCATCAGCCGGATACCTTCCGATGCGACGACGTGTCCCGGCGCGCCGGCGGAGAGCTTCGCGTTGCGCGAGTTCTCGAGCAGCGGCGGAAGCCATCCGAGCTCGAGCTCGGCTCCGCCCTCGATCAGCGCCTCGGCGCGATTGAGAGTAACGATGTGACTCGGCTTCGCATCAACGAAGTGCGGATCCTCGGTCGGCTTGGCGAGCGCAACCACGTTCACGCGATTGCCGCCGATTTCGCGAGCGATCGATGCAAGGTCCGGAGTCGTGGCGACAACGCGCATCTGTGCGCCTGCCGGGCCAGCCGCTGCTGCAATCGCCACGACTGCGAGCGCTTTCGAAAAATTCAGTAGTCTCATTTTAGTATACCCTTAGAATTTGTGCGCGGCGTGCGCGCCGAGGAGGAACTCGAACTGCAACCACACCGAGTGATCGGTGCCCACACCCTTGCGATCGTCGAAATTGTACTGCACGCGCACCTTCGAGAACTCCGTCGGATACCACGTGAAGTTGGGCGACACCCTTGTGCGGTCGGCTCTCAACACCGAATTGAAAGCGGCCTTGTCGCCCGTCGACCAGTCGCCGCGAAGCCCGGCTACGATGCGCGGCCTGATGCCCCACAACACTTGCGCGTACGAGCCGCGGTCCTTCAGCACTTCCTGCGGCAGTATCACTGTCTGCGTTTCGAGAGAGACGCGCCTGGCTGCGTCATAGCTCCTCGTCATCGCCTCGGCCTGGAGCGAAATGAATGGAAACCCCGCTTCAGCGGTCGCCGGTTTCCACTTGTAGTACCCGTCAATTCCATACACCCGGGTACGCGCGGAAGGTCCGGAGTTGTTGGAGCCAAACGCTCCCGAGGCTCCCAGCACGAGCGTCTGCGTATCGGAGATGTCGAATGACGTGTTGATGCGCGGGACGACGAGCAGATCGCGGACTCCGCCCACATTCCTCTCGTCGGCGACTCCGCCGTGGATCTCGGGAGAGTCGGGCGACCTGAAGCTCGATGTCGTCGGGCCGGTGCCGTTCATCACGCCGATGATGGCTTCGGTGTAGAACGGAGTCGGAAGCAGCCACGACAGACGCATCCCCTGGCTGCGAAGTCCGTCGGGGCCGAACATCTTGACGAGCACGAGTGGCGCGTCCACGAAAGACCAAGCGTGGGGATGCTGGTTGTTCTGCCGTCCGAACTCCGCGAAGTACTGGCCGAACTTGAGCTGCAGATTCGCCGGAAGCGCAGTCGTGATGACGTATGCCTCCTCGAGCTCGACGCCGGTTTGGCCGGCTGAATCGATCTTGAAGACGATGTTGCTGAATCCTTTGAAGTACGGGTCAACCGCTCCGTCGAGAGAGAGCTCCGCATTAGGCATCGTGAAGCCGCGGACTTTGGGATCGTGATCGCCCCGTTCAAGCAGCCCGACGTTCGGCTCTGATGACCATCCGGCGTCAGCGAGCGTAACAAATCCGATGTTCATATATCCGCCTGTGGCGCGCGGACCGTCCGAGGATGCGGTCGGCGTCGGAGCGGCGGTGGAATCGGCGGTGCCTAGCTCCTTTTCGAGCGTCTTCACGAGCGCGATCGAATCCGCCCGCGCGACGCTGTCCGCTTTGGCGGCGGAATCGGATCTTGGAGTCGGTGAAGCGGACTGACCCTGCGCGAGCACCGGCAATGCGACGGCAAATGCGCAGAGGATGAAATGTCCTCTCATATGTTGATGTTCCTCTTATTTGGTTTCAGACATTGCCCGCCGGAGATTTCCTCGTTGCGAGCTGGAACCGCTCCGAATGGAGCGGCGGCCCCGCGTGTAGCTACGCCTGTCTGACGGGCGGGGCTCGAGGGCGCGCGTCGGAGCGCGCTTTGAAATCGGGGCGCTCGTCGCGCTGGGAAGCAACGACCGTCGCGCGGTCGCGGGATACGTACGCGGGGCGCTGCGCAAACTGCGGAACCGACAGCAGGCCGCGAGCGGTGCAGGCGGCGCAGCTCGCTTCGTCGTGCGCGTGGTGAAGACTGGTCCCGGCGGACTCCACGTGCGACCGTGCGTCGGCTCCGTATCTGCCTTCGGAGAACGACGCGAGGGCGAGGCAAAGCTGCGCCGCGGCGAAAAGAAAAATCGCCGTGCGGTCGATAACCGACCTCATTCGCCCGTGTTCGCGCGTACTCGTCACCCGTGAAGTGTACGCAGGTTCAACTCACGGCGCAATTCCGCGCGCGATGGCGGCCCGCACGTGGCGCGCGATCATCAGCTCTTCGTCGGTCTTCGTCGCGTGGACGCGGACGTCCGCATTTTGCGCCGAGATTGTGGAAGCATTCATCTCGTTACGCGATGGGTCGAGCCGGATCCCGAGAAAGCCGAGCTTCTCGCAAACGCGCGAGCGAATTTCGGGAGACTGCTCGCCTATCCCGCCGCTGAACACAAGAGCGTCCACGCCTCCGAGTGCCGCGCAATATGCGCCGATAGTCTTGCTCGCACGATAGCAAAATACCGAGACCGCCTCCTCCGCTTTCACGTCGGTGGGCGCCGCTTCGAGAAGGCTTCGCATATCCGCGCTGAGAGCGGAGATTCCAAGCATCCCTCCGCTCTTATTGATCGCATCATCGATGTCTTCGGCGGTGAATCCCCGCGTTCGCATCAGATAGAGCATCACTCCAGGGTCGATGTCTCCCGCGCGCGTTCCCATCACGAGCCCACCGGATGGTGTCAGCCCCATCGTCGTGTCAACCGAGACGCCGTCCAGTATTGCCGCGATGCTCGCGCCGCTGCCCAAATGCGCGATGATGGTTCGGGGCGGAAGCTCGCCGCGCTGCCGCAGCGAATCGACGACGTATTCGTACGAGAGGCCGTGAAATCCGTAGCGCACGATGCCGGATTCCGACAGCGACCTCGGCAGCCCGAACAGCTTCGCCGCGGCGGGCAGGCGACTGTGAAATGCGGTGTCGAAACACGCGACCTGCGGGATTCCCGGAACCGCGCCGAGCACAGCGTCAATCGCCCGTAGCTCCGCCGGAAGGTGGTCCGGTGCAAGCGGAATAACTTGCTCGAGCGCAAGCCGCATTTCCGGTGTGATGCAAGCCGGCTCTCGCAACAGCGGTCCGCCGTGAACGAGGCGGTGGCCGGCGGCTCGAACCGACGCGAGCAGCGAGCTGCGGTCGAGAAAGCCCATCAGCGCGGCCGCAGCGGAATCCCGATCCGTCGTCGGAATCGAGACGTCGGATTGAGCTCCGCTCGAATCCGTGACGCGCACGCGCGCTGCGTCTTCTCCGGAGTATCCGGTCGCGCCGCGCACGATCGCGCCGCCATCGCGGTCAAAGGGGAACAGCGCAAACTTAAGAGTCGAGGAGCCGACGTTTACGACGAGAAGCGTTTCGGCCGCGCTCACGTCGACGCCGAGCCCGCAATACCCCATCGCCAGTGCAGAATCTCCGGGAGATCCTCGCCGCGCTCGCGAATGTAGGCAGAATGTTTCACCAATGACGCGCGAATGAGGGCGAGCGCTCTCACCGAATCTCCTTCACGGCCGGTGCGTTTGATCGCTTCTTCCGCGAGATGATACCTGTCCATCTCGTTCAGAACCGTCATGTCGAATGGAGTCGTCGTGGTGCCTTCCTCTTTGTAGCCGCGGACGTGGAGATTCGCGTGATTGCGCCGCCGGTAAGTCAGGCGGTGTATCAACCACGGATATCCGTGAAACGCGAATACGATCGGCTTGTCGGTCGTGAAAATCTCCTCGAAGACGGAATCCGGCAAACCGTGCGGGTGTTCTACCTCCGGCTGAAGCGTCATTAAGTCAACAACGTTAACGACGCGGACTTTGAGCGTTGGCACATTGGACCGGAGAAAATCAACAGCCGCGAGCGTCTCGAGAGTAGGCACATCACCGGCGCACGCCATCACCACATCCGGACCCGCTTTAGACTCGTTGCCAGCCCATTCCCACACACCGACTCCCCGCTCGCAGTGACGCGCCGCCGATTCGATGTCCAGCCACTGCGGCGAGGGCTGCTTTCCTGCAACGACGACGTTGACGTAATTCCGGCTGCGGAGACAATGATCCGTTACCGAGAGCAGCGTGTTCGCATCCGGTGGGAGATAGACGCGAATGACGTCCGCCTTTTTATTGACGACGTGATCGAGGAAGCCGGGATCCTGGTGGCTGAAGCCGTTGTGATCCTGACGCCAGACGTGCGACGTGAGTAGGTAGTTGAGCGATGCAATCGGCTTTCGCCAGGGAATGCCGCTGCTGACCTTGAGCCACTTCGCGTGCTGGTTGAACATCGAATCCACGATGTGGACGAACGCCTCGTAACAGTTGAAGAGCCCGTGCCGGCCGGTCAGCAGATAGCCCTCCAGCCAGCCCTCGCACTGGTGCTCGCTGAGCATCTCCATCACGCGTCCCGCCGGCGCGAGGAACTCGTCATTGG
>JBKJHG010000107.1:0-21661 GCA_046599115.1 Gemmatimonadaceae bacterium
GCGGGGATGATCACCGCGCTGAGATAGCCGTCGGTGGTCGTATACTGGAGCGCAGTCGCACGCTGCTCGCCCTGGAGAAGGAGTTGAACGCCGCCGAGTCCGCGCTGGATCTGGCCGATCCGTGCGATGACTCCCATCGAATAGAGGATGTCGGGAGTCGGCTCCTCGGAGTTGTCTCGTTGCGCGACGGCGAATACCAGCCGCTCGCCCTTCACCGCGGACTCGATCGCCCGCAGAGTGGAAGGCCTTCCCGCCGCTATCGGCTGGGTAAGGCCCGGGAATATGACGGTCCCCCTAAGAGGAAGAACCGGAAGAGTCTGACGTTGTGACATTTCTAGAGTTACCGGAGGCTCACTAGTGAATTGCTACTATTGGAAGCGCACCGAATACTGCATCTTTTGCTCTCGTGGATTTACGCCAGCTAGGCATGAAGTGCAACTCGAACTCTGCTGAAAAGTCGCGGAGCCATGCCAATAAGACCTGAGGACGAGCTCGGTACACATGTAGCTAACTCCCTCTCTGCAAACTATGAGCTAGAGAGTGAGATAGGCCGTGGAGGCATGGGCATAGTGTATTCTGCCCGTGACAAACGGCTGAAGCGGCACGTTGCCATCAAAGTGCTTCCGCCGGAGCTGGCGTTCCGTGCCGACATCAAGTCGCGGTTCCTGCGCGAGGCGGAGACCGCTGCACAGCTGAACCACCCGAACATCGTTCCCATCTACGCAGTAGAGGAGAAGGACAACCTCGTCTTCTTCGTGATGGCTCTGATCACCGGCGAGAATCTGGGAACGCATCTCACTCACAACGGGGCGATGCCGCCGGTGGAAGTGAGGCGGATTCTGCGCGAAGTCGCCGACGCGCTCGCTTTCGCGCATAGTCGCAACGTCATCCATCGCGACATCAAACCGGACAACATCCTGCTTGACGCCGAAAGTGGGCGTGCGATGGTGACGGACTTCGGTATCGCGCGCGCTCTCACCGACAGCGGCGATTCGCGTCTCACCGCGACAGGTATGGCGATCGGCACTCCGGCGTTTATGTCGCCCGAGCAGTCCGCCGGTGATCGCGCCGTGGATGGCCGGAGCGATCTCTACTCGCTCGGCGTCGTCGGATATCAGATGCTCTGCGGTCAGCTTCCTTTCATCGCGGCGAACACGCCGTCAATGCTGGTCAAGCATCTCTCGGAACAGCCCGTTCCCGTGAGCGAACGCTGGCCCGACTTGCCCGCCGATCTCGCCCGCGCGGTGATGATCTGTCTCGAGAAAGATCCTGACAACCGTTTTCCGAACGCGGCGTCTCTCGCCCTCGCGCTGGGCACCGGCGAGATGCCAACTCTGGCGACAAGACCCGCCGCCGCGCCGGGAATGGTAAATCCGCCGTCGCGCTCGATGCTCCCCGCCGCGCCGCATATGCCGACGAATCTCGCGACAAGTCCATCATTCGGGTCGCAGGTCCCGGCGTACGGCACCGCGGGCTCGAGCTTCGGCCCGACGCCGGACGAGCTGAGCAAGTGGAACGCTCCCTCGGTCGTGGGATTCCGCCGCTCGCTCGCGCCCTTTCTCGCCGTGAACGCGATTATCGTCCCGATGTCGATCTTCACTCAGCACGATTTCTTTTTCGTGACGATCGTCTGGGGAATAATGCTCGCCGTGAAGTACTCGAAACTCTGGTCGGCCGGCTACGACTGGCGCGATGTATTCCGGCAACCGCGTGACCGGCTGTTTTTTGATGTTGCCGCCGAGACGATTGACGATGCTCGCGCTCTCTTCGACGAGAAAAAGCGCGACGAGGTGCGTGCCCGCGCTCGGGCCCGTGGCAATCTTCTTCGCCAGCCACGCTCGCCCGCCGGAGGAATTGGCGCGATGTCGGTGACCGGTCCGTTTGGGCGCAGCCGCAGACTACGCTCTCAGGCCAACCCGGGGCCGATCGCGATGCCGCAGGAGCTTTTCGAGGGAGGCCCATATTCGGCGATGATCCGCGAGGCGCAGCAGGACCACTCCGAGATTCATCGTCAGCTTCTGGCGCTTTCCGCCGATGAGCGGGAGCAGATGCCGGAAGTCGCGACGTCCGCCGACGCAGTGCTTACCAAGATGCAGCGCGTCGCCAGCTCGCTCAGCGATGTTTCCCGCGCAGCCGGTAGGGAATCGCCGGAGCAAGTCGAGTCGGAGATATCGCGCCTCGAGGATGCTGCGAACCCCCTCGACACCACAGCGAGCGAAGAGCGAGTGCGACGACTTGCGTATCTCCGCCGCCAGCGCCGTGCTCTCGCCGAATTCGGGAAGAAGCGCGAGGAAGCGGCGGAAAAGCTCGAGCACTGCCGACAGCTTCTGAAGGGCATGCGGATGGAGCTGCTGCGTTACCGCTCCGCTGGAATCGGCGCCCAGCCCACCGGCGTGACGATGGTGACGCAGCAGGCGCAGAGCGTCGTGCGCGAGATGGGTTACCTCTCCGACGCCGCCGCAGAGCTGAACGCTCTCTAGCCGCCGCCTCACCGGTACCTGGTGATTTCTCCAAGCCGATTGTTGCTGCCATTCGCCTTCTTCGGCGTTCTCGCTGCGTGTGACAACTCGGCAGCGGAACCGCACAAGACAGCCACAGCGAAAGTCGTTCGCGCGCCGGATTCCGTTGCGAAGGCTGCTCCCGCGCCCGCGATTGCGCACGTCGCCAGACCAAGCCCGCTTCGCGGATTGTATGTGAATCGCTGGGCCGCGCTCGGCGATAGAATGCGCAAGCTTATCGTCGTCGCGAAGCACACCGAGATCAATGCATTCGTGATTGACGTGAAGGATGACCGTGGCTTCGTGCTCTACAAATCATCGGTTCCTCTCGCCCGGCAGATCGGCGCGGATACTAATCACACGATGTCCGCCGCGAGAATCCGCGCTCTTCTGGACACGCTCTACGCCAACGACATCTTCCCGATCGCGCGGATCGTCGTCGCCAAGGACCCGCTGCTTGCGCAAGCCAAGCTCGAGTGGGCGATCAAGAAAAAAGCGGATCTCACTCCCTGGCTCGACAAGAACGGCAACCCGTGGCTCGATCCGCATCACCGCGAGGTTTGGAAGTACGCGGCCGACCTCGCCCGCGAGGCGTACGCACTCGGATTCAGCGAGGTGCAGTTCGACTACGTGAGATTCCCGGACGAGAAGCGTCTCATCCGCGAATCCACTTATCCTCTCTCGAAAGGGCGGTCACGCGCCGAGGTGATTCGGGAGCAGCTCGGATTTCTTCGGGCGACTCTGAAGCCGCTCGGCATTCCAGTAACCGCCGACGTGTTTGGACTGACGGCGACGGACACTACGGATATGGGAATCGGACAGCGTTGGGAGATGTTCGTTGACCAAGTGGACGTCGTCCTTCCGATGGTCTATCCGTCGCACTTCGCGAAGGGCTCGTACAATATCGCGAATCCTAACGCGCATCCATACGAGACTCTGGATCACGCATTCAAGGACATGATCCTGAGAAGCGATTCCGTTCCTGGCGCGGCGCAGATCGTTCCCTGGTATCAGGATTTTACTCTCGGCCCGCCGCATTATCACGCGGAGCAGGTGAGAGCGCAGATGAAGGCCGGATACGATAACGGGTTCCAGAGCTGGATACTTTGGAACCCGCGAAGTGTCTACACGCTCGAGGCCCTGAAGCCCGATACGTCAGTAGTGCGTTAGTTGCCCGGCGGCGGTCGCTTCTTCATCCGCTCTCTTTCATCTACCACGTTCTTGTCGAGAATCTTCTGCTGATCCGCGGTCAGAACGGCGCGAATGTCGGTAGTTTGCGCTTCGGTGATCCCGCGCATCTTCGCCATCGTCGCACTGTCGGGCGGCATTCCGGAACTGCGCAAAGCCTGCATAATCTCCGTGCGCTGAGGCGCGTACTTCTCCCGTATCGCCCTGACCTGCGCCTGCTGCGCATCGGTGAGAGTGATTCCCTCAAGAAGATTGGGTCCCATTCCACCACGACGACCGCCCGGCGGGGCGCTGTCGGGACGCTGAGCGACCGCTACCGAGGCTGAAGCAACACAAAGTGCGATTGCCATCGAGGCAATGCGTGCGATTCTCATACTTCTCTCCATTGAAGTTGGTCCCGGGCGAGTTTTCGCGCCGGTTACTCATACCCCGAAGTGTCGAAAAAGGCTGGTCCCGGCTGTTCCCGGAACGAGCCCGTTTTGCCATCTGCTAAGTTCAACAAAACTAACGACTTACGTGGCGTACTGGCGCTGAAGGCAAAAGGGGATGATCTTTTCGCGCAAATCAGCCCGCCAATTGTTCACTGAAAGCCGGTCGCGGGACCGCTAACTCATTAGATGAGCGACAATTTGACTCTCCCGACCGCGATCCAAGAACCAGTCGAAGTTGAAGTCGAGCAAGTCGATTCGCTGACTTTCCCGCTTGGCTGGATTGCCGAAAACGCATCGCCCTCAATCGTTTACCGCGCTTTCAACGAAGTCGCCACCGATGTGCGAGGTACGGCAGACCTGTCGATCCTTCCGTACGCTCAGTGTTCGGCTGTCCGTCTCGCATTCTCGCAGCAGCGCGACGGCACGTGGAATGGATCGATGCTCACCATTCCTTCGCGAACCGCTGCCGATTTCGCCGGAATCGGAACCATTCAGGCAGCTCGCCGCCTCGCCGAGTGTGGCTGGAGTCCCGAGTCACCGCCGCTCCTTCTCGCACGCCGGCTCCTCTTCCGGTTGCTGGCAGAAGACAACGACCCGGCGTTCCTGTACGAGTTGGCGCAGAAGGCGCGCGACGATGACATGGTCCGGCGCAACCGCAGCCTCCTCCGTGAAGCGTCGGCGGCGACTCTGGCCCAGCTCGGTTATGAAAACGATCCGCGTCTGCGCGGCGCGGCCCGCCGCATACTCGAGCGCACGAGCGCGTTCCTCGAATCTCCACTCGGCGAGAAACCGTGGGTAAGAATCGGCAATACGCACGTGCTGTCGCCGGATGCGTCGCCGCCTTCTCTATACACACTGACGATGCTCGCTCATATGCCGATCTTCCGGCACGAGCATCACACTGCCGTCGAGCGCATTTTCGAGTACATCAAGCAGACGCTGCCGAGGCAGGACCCGATTCAGGTCTTTGGCAAGAAGTTCGTCCCGATGCCGCAGCTCGTGCTCGGTGACCTGCTCCCGCACCGCAACGCCGTCGAAGCTGACGTACCCTTCGCGCTAGTCTGGCTCGAGACGATGGCTCGTCTCGGATTCCTCAAGCGTCACGAAGGCTGGCTCAAGATGTACGAGCGGTTCGTAGACGACCGCGGGCGCGACGGAGTTTGGCATCCGCACAAGGGCGCCGGCGTGCCGCACACGACGAACCCCTGGTCGTGGCCGACTTTTCCGCTCGACGAAGGCGCGAATCCGCTCGCGAAGTGGTCCGACATCACTTTCCGCATCGGGCTCATCGGCAAACTGCTCGGAAAGGAAATCGAGCTGATCTAACCGATGGCATCTCCGACTCGTCGCGGCCGAATTCCGCCCGACGAGATGTTCCCCGCGGGTGATCCGGAATACCGCGTCTCGTTCGTCAAGCTTCGGTCGGGCATTCGCGTTCGTGCCATCGAGCGCGGTGATCCCGGTGCGGCTCCTGTTCTATTCCTGCCCGGCTGGGGCTCGACGGTTTACATCTGGCGGAGAAATCTCCCCGCCATCGCCGGCGCCGGATTTCGCGCCATCGCCGTGGATCTCAAAGGGTCTGGGCGCTCCGACAAACCGCTCGGAGAACACGAGTACACGAGCGATGCATTTGTTGCTCACGTCGGCGAGATCATCGATGCGCTCGCTCTCGACAAACCGGTGCTGGTCGGGCACTCCCAGTCCGCGTCAATCGCCTATCGCTTCGCGAAGCGCAATCCGTCGCGTCTCCGCGGGCTCGTGCTTCTCTCTCCCGTCGGACACTCTGGGATCAAGCTTCTCTGGCTCTACAAGCTCCTCACGCCGAAAATCATCCGCGGCATTCTGCCGTCGCTTTGCACGCGTCTCGCGATACGAATCACGCTCCGGCGGGTCTATGGAAAGCTGAGAAAGTTCAGCGATCGGGACGTGGGCGAATTTCACTCCCCCTGCTATTTTCCGAACTTTTCCATTGCGCAGCGCGATTCGCTTCACGCGTTTGATTGGAAGCAGCCAGTGGAGGGGCGGCTGGATCTGCCCGCGATGGTGGTGCACGGCACAGATGACCATCTCGTCCGCGGCGAGACGCTCACCGACTTCGAGGACGCCATCCCGAACATCGAGGCGGTGGTGATTGAAGGCGCGGGTCATATCGTGCCTGAGGAAGCTGATGAGCAGGTTAACGCGGCGCTGACACGGTTTCTCCGGAGAATCACCTCGGGCTAGTTATATTGAAGGACGAATGAGCGCAGAGAAAATTGAAGGGGACGTGACGTTCGATCAGTTCGAGCTCGCCCCGCAGGTGTTGCAAGCCGTGCACGATGCCGGCTACACCATTCCGACTCCGATTCAGGCAGAAGCGATCCCCCTCGCGCTAGAGGGAAGGGATCTGATCGCGCTCGCCCAGACGGGTACCGGGAAGACGGCAGGATTCACATTGCCGATCGTTCATCGGCTGATCACGGAGCCATTGACCGGCGACGACGGAGAACCCGTCCGCCGCGTGCGGGCTCTCATTCTCGTCCCCACCCGCGAGCTCGCAGCGCAGGTCGAAGAAAGCTTCCGAAAGTACGGCAAGCATACCGACCTCCGCGTCGTTCCCATCTATGGCGGCGTGTCGATGGATGCGCAGCTGAAGGCGCTCAAGAACGGAGTTGACGTTGTCGTCGCGACGCCGGGCCGGCTGATCGACCATATGGAGCGCGAGACGGTTTCATTCGCCGATCTCGAGATTCTCGTCCTCGACGAAGCCGACCGGATGCTCGATATGGGATTCGCGCCGCAGCTCAATCGCATCGTCCGCGAGGTTCCGTCGTACAGACAGACGCTGTTGTTCAGCGCGACGATGCCTCCGGAAGTCGAAGCGCTCGCCCGAAAGTATCTGCGCAAGCCGATTGTCGTTCAGATCGGGCGCCGGTCGGAAACGGCGAGCAGCGTCACGCACGCGGTGTATCCGGTCGCGCACTCCAAGAAGACGGATTTGCTCGTCGAGCTGCTCAAGAATTTCGATATGGAGTCGGTCCTCATCTTCACGCGCACGAAACACGGCGCCGATCGCGTCGTCCGGCATCTCGAGGACGGCGGTGTGAAGGCGACAGCTATGCACTCCGATAAGTCACAGGGGGAGCGCACGCGCGCGCTTGAGGATTTCAAGGCGGGAAAGATCCGCGTTCTCGTCGCGACCGACATCGCTCAGCGTGGGTTGGACGTCACCGGAATCTCACACGTCATCAATTACGACGTGCCGCAGGAACCGGAAGACTACGTCCACCGCATCGGCAGAACCGGTCGTGCCGCCGCCTCTGGCGACGCATTCACCTTTATGTCGCCGGACGAGATCTCGATGGTGCGAACGATCGAACGGGTCATCGGCCAGCAGATCCCCCGGATCTCCGTCCCCGGTTTCGATTTCGGCACATCGGCGCTGAGCAGTTAGTCTCGTCAGCGGCGAACTCTCCCCAGCCGGGATACGACGACACTATCCTGCGACGCGTTCCGCTTCACTACTATCGTAACATTCGCCGCACCGTAGCCGATGCCGATCGGCGAGTACGTCACGCTCGCGCGGGTCGCCTTGAGGACCACCCGGTGCTCTTTTCCCAGATCGCGCTTTCGCAGAGTGTCGGCTCCGGCGATTACGGAAACGGTCCGGCGGGCGGTATCTATGTCCACTGAAGTCTGGGACGCTCGCGCGATGGCGATGTGCCTCGCCGACGAGAGCAGAGCCTCGATTTCGATCGCAGCCTCCCGCGCTTCGATCGCGTCCAGCAGTCTCGAGATGGCCGGTGCTACGATCGCCGTGAGGAGGCAGATGAGGCAAATGGACAGTGTCGTCTCGATTATTGTGAATGCAGGTCGCATTTTTCCCTGCAGGATGACGGAACAGCGGGGCGCCACGTCATCGGAAAGCGCATCACGTGAGCGCTTGAGTGCACCGCCTGAAATTCAGAAATCCAACCGAGGACACAGATGAAGATCCGCATTGAATACTGCACCGTTTGAAACTACGAACCGCGAGCTGCCAGGTTGGCGGCTGAGATCCGGGAGCAAATTCCCGATGCCGAGATCGCGCTGGTGGCCTCCGGCGGCGGAAGATTTGAAGTATTCCGCGAGGGCGTACCAATATTCGAGAAGTCCAGGATGGGCCGGCATCCGTTGCCGGCAGAGGTGCTCGAGCTGCTCACCACCAAGCAGGAATAGATGAAAATTGCGCTGTCCACCGGAGGCGGTGACGCTCCCGGACTCAATGCGGTAATCCGCGCCGCCGTTCTCTCGGCGGTAAATCGCGGATGGGAAGTCGTCGGCGTAAAGAAGGGCTACGCCGGGCTGCTTGGCGACGACGAGGTTATTCCTCTTACCGCGGCTTCGGTCCGCGGCATCGCGCATCTCGGTGGAACGATTCTGCGCACCACCAATCGCGGCAATCCTTTTCATTATCCCGTCACCCTTCCCGACGGGTCAGTCGAGGAGCGCGACCGCTCCGACGAGGTAATCGAGAACGCGAGGAAGATGGGAATCGACGCGCTGATATCGATCGGCGGAGACGGATCCCTTTCCATCGCCCAGCGTCTGTGTGAAAAGGGAATGAACATCGTCTGCGTTCCAAAGACGATCGACAACGACGTCAGCGGTACGATCACGACGTTCGGGTTCGACACCGCGGTAAGCACTGCGCTCGATGCGATCGACAAGCTCCACACCACCGCCGAGAGCCACGATCGCGTCATCGTTCTCGAAGTGATGGGCAGGCACGCCGGGTTTATCGCGCTGCACAGCGGAGTCGCGGGGACCGCCGATGTCATCCTCATTCCGGAGATCCCGTACGACATCGAGAAGGTGTGCGAAAAGATTCGCGAGCGAGACAGGAACGACCGCCACTTCTCGATCGTCGTCATCGCCGAAGGCGCATTCCCGAGAGGCGAGGCGCCTTCGATCATCGGCTCGCGCAAAGCCGGCCACCCGGACCGGCTCGGCCACGTCGCCGAGCGGCTCGCCGAAGCGATCGAAGAGAGAACGGGAAAGGAATGCAGATCGCTCGTGCTCGGACATCTCCAGCGGGGCGGCCAGCCTACCAGCTACGACAGACTGCTCGCAGTGAGATTCGGCGGGGCGGCGGTGCGCGCTATCGCCGAGGAAAAGTGGGGGCAGATGGCCGCACTCCAATCACCTCATATTGTATTCATTCCGATCAAGCAGGTGCTCGGCGAAGTTAAGCGTGTCGATCCCTCCCACGATCTCGTTCTGACCGCTCGGGCGACGGGGATTTCCTTCGGCGATTGAGCTGTCCGGCGCGGCTGTTACCGGCGTCACTTGAAGGGGACATTTTCGATCTTTCGCAGCGGCCGATAAAGCGACTTAAGTACTTGCCCGTAAGCGGCTTACGTGGCAACGGCACGGCTGGCCCCGACCGTGCACATTGACTGCTCATGAACTACCCCAATTCTCATCACAGCTCAGGAATTCTCCGCGCGTGCATTCGCGGCGCGGTCGTTCTGGTGCTGTGCTCCTCACCCAGTTTGGCGCAGGGCCGCCCGATGCCAATCAAGGGAACGCTCGCGCCGTCGAAGGGAAAGATGGTTTTGCCTCCGGGTTTCGCGCCGCCGACCGGGATGTGCCGAATCTGGATTGAAGGGGTGCCGGCTGATCAGCAGCCTGCGCCAACCGACTGTGCTACCGCCGTGAAGAATCGCCCGCTCAATGGACGCGTGATTTTCAGCGACGAGAAGGCGACGTCACCGAAGCCGTCGAAGAAAAAGGACGATCTACCCACTCCACAGGAGTAACTGATGCGAAACTCACTGAAGCTCGCGGCCGTTCTGGTCGCTGTCACCGCAACATCCGCCTCGGCGCAGGGCCGCGGTCGGAATGTCGATGGCGTTCCCCCCGGAATGCGTCCACCCGCTGGAATGTGCCGCGTTTGGATCAATGGAGTACCGCCGGGACAGCAGTCGGGCGTCACGGACTGCGCTTCCGCGCAGGCTCAGGTGCGCGCGAATAGCCGGGTCATCTACGGCAGCAATACGAATAGGAGCAACGTTCTGAATCGCACGTATGCCCGTCGCCGCCAGTTGACGGATGGATCGTGGGTGCTCGAGCGCTTCCGCCGGGATGCGAATGGCAACCTGACTGTCGTTTCATCGCGCCAGCTCAATACCAACGCGGATGGCACCTGGAATAACAAGCGCGGCGACGACAACGAAGCCAACGACGACAATAACGACAATAACAACGACCATCGCGACAACGATGAGATGAAGGGTGAGCGGAAGGGCGACAAGCACGAGTGGAAGAAGAACGGGAACGGAAAACACGGCAACAAGGGCAACCACGAGAACAACGACGAGAACGACAACGGGTAGCCCCGTTCCTGATCGAGCGACGGCCCCGGGCGCGAAAGTGTCCGGGGCCGTTTCACATCCGGTGCGATCTGTGCACCTTTCCGGCTAATGGCAAGACAGGTAACAGACCGGTATTTACCGCCCGACCACGACGCGTTCATTGCGGCGAAGCCACCAACGGGGCGAATCCTCGTCATCGCGCCGACCCGCGCCGCTTGCGAAACGATCGAGATCGCACTCGGTCTGCACCTCGACACCGTTCTCGAGCGGCAGCACGGCGCATACGTGCGCGAGCTGGCGGCGGGCGGAAAGGGATTCGGAATTGTTGCAGGGACGGGGACTGGAAAGACACTGGCAGTCCGCCCGATTGCGGAGACGATTCTCCACACCGATACACTGCGCGTCGGTGTCGTCAACCGGGAGCGCGAAGCAACTCCGGAGACGCCGACGTGGAACGTCATCGTCGTCACCACCGGCATCGCGCGCCGCTGGTTCCAGGACGGCGACATCCTCGCCAGCGACACTCTCGTCGTTGACGAGATTCACCAGACGTCGGCGGAGCTCGAACTCTGTCTTGCCCTTGGCAAGCGTGTCGGATGCCGATTCATCTGGCTTTCCGCGACGGTCGATCCGTCGTTCTACTCCAAGTATCTCAACGCTGCGGAAGTTCTCCAAACTTCCGCGTTCGATCCGGCGAAGGCGGCAGAGGTCGTCGTTGTGCGAAAGGACCCGCTCGCTTTTCTCGACGACAAGTTTCTCCAGCAGGTGACGAAGCAGAAGCGCGGTGTCGGAATGTTTCTTCCCACCCGCGCGGGGGTGGAGCAAGCAGCGAACCTGGTGGAGGAGAGATTCCCGCGTATAAACAGCGCCTTCTATCACGGCGGCGAGCCGATCAGAACCATCCGGCCTTTTCTCGAGGGCGGCGCGGAGAAGCCGTATTTCCTGGCGATGACAGCTGCCGGCCAGAGCGCGCTCAACGTGCACGGGCTCGACACCGTCGTCATCGACGACACGCGCTTCAGCAACGTCATCGAGAAGGGAAAGAACATCCTCACCCGCCTCCACCTTGGCGCGAACGAAATTCTGCAGATGGCGGGGCGAGTGCACGGACGCGTCGCCGGCGGCCGCGTGTTCATTCTTTCCGACCGCAACATTGACTTCGCATCTCTCAAGCCGACCGAGCCGCAATTCCAGCTCGCCGGTGATTCGGAGCGCGTAGCGCTTACCTGCGCGGATCTCGGCGTCGCCGCCGACCAGCTCGATCTCCCCGTTCCCCTGGACAGAGTTTCATATCGCAAGGCGGTTGCACTTCTCGAAGGAAGAGGAATCATCGAGAATGGGCGACTGTCGAAATACGGCAAGGCTGTCGAAGCAATGCCGGTGGACCGCCCATGGGCCGAGCTCCTCGTCAATGCCGACGACGAGCTCGTTCCATATCTCGCGGTGATGAGCTCGATCGAGTCGCTGCACAGAATGACACGCGAGGATCGCGATCTGTCCGGGCTCGTCGTTCCAGGCAGCGATAATCTCACGGCCTACAACCTCTATATGGAAGCCTTCACCCGCTGCGGTTACATCGGCGAGGTGTACGGATTGCCGAGGCATCTCTTCGACGAGACAGTCGAGCGATGGGCGGAGAAACGCGGCGTTCTCGTGAAGGCGATCGAAGACGCGGCGCTTGCCTCGGCGAGCATCTACCGCAGTCTCGGAATGGAACTCCCGACGCGGATGACGCCGGCTCGCGATCACATCTACAAACGATTCACCGAGTTGCTCGCGCAGTATATGCCCTTCGATCTCGTCATCAACGAAGAGAGCGCAGACGGCGGAGAAGCGCGCGTTTCCAAGACGAGCGTATGCGGAAGCTGGGGAGCGATCGCCGGCAATTTGAGATATTTCGCCGACCGCAATGGGAATCCGCGCGCGGCGATCGAAGGAACGCAGATCCCGATGGACCTCATCCGCACCTACGCGACGCGAAGCGGCGATGAGATCATCTACGATGCTCGGCGGAAGCACGCGCCGCTCGTCACCAGACGCCGGCTCGAGTTCTTCGGGTTCGAGCTCGAGCGCGAGATGGACTCCATCGAGGAGTTTCCGGCCGGTCAGGAGCAAACGGCGCGGCACGTACTCGCCGAAGCGTTGGCGCGCGGAGAGGCACGCCACGCTTCGGGCGCGCGGAACGTGAGTGCGATCGAGGCAATTCGCGACGCGTATAAGCGCTCCGGGGGTGAAACTCCGAAGCTTGGTCTCCCCCAGCTGACGGAACTGTACGAGCGGCAGCTTGCCGACGTTCACTCATATGAAGAGTTCAAGAACGCGAGACTCTCAATCGATGTCGAGCAATTCGTCCCTCGCGATACGGCCGCGCGGCTGGCTCAACTGCCGTCCGCGGTCATCATTCGCGAGCGCGAGATCCCGATCGACTACGACGTCGAGGAGAGGGATGGAGCGCGCTCGCCCGTCGCGCGGCTGCGGTTGCCGGCGAAGGTGGCGAAGAATCTCACTGAGATGGAATTGCCGTCCCTCGATCGTCCGATTCGCTTCGTCGTGCTGCGGGGGCAGCGCGGCGCGATTCGCGCCGACACGCTGGACGAGCTCCGCGAAGAGCTCGACAAGCCTTGGTCGCCGGACGAGATCGAACCGAATCTCGACAGTGAGCTCGGCGGAAAGGAGGAGCGGGAGGTGAGGAAGGTCGCGCGCGAATTCCGTCACCGGCGTCCACCAAAGCAGTCGCGTGGTGGCCGAAATGGACGGGACGGCCGGGGCGCGAGGCCCGAGCAGGGCGATCATAAGAAGAAGAGCGGACGCAACCGCTCGCGCAGGCGAAGGTAGGGTTTTAGGTTTCGACCCTATGTCAAAACAGTTCGTCGAAGAACACTTTCGCGAAAACCTGAGAGTCGTGGAGGCGTCGTCGAGCGCACTCGCCAAGGGGGTGAGCGATGCTTCCGATGCCATTGTCGCGGCGCTTCGGAGTGGCGGGAAGCTCATCTGCTTCGGCAACGGCGGGAGCGCGAGCCAGGCGAGCCATATGGTCGGCGAGCTCATCGGCCGTTACAAGAGCAATCGCCGCCCGCTACCCGCCGTCTCGCTGGCGAGCGACCCTGCTGCGGTGACCTGCATCTCGAATGATTTCGGCTACGATTCGCTGTTCGAGCGCCAAGCCGAGGCACTGGCAATGAAAGGCGATGTAGCGCTCGGTCTCAGCACGAGCGGAAAGTCGGAGAACGTTCTGCGTGCGCTGGCTGCGGCAAAGAAAAACGGCGCGATAACGATCGCGCTCTGCGGAGAGGCGGGACTCTCGCGCGGCGATGCCGACTACGTGATCAGTGTGCCGAGCAGATCGACGGCGCACATTCAGGAAGTGCACCTGATGGTGCTGCACACGATGTGCATCGCCGTCGAGGATGCATTCCCCGAGGACGCGAAGAGCCGCTAGAGCAGGCTTAGGTGCGGACGCTCTTCGGGAATGGCAAGCGCGTCTTCGCTGTACGAGATGTATCCCGTGTTCTCGTCGGCGATGAGATCCACCTCCGTTCCGAATGGCACTGTCAGGTTCGGCGTCTCGTGTCCGGCGGGGAAATCCATCAGCACCGGGATCGCGAGATCCGACACCAGGTCGAGAAGGAAATCCTCGAACTCATCCTCCTCCGAGCGGTCCAGCGAGAGCGATCCAAAAACAATTCCGCGTACGTTCTTGAGGAGGCCCGCCGCTCGTAGGTGAAGCAGCCGCTCGTCGGCGACCGACATCGGATCGTCCGCCTCCTCGAGAAAGAGAATCGCTCCGTCGGTATCGATCTCGTAGGGCGTGCCGATAGTCTGTTGCACCAGCGAAAGGTTTCCTCCCGTCAGTCTCCCCGTCGCTTTCCCCCGGCGAACCGGGCGTGCGATGTCCTTCCCGATCTTCGTCGCCGGGCGCGAGGTCGTGAGCGAGGAGAGGAGAGAGCGCAGCGACGGATCGTCCTTGCCTGGATAGAGGTCGTCTATCGTCGGGCCGTGAAAGGTGCGCAGCCCCGCCTGCTTCATCAGCCAGAGATGCAGTGCGGTGATATCGGAGTAACCGACGAACGACTTCGGATTGCGGCGAAAAATTTCCGGATCGAGATACGGCAGCAATCTCACCGCGCCGTACCCGCCCGTTCCGCAGATAACCGCTTTCACTCTCGGATCGAGCCAAATTCCCATCAGGTTTTCCGCGCGGACTTCATCCTCACGCTGCTGGAAGCGCCGGAACTGGTGGATCTCTTCGTCGAGAATTACCTGGAAGCCGGCCTTCTCCATTGCCTTCACTCCGCGGCGGAGCTTATCCTCGCGCGGATTGTATGAGGGAGTGACGACACCGATCGCATCTCCCTTCACGAGCGGCGGCGGACGCAGCAGTTCGGGCTTAGCCTTCGGCGCGGGCGCCGACGCGGAATGCGTGGTAATAGCGGAGAAGGAGCTTGGCTCCGGGGCGGGGAGGGAACTCGTTACTGGCTCTGTCATTTTTTACTCGCGATGCCGAGCATCGCTAGATTCAACTGTTATGTCCGATAGTTCTGAAAACGGGTCACGAGTCCCTGCTCATACTATAGCTTCTGGCACGCCCGAAGTGGAGGCCGGCGCCGTACCCTCGACGTACTTTCGGAAGGGGTTCGGGCTCAAGGCCGAAGTGGGCCCGGAGCTGGCTTCGGACTACACCGGGCGGCTAGTTGACCTCCTCAGGGAGCGGGACTACTGCCTGACCACCGGGGATATGACCGTTCGGCTGGCCAGGGAATTCGGCTTCTGTTATGGGGTCGAAAGAGCGGTGGACTACGCATACCAGACCAGGAAGAAGTTTCCGGATCGTACCATTTACCTCGCCGGCGAGATTATCCATAACCCGCACGTGAACTCGAATCTTCAGTCTATGGGGATCGAGTTCCTGTTGCCGGTTGACGGAAAGATTGACTACACACCGGTGCGTCCCCAAGATGTCGTGATTCTGCCGGCATTCGGCGTGACGATCCGCGATTTTGAGGTTCTTCGCGGCATCGGATGCGTGATGGTCGATACCACCTGCGGCTCAGTGCTCAACGTCTGGAAACGAGTCGAGAGCTATGCTCGGGACGGCTTCACCTCGCTCATCCACGGCAAGCACTATCACGAGGAGACGAAGGCGACCGCCTCCCAGGCGGAGAAGTATCCCAACGCCCAGTACTTCATTGTCCGCAATATGGAAGAGGCGCGCGTCGTCTGCGATTTCGTCGAGGGGGAGGTTACGGCCGGTGAGCTGATGGATCGCTTTCCCCACTCCGCACTCCCGACCTTCGAGCCGTCGCGGGATCTCCGGCGGATCGGTGTCGCAAACCAGACCACGATGCTCGCACGCGAGTCGCTCGCCATCGGTGTTGAGATAGGCAAGTCGGTCGAGAAGGCGCACGGGCGTCAGTACGCGGCCGAGAATTTCCGCACCTTCGACACGATTTGCAGCGCGACTCAGGAGCGGCAGGACGCAGTGGTCGATCTGCTCCGGGTGCCGCTCGATGTGATGGTCGTCATCGGCGGATACAACTCGAGCAACACCATTTCCCTCGCCGCGCTCTGCGCGGAAACTGTCCGCACTTACCACGTCGAGGACTCTGATGCCATCGATGCCGAACACGGCACCATCCGGCATCGTCAGCTCTCGGACGGCAGCGAGATCGAGTCGAAGGACTGGCTTCCTCTCACTGGTCCGGCGAGGGTAGGTGTCACCGCCGGAGCGAGCACGCCTAACAACAAGATCGGCGAGGCGGTCGGCCGCATCTTCGCCTCCCGCGGAATCGACCCCGGGTCCGTTCGCTGAAACCATTCCGTCCCTTCCTCTGTAACGAAGAGGAACCGGGATCGTCAAAACGATTGCGGAGTATGTGCACCGACCCAATCTTTCGGCGTGGCCCGGATATTGTGATTGGGAATTTCGGGCTTAACTCCCAGGAGGCAGCGAAATGGATGTATTTGGTATGGACACGGCGCCCGACGACGAGATCGGCGGAACGACCGGAAGCACGGAGCCCACTCCGAATGTGGGCAGCTGGTTTCAGCGCGGATCTTCGAGCGACGCGGCGCTGAGCGATCGTGGAGTCGGTGTTCCGATCAACGCGATGCTGGACAGAGTGCGGGAGTCCGACGGACTGCCGTTCGAGGATGAGGATGAAGAGGAGGACGTCGCCTGAACCTTCTTCGTCCGAGCTGATGTGAAAAGCGCCACCCGAATCGGGTGGCGCTTTTTTTACTCTCCTGCCGCTCTGCGCCTCGTTCGAGCCGCCGCGATTTTTCCGACTTTCGCCGTCGCCTTCTTCTTCCGGCGAATCGGAACCACATCCTTCTCCGCAGCGATCTCAGCCGGCGTTTGTGGTACCGCTACCGTCTTGGGCTGCTTGTATACAAACCGCTTTCCTTCGTAGTTGCGGAAGATCACCTCGTCATCGGTGATTTCCTCAAGGTACTCAGGGAGGAGTGGCACCTTCCCGCCGCCGCCCGGCGCGTCGATCACGAACTGCGGCACCGCCAGGCCTGATGTCCACCCGCGCAGCTGCTGCATTATCTCCAGCCCCTTCTGCACAGTGGTGCGGAAGTGTTCGCCGCCCGCTACCTGGTCGGCCATATAGATGTAGTACGGGCGCACCCGCGCCTTCAGCAGCTCGTGCATCAGCTTCATCATCACTTTCGCGTCGTCATTCACGCCCTTCAGCAGCACTGTCTGGCAGCCTAGTGACACCCCCGCCCTCGACAAACGATCGAGCGCCGCCACCGTTGCCGGCGTCAGTTCGCTCGGATGATTGAAGTGCGTGTTCATGAACATCGGATGGTACTTCTGCACCATCTCGCAGAACTCCGGCGTGATTCGCTCGGGAAGATGCGACGTGATTCGGCTGCCGAGCCGGATGATCTCGATGTGCGGAATCGCGCGCAGCCGCTGGAAGATGTACTCCAACCGCGAATCGCTGAGCATCATCGGGTCGCCGCCGGAGAGAATCACGTCGCGAATCTCGGTGTGCTCGGCAAGGTACTGGAACGCCGACTCATACTCCTTGAGCGAGATCTTTTCCGGATCGCCGACCTTCCGGCGTCTGGTGCAGAAGCGGCAATAGCTCGCGCAAACGGGGCTCACCAAAAACAGAGCGCGGTCCGGATAGCGGTGCGTGATGTTCGGAACGGGCGAGTCGCCATCCTCATCGAGCGAGTCTATGACGCCGTCAACGACCTCGAGCTCTTCGACGGTGGGAACGTATTGGTTCCACATCGGGTCACCGACTTCCTTGATCTGATCGAGCGCGGCGGGCGTGATTCGCATCTGAAAATTCTCGAATGCCGGTCGCAGCGCTTCGACGTCGATCACGTCGGCGCCGAACTTTTCGGCCAGCTTGTCGAGGGATGCAACCGCCTCGTCCTTCAAGATCTTTTGCCAGTCGCTCATGGGGATACCGCTCCGGCCCCGCTCGGGGCGCATTCCAGGTGATTGATCAACCCAAGGCACTTCTGCGTCACGTTCAACCTCAACCCAGCCCGGAGAGGCGAAGAGTTTTCGCCCATCTCTCCGTCCCCGTTTCCTGCTTCGCCCCGAGGGCGCTCTCGCAAATGTTCTTGATGAGCGCCGGGTAATCCATTCCCGCCACGCCCGCCATTCTCGCCAGTCCCGCGTCGGGAGAGATGTCCGGATTCGCGTTCACCTCGAGAATCCACGGACGTCCGTCGGCGTCGATTCTCAGATCCACGCGCCCATATCCCACTCCCCCAACCGCCTTCCACGCCGCGAGCGAGATCTCGACCAACTCGGCGGCGGCGTGTTTCGACAGCGGAGCGGGGCACTTCGGCTTCGCGCCGAGATCCTCGTCGCTCCCCGTCTCCCACTTGGAGCGGTACGACACGATCCGCCACATCCCTTCGGGCATGTCCTTGAAATCGATCTCCGCTATCGGGAGCGCGCGGTCGCCGAGTATTCCGACGTTCACCTCGCGGCCGTCCACATAGCGCTGGATCAGGATCTCATCCCAGTGCTCGAGCATCGTGTTCACGCGCTCGTTCAGTGCCTTGGTGCTGCGGACCACAGAGCGCTGCTCGATTCCTACAGACGCATCTTCAGCCGCCGGCTTGCAGATGGCGGGGAATCCGACCGGAACGATCTTCTCGCCGCGACGGGCAATTGAGAATTTCGGCACCGGCAGTCCGGAGCGATCGAGAATTCCGTTGATGACGTGCTTTCTCAGCGTGATGGCCGTCGTCCAGCTCGAGTTGCCGGTGAACGGAATTCCGAGCAGCTCGAGCGCCGAGATCACGCGCGGCTCGAACTGCGGCAGACCGTCGATCCCTTCGCAGAGATTGAAGAGAAGATCAAACTTTCCCCTCCGGACACGCTCGACCCAGCTTCCGTCGCCGGTGACGGGAACGCGCACGACTTCCTTCGCCCACTTCTGGAGCGCGACTTCGACCGACTCGATCGCCTCGAGGAGCACGACTTCCGGAGTCTCTCCGAGCGCCGATAGTCCGTCGAACAGCAATCCGACCCTCATCGGCCCACCTCCCCCTTACCCGTCACGATTTCTCCGGGATCCTACGCGAGACCGGCCGCAGCCATTGCCGGCTGGACCGAATTCGCGGTGGAAGGAAATTTCTGGCGTCCTTCGATGGCCACCCCCTGACGGGCGGCGGCGTGACGAAGGCACGATTGGATGAGCTCGTCGTACCCGATGCCGGCGGCGCGCGCCGCCTTCGGAAGGCACGAGTTGTCTTCGGGCTGCGGAAGAATCCCGGGCAGGGGATTCACCTCGATCAGATTCGGAACGCCGGCGCCGTCGAGGCGGATGTCCACTCGCGCCCAATCGCGGCAGCCGACTGCGTTATATGCGGCGAGAACGGTGGACTCGATCGCGCTCTTCAGTGACGGGCTGACCTTCGCCGGGCACTCGAAGATGTCGAGCGGATTCTCGGGGCGGTCCCAGACGAACTTGGCGTCGAAGCTGTAGATCGGCAGCGCTCCCGCGGGGAGCGTCTCGAAATTCATTCCCACAATCGGCAGCACCACTGCCTCGCCGCCGTTGCCGAGCACGCCGCAAGTGAACTCCTTGCCCGGGAGATACAGCTCGACCAGAACGGGCTGGCGGTAGGTCTCGAGAAGGTACCGCGTCTGCCGGTCGAGTTGCTCGTAATCCCAGCAGAGATTTCTATCGGTGATCCCCTTCGACGATCCCTCGTGTACCGGCTTCACAAACAGGGGAAGCGGCAACGCTCTCGCCTTCTGCAAGTCGTCTGCGCTTTCCACGACCGTGAAGGGAGCGGTCGCGATGTGGCGGAAGGCGAGCGTCTCCTTCGTGCGCGCCTTGTCGAGGCACAGCGAGAGGGTGAAAGGATCGCTGCCGGAGTAGGGAATGCCGTAAAATTCGCAAATCGCGGGAACGTGAGCCTCGCGATTAACGCCGTTTAAGCCTTCGGCGATGTTGAAGACGATGTCGGGACGGGTGCTGCGAAGCTGGTCGGGAAACTCTTCGTTCGCCTCGAGGCGAACGACCTTTCCGATTTTCCTGAGAGCGGACTCCACCGCGGCGATTGTCTCCGGGCTGTCCCACTCGGCGAACTCGTCTCGGCTACTCGGCGGCTCTTCGTCGGAACGCGAACTCTCCCCGTCGTCTTCGCGAGCTTCCGCCGAGGAGGAGATCAGGAGCGACTGCGGCTCCGGTTTCTGGTTGTAGGCGAGTCCGATGAGAGTCATGCGGCCTGCGAGAATTCGCGCGAAAATTCAGTAGCTCGAAAGTATAAACGCTACAGTAGAGGCGCAATAATTATTCCGGCTGCCGCGAGGAATTCTTTTCGCCGAAAAAAAATTTCGGCGGCGATCGTCACACTTTGTGGTAGGAAATTCTCGCCGCCTCGGCGCGATCGTCGGCGAGGTAAATCTCGAAGTCGGAGAAAAAAGCGGGCGTTTCCCTCTGAAAAAGACGCAGCATCGCGATCGCGCACCGGCGGATCTCGAATTCCGCGCCCTCGCTCGACCGCAGCTCGAGCATCGTCCGCCAGGCGCGGGCATTGGCCGTGACGACGATTTTCGTTTCCGTGGAATTCGGCAAAACACCCCTCGCCGCCTCTCGCGACATTTTCCGGCGATGGATTTTGTCCCCCACCCACGAGTACCGCTCCATCAGCTGCTCGACGAGCTGGACGTAGCTGCGCTGTGCCTCCTCGACCTGTTTCTTCCAGGCGCTCTCCAAAGATTCGTCGCCGATGATCGCCGGTGGAACGACAAAATTCGCCTCCGACTCGTCCACGTAACGCTGGCTCAGCTGGCTGTAAGCGAATCCGGCGCGGTGGCGTACCAACTCGTGGGTGAGTGAGCGGCTCACTCCCTCGAGGAGGACGGAGTAGTTTGCGTGCTCGAGGACGCTGCCGTGCCCCTGACGCTTGATGTTCTCGAGATAGTCGCGGGTGGACCTGCTCGCCGGGTTCTTCTGGCTCATATAACAGAGCCGGCCCGCGAACTCCGCCAGCTTTTCGCCGTCGGTGCTCTCGCCGAGCCAGTTGACGGGGAGATGCGCCGGCTCGAGAAACTGCGGGCGGGCGAGCAGCGTGATGCGGGGCTCGGTATAGAACACGGGTCTTTTTTTAGGTGTCAGTAGGGATGAAGGCGCTTCGAAAAGCTAAGAAAATCAGTCTATCAGCGACAGCCGAAAGTCGGCGTAGCCGCGGCGGGCGACGAGATTGTCCAGAGCTTCCTTCGCCGCCGCGGGAATCGGCGCGAGCGAGGGGTCGTACTTTATCGTCCCGGGCGAAGTCTGCCCCGAGAGCGGGACTTTCACACCCGGATTCAGAATTCCCTTCGGATCGAACCGTCGCTTGACCTCGGCGAACGCGTCCATCGCGCTAGAGCTCCATACGCGGCTCATCAGCGGCGTCCGGAGCCGGCCGTCGCCGTGCTCACCGGCGAGCGTGCCGCCGAGTCTGGCCGTGAGCGTCACGACATCGTCGAGCAGGCCTTCGACCGTTTGGCGCCAATCAGTGCGCGAAACGTCGATGAGCGGATTCACGTGAACGTGGGAATCGCCTGCGTGCCCGAAGATCACTCCCGTCACCGAATGACGCGCGAGCGCATCCCGGACGCCGAGCACGTACTCCGGGAGTTTCTCAGGAGGGACGGCCCCGTCCTCGATGAACTGCATCGACGTCACATTTTTAAGTCGCGACAGAATCGGGCTCGCCGCGTGGCGAAGCTCCC
>JBKJHG010000004.1:0-10661 GCA_046599115.1 Gemmatimonadaceae bacterium
CCGCTCGACATCGAAAGCGTCGAGGTCGTGAAGGGAGCTGCAGCGTCGTCGCTTTACGGCGCGCGTGCAGGTAACGGAGTCATCACCATCCGGACGAAGTCCGGTCTGAGCTCGTCAGAGGGAGTTCACTTCAACGCCCGCACCGAGTATGGCACCGGAGACGTGGAGCATCACCTCAAGATCGCACAGCGCAGCGCGCTCAGGCTGGATGAAACGTTGCAGCGCTTTTGCTTCCTCAACTCGGCGAATGCGCCTTACACCGGCCAGTACCAGTGCGCACGGACGTTCGACTATCCGTCAGAGGTCTTCCGCATCAACGATCAGGGAGACCTTCGTGCTCTAGGGCCGATTGGAACGCTCCCCGTTGATCCAAACTCCTCACTGTCGAGAACGACCCCGATCCTGACCTCCGCGTACGCGATCAACGCGTGGCCTGGTAAGAATTACGACGCGGTCAACCAGTTTGTCCGCCCAAAATCCTTGCTTACGAATAGCCTGGACATGCGTGGGCGCTTTGGAAAGTCCGCCTTCTTCGCCAGCGTCTCCAATTCCGACCAGGGTGGAGCGATCAAGTATCTGGACGGATTTAAGCGGCAAAGTGCGAGAATGAATCTCGACCAGCAGATCGGAACGCGTTGGTCGGCTTCGCTCACCAGCTATTACGCGAAGACGCGCCAGGACGGGTTTTATGCGGAAGACGGCGGAAACGCCTTTTTCCGTCTCACCCGCACGCCGCCAATCGCTAATCTGACTGCGGTGGATTCGAAAGGCAGGCTCTTCGTCCGCACCAATCTTCAGAGTAGCGGATCGCAGAACCAGAACCCGCTGTACACGCTGCAGAACGATCACGAATTCACTTTAGGCAATCACTTCGTGGGCGGCGGGACTGTCCGCTACGCGGCCACGAGCTGGATGGATCTCGAAGGGAATCTGAGCTTCGACGGGTCGCAGACCAACCTGGACAATTTCGACGACAAGGGTTATCGGCAGACGACGAGCGTCAACGACGTCTCATTCCTTCGTAAGTCGTCCGAGCGGATCCAGTCGTACAATTCCGGAATCAACATGAACATCCGGCACGACCTGATGAGCGATTTCCACACCCGGACGAGTATCCGGTATGGATATGGTCGTGAGGATTACGACTTCCGTCGCGCCCAGGGCGGTGGTCTCAGCGTGGTTGGGGTTCCCGCACTCGGCAACACCTCCCTCAACCAGAACGTGAGCTCGTCATCGCAGTCAATTCGGAGCATCGGATTTATCGCCGCCGAGAACTTCGATATCAAGGATCGCTACATCATCGACGGTCTCGTTCGCCGGGATGCCAGCTCGCTCTTCGGATCCGGCAATCGGTGGAAGACGTTTGGACGCGGTTCAGTGGCGTGGCGCGTTTCGCAGGAGCCATTCTGGTTCATTCCGGCAATCGACGAGTTCAAGCTTCGCGCGTCGATCGGAACTGCCGGTGGACGTCCGGGATTTGCGTCGCAATACCAGACATTCTCGGTCTCCAACGGCATAGTTTCGCCCGGAATTCTCGGAAACAACTTGTTGAAGCCGGAATCGATTCGTGAGAACGAGTACGGCATTGACATGCAGGCTTTCCACAAGATCGGCCTCACGCTGAACTATGCCGTCTCAAACTCGCGTGACCAGATCCTGCTCGTTCCGCTACCTGCCGCGAGCGGGTTCAGCAGCCAGTGGCAGAATGCGGGTGTGCTCCAAAACAAGACATTTGAAGGATCGCTCAATATTCCGATCATCAATGGACGCGACGTGCAGTACTCGACGCGTTTCATCTACGATCGCAACCGTGCCGTAATCACCCATCTGTACGTGCCGCAGTTCAGCTTCGGCGCGAACCAGCAGGCGGCGGGCTCGATTTTCCTGGCCTGCTCGTCAACCGCGGGTGAGAAGGGCTCCTGCAATGCCACCGATGCACAGCGGGCTGGTGGGCAGAACCCCCGTTACGCCACCTTCTATGGCCGCGCATTCGTCAGAAGTTGCAGCGACCTTCCTAGCAGCGTACGAGGCGCCTGCGGGGCTGGACTTGATTTCCAGAAGAACTCGGACGGTTTCATTGTCTGGGTAGGCGCCGGAAACACCATTGGCGACGGCATTACCAAGAACTTGTGGCAGTCTAGACTGCCGCTGACGTCGCCGTTCTATACGAGTAACCCGGACGGAAAGGCTGGATACTTCAGCCCCAACGTCGTGCCCATTAGCTGGGGAGCTCCGATCATCCAGCGGGACTCGACGGGTAACGCGCTGCAGGTTCCTCTCGGCAACCCGCTCCCGAACTTCAGGTGGGGCGTTTCGCAGACATTGAACATCAAGAAGCTCACCGCCTACGCGTTAATCGATGCAGCCATCGGTCAGCGCGTCTGGAACCAGGGCCGTGGCTGGTCGTATCTGGACTTCCTCGAGGGAACGGAAGCTCAGGACGGCAAGTCCGTCGCCGAAGCGAAGCCGCTCGGTTACTACTACCGCGCCGGCGCTCCGGACAACTCTGGCATTGGCGGACTCTATGACATCCTCGGTCCCAATAACTGGTCCACCGAGAACGCGAGTTATGCCAAGCTCCGCGAATTCAGCCTCGGCTACCACCTCGGAGCCATTGGTTCCGTCGGCGGTGACTGGTCGCTGAGTCTGCTCGGGCGCAATCTGCACACGTGGACGAGATACAAGGGCTTCGATCCTGAAGTCGGATTCGGCAGCGTGAGTGGGTCCAACAGCACGTCAAAAGGATCCGGATCGGCTGCGGTGAATGCCATCGATGCATTTACCTTCCCGAACCTGCGCACCTTCTCGTTCTCCCTTTCTAGCAGCTTCTAATCCGGATCGGTCGTGGCGGGGTGAGAAATCACCCCCCCGCTGCCGGCCCTTTTAAATCCGAGGTACCTAAATGCGCAGATTGTATGTCCTCGCCGGCTTTGCCGGCTTACTAACGGCAGCAGCGTGCAGCAACGATATCCTGAATGTTCAGAATCCGAACAGCCCGGACATCGGACGCGTTCTCGCCAAGCCGGCCGATGTGGAGTCCATCATCGGCAGCTCGTTCAATACCGTTTGGCAGGGAACCGTTGGAGGCCAGAACGACAACGTGAATAACCAGATGGCGGTACTGTCGCTAGAGAATGGCTCCAGTCTCGCCAACTTCGGTTTCGGTGTACGAATTGGGATCCCCCGAAATGCCATCGACAACAGTCCCAACAACGCTGTTGACCCGGGCAACCTGTTTGATTTTCAAACGGAGGATAAGGGTGCCCGTGCAGCCGCGCTCGGACTGGTGCAGTTGAACAAGTCGGGGTTCACTCTGGGATCAGCAGCTCAGAATGCTCGTGCCCGCGCATTTGCGTTTTTCGTAATGGGCTTCGGCAACGCGAACGTGGCCCTGGTATATGATTCGGGTGCTGTCGTGAGCGAAAGGAACGCCGACGTTGCATTCCCGCCATTGCTCTCGCACGTCGCGCTGATGGATACCGCGCTGTCGTTGATGGATTCGGCGCTGACCTACGCCGGGCAAATGACGTCCGCCTTACCGCTGGTTTCCACCTGGATTCCGAACAACGCTTTGACCGGACCGCAGTTCATCCAGCTCATTCGCTCCTACAAGGCGCGTTTCAGGGCCGAGGTCGCACGGTCACCGGCCGAGCGCGCCGCAGTGAATTGGACGAAGGTTCGGGACGATGCATTGGCGGGAGTTACCGCCGATGTGCAGCTCGCGCTCGATCCGTCAAAGAGCTGGACTTATGGCTGGTACGTGCAGCACTTCCTCTTCGACACCTGGACCCAGCAGTCGCCGATGATTCTCGGGATGGCTGACAGCTCTGGTGGTTACGATGCTTATTTGGCGACAGCCATCAACTCCCGGTCTGCGTTTCTGATCCGCTCCGCGGATCAGCGTCTTCCGCCTGGTGACACGCGCGTGGCGCAGCAAACGTCCTCGGGAACGGGGTCTGTCCAAACGCCGAGTCGCCCCAATCTTTATTTCCGCAACCGCACCGCGAATGATCCGCCGACTTTGGCTTTCGCGCTTTCGCAGTACGATTGGTACAGGCAGCAGCCGCTTTACAATGCCAACACCATCGGAAACTTTCCAATGCTTCAGAAAGCCGAGGTGGATCTTCTTGCCGCCGAGGCCTACTATCGGCTTGGCGATCTGGCCAACGCCGCTACGAGGATCAACGTCACGCGCACCGGGAACGGAAATCTTCTCGCTCTGCCGGCCACGATGACTGCGACGTCACAGGTTCCGGGTGGCGCGTCGTGCGTGCCCCGCATTCCGGATCCGGCAACCGGCTACAAGAGCAGCACGTGCGGGACTCTCTTCGAAGCGCTGAAGTGGGAAAAAAGGATGGAGCTTGCGTTCATGCAGTATGGCGCCTGGTACTTCGACAGCCGCGGCTGGGGTGACCTAGCGCTGAAGTCGGCCATTGAATGGCCGGTGCCATACGAGGAGCTGCAGACCCGCGCGCAGCTCATTTATAACGGCACGAGTCAAACGACTACAATCGGCACTTACGGTTATTAATGGAAACGCGCTGGTTTTCACCGATTCGCGGGGCGGCCGTCTTTACGGCGGTCGCCCTGAGCGTCGGTTTCGTCACGGGATGCTACGTGTACGAGCCTGTCACGGCGTCAATGCTGGCGCCCGGGAAAACCATTGCCCTCGATTTGAACGATTTAGGGCGGCTCAATCTTGCGTCATTGATCGGGCCTGAAGTGAAAGGGGTTTCAGGAGTTCTAGTTGCCCAGTCGAGTAACGAATATGTAGTCCGGGTTAATCAGCTCACTTTCTTCAACAAGAGGGAAGCGCAATGGAGTGGGGAAGCTGTGACGGTTCGGAGTGACTACGTCACTGCGCTTTATGAAGAGCGGCTTTCCTCGAGCCGGACGGCGCTTGCTGTGGCCGGCGGGGCCGGGGTGGTCGGTGCCCTTCTGGCGGCGAAAGCAATAGCAGGAGCCGGAAACGGATCCGACGAAGCGAAACCCACTCAACCACCTGTCACCACAAGTCGCGGGCATCAGTAGGCGATAGAACGAAGTGCAAGGCAAGGGCTGTACGAAATTGAAGCGGTGAGGGCGGCCAGGACGGCGCCGCAACCAATGGATTCGCTCGGAGCATCGAGCTGGGTTCTTACACAAAACTTTCGAGTCGGAGTCAGTAATGAATCTTCACCGTTTTCTTATTTTGGGCGCGGCAGTCGGAGCTCTCGCTGCTTGCAGCAGCGATAACACGGCGCCGAAGCTCGTAACGCCCGGTCCGCACGCGTTGATTCACATCATCAACGCCGTACCGGACACTGGCGCAATGGATTTCCGCTTTACGGACGTGGTTGAAGGCGTGCCGAACGTAGAGTTCGTCAACCTTGCGTTCCGCGCCGGCACGAACGTCGGCTACCGCCCCGTTTCGAGCGGCAGCCACCACATCCGTGTTTTTATGAGCGCGAGCAACCTGAACGCGGCCGGTCTCACGAACGACCCCGCGATCGTTTCGACGGTTCTTGGCGACACGACGTTCACGTTCGTGGACGGAACGCACTACACGTTCATCTTCTACGGCAGCGCGCGGGCCAACGCTCAGAAGTTCCTTATTCTTAACGACGGCTTCACGTTTCCGACCGGAATCTCGGTGAGGGCCGTGAACGTGAACACCGCGGCCGCTGACTTCTATCTCGCCGGCGGGACGGCGGCGGCAACGACCGTCACCGGCACGCCCACTTTCGCGAACCTGGCTCCGGCTACGGCATCGGCTTACACCGCCTTTGCAGTCGCAGCGGCGACGAGTGGATACACGCTTACCGCGACCAACGCCGGCACCACCACGCCGGTCTGGTCGGCACTGATGAATCCGGGCTCGGCAGCTGTCGCCGAAGTTACCGGCGTCTCGGGCGCGCTCTCGGCGCTGCCCGGCTCGAGAATCGCCGGATCTATCTTTACCGGCGTTCTGTTCCCGGCTTCGACCACCGGCAGCAAGGCGGCTAAGTTTGCAGCGCCCGGAGTCGTCCTCGTACCGGATCGCTTCTTCTAGACCCGGTTCGGCAGCCATTTTGGAGACCGCCGGCGAGAAATCGCCGGCGGTTTTCTTTTGCCCGTCATCCTTGAACGCCGCATTGAACGGGTGTCGTTGACACTGGGCACTGGACCGGGTAATTTCCAAGGCTGTTCCGTGCGCGCTTCGGCGCGCGTATCTGTTGGCCCCATCACAAGTTAATGCCGACCATCAACCAGCTCGTCCGGCAGAGTCGCCGCGACGTTCAAAAGAAGGAAAAAGCCCCCGCGCTCAAGTCGAATCCGCAGAAGCGGGGAGTCTGCACGCGCGTATATACGACGACACCAAAAAAGCCCAACTCGGCGCTGCGCAAAGTCGCACGCGTGCGCCTGACGAATGGCTTCGAAGTGACGGCATACATCCCTGGCGAAGGCCACAATCTGCAGGAGCACTCAATCGTGCTCATTCGCGGCGGCCGCGTTAAGGATCTGCCCGGCGTTCGCTACCACATCGTGCGCGGCAGCCTCGATGCGTCCGGCGTGAACGGCCGCAACAAGAGCCGCTCCAAGTACGGCACCAAGCGCCCGAAGCCCGGCGCGCCAGCAGGAGGCAAGAAGTAAATGAGCCGCAGAAAGAAGGCAGTCAAGCGTCCGATTCTTCCTGACGCGCGCTACGACAGCCAGACCGTTTCGAAGTTTATCAACGCCATTATGTACCAAGGCAAGAAGTCCACTGCCGAGCGTATTTTCTACGGCGCGATGGACATCGTCGAAGGAAAGACGAGCCAGCCCGGCGTGACGATCTTCAAGCAGGCGCTGACGAACCCCAAGCCGGCAGTCGAAGTGAAGAGCCGCCGAGTCGGCGGAGCGACTTACCAGGTTCCCGTCGAAGTGAGACCGGACCGTCGCACCGCGCTCGCGATGCGCTGGCTCATCTCCTACTCGCGCGACCGGAGCGAGAAGTCGATGGCCGAGAAGCTCGCTGCTGAAGTGATCGCCGCGAGCAAGGGCGAAGGCAACGCGGTGAAGAAGAAGGAAGACACGCACCGGATGGCGGAAGCGAACAAAGCATTCGCGCACTACAGGTGGTAGTGAAGTGATGGAACAAAGCGCCCGTCGAGAGACGGGCGCTTTGTTTTTATAACTGCGAACCGACGAACTGAAGGCCGCGCGCTGTCTGCCAGCTGCCGTCAGCGGTTTGCGCCCAGCATTCAGATAATTAGTTCGCCGTACAACGGCTTGGTGGCCTCCGGTTAAGGAAACCTCCCCTGGCCTCGCACCGCCGCAATAGATTAGTCCGATGTCCCCGGACGATCTGCTAACGCGTCTCCAGCGCGCGCTCGGTGACCAGTACGGAGTCGACCGGGAATTGGCGCGCGGCGGAATGTCGCGCGTTTATCTGGCGACGGACCGGGCGCTGGGCCGGATGGTGGTGGTGAAAGCGCTGTCGCCGGAACTCGCCGCAGAAGTCAACATCGAGCGTTTCTCGCGCGAGATCAAATTGGCGGGCCGCCTTCAGCACCCGCACATCGTCCCGCTGTTGTCGGCGGGCGACGCAGATGGCACGCCCTTCTTCGTCATGCCGTTCGTCGAGGGCCGTTCGCTACGCGAGAAGCTGAGCAAGGGCGGCGAGCTTCCCATTCACGAAACAGTTCGCATCCTCCGCGATGTAGCGAATGCTCTCGAGTATGCGCATCAAAACGGTATCGTGCATCGCGACGTGAAACCGGAAAACATTCTCCTCAGCAGCGGCAACGCGGTGGTGACCGACTTCGGGGTTGCCAAAGCAATCTCATCGGCGACCGATGGCGACGAAAGAAGTAATCTCACCTCGGCGGGTGTAGCGCTCGGGACCCCGCTTTATATGGCGCCCGAGCAGGCCGCGGCCGACTCTACCACCGACCATCGCGCCGACATCTACGCCTGGGGGGCTGTCGCCTACGAGATGCTGACCGGGGCTCCGCCGTTCGCGGGTAGGGGGACGCAAGCGATCATCGCCGCTCATATCTCGGAGCCGGTTCCGCCGATCCACAGGACGGCCGTTCCACCCAGACTGGCGAGTGTGGTGATGCGGGCGCTGGCGAAACGACCGGCCGACCGCCCGCAGTCAGCCAATGAGCTGGTGATGGAGCTCGATGGAATGACGGCGACAGGAATCACTTCGTCGAAGGAAACTTCCGCGCCCCGCTCGACGGCGCCGGCGTTGAGGTTCGGCTTGGCGGTCGGAGCGCTTCTGCTCTTGGGGGCAGCAGTCGTTTTCCTCCGGACACGCAGCGATACTCGGGTTGCTGGAAGCCCGGATGCTGTAAGGCGGATCGCGGTGCTGCCATTCGAGAACGCCAGCGGCACAAAGGACGACGAATATTTTGCCGACGGGATGAGCGACGAGTTGGGGGCCGCTCTCGGCCGAGTGCGTGGAGTGCGGGTAGCATCGCACAGCTCGGCGTTCAGCTTTAAGGGAAAAGTGGTCGATGTAAGAGAGGTTGGTCGGAAGCTCGACGTGGACGCCGTTCTCGAGGGAAGAGTGAGGCGGGCGGGAAGCCGCCTTCGCGTGACAGCGGAGCTGACCGATGTCAGCAACGGACTGTCGCTCTGGAGCGACTCGTACGAGCGGGAATCAAAGGATGTATTCGCGGTTCAGGACGACATCGCACACGCGATCGCGAATGCCCTCGAGGTGCGCTTCCTTCCAAGATCGGGGAGCTCGCGAACGGCGGAAACCCAGGGCACAGCCGATCCCGAGGCGTACGACCTCTTCTTGCGGGCGCGCTACTTCTGGCACAAGCGCGGATCGGGCAATCTCCGTAAGTCGGTCGATTTGTTCGCCGGCGCGGCCGCCCGCGATCCGAAGTTCGCTCGCGCGTACGCGGGGCTGGCGAGCTCCCAGGTCCTGCTGACCGAATATGCCGATGACGCTCCCAAAAACACCGATGATCTTGCGCTTGCCGCCGCCGACCAGGCGTTGGCGCTCGATCCAACGGTTTCCGAAGCATATATGGCGCGCGGGCTGGTGGATATGCATCGCTGGAAGTGGCAGGAGGCGAGGGACGCATACCAGAAAGCGATCCAGCTGGATGGGACTTCTGCCACCGCGCGGCAGTGGTATGGCGAGCTCTTCTACACACTCGGCGAGATGGACTCCTCGATAGCGGAATCTCGGATCGCCAAGGCGCTGGATCCGCTCGCGCCGGTACCCGCGATTGCATTGGCATACGCGCTGTACGGGGGACGGCATTACGCCGAGAGTGTGAAGGAAGCGCAGCGCGCACGCGAACTCGCCCCCGATCTGGGACTGATCCCGCGAATTCTCGCCGCGGACTACATTCGTATGGGGGACACTGCAGGAGCGATGTCGGAGGCAAAGCGACTGGTTTCGTTGGAGCCCGGTCAGTCGCGGGCGCTGGCCATTTTTGCCTACGTGGCGGGAAGGGCGGGTCACCGCACAGATGCGCTCGCGGCTCTTGAGACGCTGAAGGCCAAGGGCGCGCCGCCGCTGGCGCTGGCGCTGGCCGACCTTGGACTCGGGGACCTCGAGGCGGCGCGTGCCGCGTTGAAAACTGTCGGCGAGACGCGTGACCGGCGCGTCTCCGAGTACCCGCTTATCGATCCTGTTTACGATCCAGTGCGACTGTCGCCGGAGTTCCGCCAGATAGCGGCGATGCTGGGGAGTTCGAAGGTTCTAGTATCGCCTCCAGCGGTTCATTGAAACGGGCAGGCCCCTGAGCCCAGGACAGAATCCTGCACGGCGGCAGCTCGGCAGTGTGCACCGCGGCGTCGGTCGCGCTGACGCTGCGATTCCATTCTATCCAGGGCCGTTCCTGTTTCCTGATGCAGGCGAGCTTCGCTTCGCCGAGCCAGATGGCGGCCGACGATGACCGGTGCGGTAGCGTGGTGTCCATACAGAGTACTTTACAATACAAAGTACCCCCAACGCAAGCTCGCTTCGGCTGGCGGCAATCGTGGCCGGAATTCCCGGCGTGGTATCTCCCAAAAATGGGACTCGGGTCGTTGACACGGGGCGGAACGCGATTACCTTACTAAGGCTATGGTGGATCGCGTTTTAAGGCGCGTTCTCCTATAGCAGACAATTTAACGCCGAAGCGGCGGCTGTTTTTAAGCCGGCACCTCGGCGCTCCTTGGGTCCCCACCCGCGCACCAGTGGCGGGCGTACCCGGAGGTGGCGGATGGATACCGGTCCCTTTCAGGGGCGGCAGGTCCACCCGCGTTTTTGTTGAAATAAGCCAGCCGAGCCCGGACTTCCGGACGGCCTTTCGAGAGAGAATCAGCAGAGTCTATGTCACGCCACACCCCGCTCGACCACTATCGCAACATCGGCATCATGGCCCACATCGATGCCGGTAAGACGACTACGACCGAGCGCGTCCTTTACTACACCGGAAAGTCCCACAAAATCGGCGAAGTGCACGAAGGCACCGCGACGATGGACTGGATGGAGCAGGAGCAGGAGCGCGGCATCACGATCACGTCCGCCGCGACGACCGCGTTCTGGGAGCGGAACGGGATCGAACACCGGATCAACATCATCGATACACCGGGCCACGTGGATTTCACCGTGGAAGTCGAGCGTTCGCTGCGTGTTCTCGACGGAGCGGTGACGCTCCTCGATTCCGTCGCCGGCGTCGAGCCGCAGACGGAGACGGTGTGGCGCC
>JBKJHG010000158.1:0-51088 GCA_046599115.1 Gemmatimonadaceae bacterium
GCCGGGCTGCGTCTTCCATCCGCGCTGTCACCACCCCGCGAAGGACGCCGCGTGTACGAAAATCATCCCGCCCCTCGAAGCGAAAGCCGACGGGCACTTCGTTGCCTGCATCAAGCAGCCCCCCACCCAGATATCGTGGGAACAGCAGCGACAGGCTGGCGGTACCAACCCCCCTGAGCGTTATCTTCCCGCTGCCGCACTCAGATAGCCAAACCGACCTCAAACCGAAATCCAATGGCGAGAGACAAGAGCGTGTTCGAGCAGCCGTCCGCCGGTAACGTCACCATAGACACTCCGCCGAACATTCGCGGCGCTGGCGACCAGACGGGATTCTTCGGTCATCCGCGCGGCCTCTCCACTCTCTTTTTCACCGAGATGTGGGAGAGATTCTCGTACTACGGAATTCGGCCGCTTCTCGTGTTGTTCATGACCGCCGCGCTCACCAGCGGCGGTTTCGGCTTTGAGCGGCAGACCGCCTCGTCGATCGTCGGCATCTACGCTGCCTGCGTCTATCTCGCGTCGCTGCCGGGCGGATGGATCGCCGACCGGCTGCTCGGACTCCGCCGCTCGATCTGGTACGGCGGAATTCTCATCGCCCTCGGACACCTCTCCATCGCGATGTCGATCGTCTTCAATCGTACTGCCTTCTTTCTCGGCCTGATCCTCATCGTGATGGGAACCGGTCTGCTGAAGCCGAACATCTCGGCCATCGTCGGCGATCTGTATCCTGAAGGCGGCGCGCGCCGCGATGCCGGCTTCTCGATCTTTTATATGGGAATCAACATCGGCGCTCTTGTCGCCCCCCTCGTCACCGGCTATCTCGGCGAGCGCGTCGGGTGGGGATGGGGCTTTGGCGCCGCGGGCATCGGAATGCTCATCGGTCTCATTACTTACCGCCTTCGCGCCGACCACACCCTTGGCGATATGGGTGTCTTGCCCTCATCCAACGATCCCGCCGAGCATCGCCGCGTGAAGATGTTTACGGGACTCGGCGTCGCCGCAATTGTCGTTCTGGTAGTGATGGTGATGGCAGGAATGATTCATCTCGACCCCGTCTCGCTCGCCAAGAAGATGGGAGCGGTGATGGCGGTGCTCGCGCTCGCTTACTTCGCATATCTGTTCCTGCTCGGCAAGCTCACCAGCGACGAGAAGAAGCGCGTTGCGGTGATCATAGTGCTCTTCGTGTTCGCGACTATCTTCTGGGCCGCGTTCGAGCAGGCGCCGACGTCGCTGAATCTCTTCGCGCGCGATTACACAGACCGCAAAGTGTTCGGCTGGGAAATGCCCACGCTTTGGCTGCAGGCGGCGAATTCAATTTTTGTCATCACCTTCGCCCCCATCTTCGCCGCACTCTGGGTCTGGATGGGAAAGCGAAAACAGGATCTTTCCAGCCCGGCCAAATTCTCCGCCGGGCTCGCGTTCGCCGCGATCGGTTTCTGGGTAATGGTGCCGGCCGCGAATATGGTTCTGGCCAGCGGTGGAACCCTTCGCGTATCCGCGTGGTGGCTGACGGTCAGCTATCTCTTCCAGACTTGGGGCGAGCTGTCGCTCAGCCCCGTCGGTCTGAGCTCGATGACGAAGCTCGCGCCGAAGAAGTTCTCGGGGCAGATGATGGGCGTCTGGTTCATGGCGGCCGCGATCGGTAATCTCATCGCCGGCCTCGTCGGCGGAAAAGTCGATCCCGAAAAGCTCGATCAGATGCCGCAGCTCTTTCAGCTTACCGCACTATGGCTCTTCGTCGCCGCAATACTCTGCGCGTTGCTCATCATTCCGATCAGAAAGATGATGCGCGAAGTGCCGGAGACTTCTTGACTACGGCCAGTTGAAGATGCTCGAGGGCACCGAGCGCTCGCGGCTGCTGTAGATGTCCCGCGGCTCGCTGCGGAACATGCGCGTCATATCGCGATTGCTGAACCGCACCTCCCATCCGCGATGCGTGCTGCCGCGGACGGGATGCACAATGTCGACTCTCCACATTCGGCGCGACTGAGGCGGTAGCGCCGCGAGGAGACTTACTCCCGCAGAAATCGACAGCGGCGATGTGGTTCCGAAGGGTACGTCACCGGCCCAAATCTTTCCGATGTCTGTGAAGGCGGCGAAGCCGACGCTCGCGAGGGAAGCGATGTGCCCCGCCTGGTAGCGGTCTTCCAACCTGGCCACTGCCCGCCGCGCTCCGCCGATCTGGGAATCGTGAAATCCACGAATTCCTCCATCGCGGTTTGATAACGTCAGCTGAAATGGCACCCGCTGATTCCATCCCGCGCTCCACGTTCCATCGGCAATGAGCGTGTGCCGCGGAAATAGCTTGAGATAGGCCGCGCCGCGGCCGTGAGTCAGGACGCCATCCCAATCCGATTCCCTTGGCTTCCTTCCCTCCGAAGAGAAATCGAGCGCCACGAAAGACCAGCGCGAGCCGAATCCCAGGTACACATCGCCCGAAACGAAAAAGTCTTCGTCGGCGCCGCCGAGCCCTTTGATTCCCTTCCCGACAAGCATCGAAACCTCGGACCCCGTCCGAAGGTCCTGCGAGCCCTCGAGCGCGTCGAATCCGCTCGCGCGAATGTACTTCACGCTTCTTACTCCCCACAGCGCATTGATGCGCGTGCTGCGTCCGCGCCGGAATCGCCCAATCAAAGCCGTGCTGGTGTCGGGCACCATCGTCGAACCCTGAATCCTGAAGGGATTCTGCGACGGATCCTCCGTCTCGTGGGAGATCGATCCGCCCAACAGTCCGACGTTAGACCCCGGCCGACCGACTCGAACAACGCCGCCGACGTCGCCATAATTCCGCAGAAACCGGATCCCCACCGGCTGAGCATCCTTCCGAACGTAATAAAACGGTCCGTCCTCCTTCCCCGCCGTCGTTCTCCACGACAATCGCTGCAGATCGGTGAGGAACGGGTGGCTCATTTCCATTGCGAGGTCACTGCCGATCTCGCGCCGCCCTCCCCAGATCGCCATCTGGTACGGGCGTCCGAGAAACTGATAGTCGGTGAACTTTCCACGGAGCACGCTCCGGAAGTTCTGCGCGTGACGCCACTCCCCCGACACGTATAGCGCCTCTCCGGCGAGGTTCGATTCTCCGAGTCGCGCCGAGCGCAAATGCGGAGACTTGGCCGAAACCGCTCCTCCGAGTATCAGCGAAGGCTCGTCTCTGGTGGTCACGTCGAGAACGACGCCGCCATTTCCGTCCGGCATCGCCACGATGCTCGCGTCGACCAGAAAGGGCTGGGCACGGAGCACGCGCTCCGACTCGGCTCGGCGCAGTTCGGTGCATTTGTCGCCGACTTGAAGGGCGAGGAACCTTCTCACCACGATGTCTTTCGTCGTGACGTGCAGCCTCGTAGCGAATCGCAGCGCACCCTTTAACATCCCGCCGCCGGTTACTTCGAACGGCGGGCGCGCGTGGATGTCTATGCGCGAGACCGTCTCCCCCTTGCAGGCGATTCCGGGGCGAATCAGACTTGATGAATCGGAAGCCGGCGGAATCACCGCCACCTCGCCGAGCTGAACGATCAACCACAGATGTTGGAGAGCGATCAATCGTGTCACCCGCGCGCAAGGTTGGTTCTGCCCGTATCGTCGCCGTAACCGCTACGTCTCGAGACGACGAAGGCAGCCGGCGCGTCCGGCTTTCCACGTCATACGTCGATGCGCTGGAGAATGCAGGCCTCATACCACTCGTAGTTCCCCCGCTCGCCAGCTCAGAAGTTGCATCCGCGATCCTCGATGCGGTAGACGGCCTGCTCCTGACGGGCGGCGAGGACGTCAACCCTTCGCGCTACGGCGCCGAACCTCACCCGCAGCTGAAAACTGTCAGCGACCGCCGCGACGAAACGGAGATCGCGCTCATCCACGAAGCGAGACGTCGACGCACGCCTGTGCTTGCAATCTGTCGCGGCATCCAGGTGCTCAACGTCGCCCTCGGCGGAACTCTCATTCAGGACATCCGCGCCGAGGTCAAAGGATCGCTCGACCACGACGATGGGAGTCCGCGCACCTTGCGCACTCACGGAATCAAGGTCGTCCCGGGCTCGCTCACCGCGAAAGCGCTCGGCGTCACCGAAGCTTCCGTCAACTCGCTCCACCACCAGTCCGTCCGGGATCCCGGTCCGGATCTTATCGTGACCGCGACCTCGACCGATGGGATCATCGAAGCTGTCGAGACCACGGATCCCGATTGGTGGGTGCTCGCGGTGCAGTGGCATCCGGAGGAGATGACAGACTCGCCGGAGCCGTGGGATCGCGGCCTCTTTCGCGCCTTCGCCGAGCGACTCTCATCGGGGAAATAGCGCGTCATCGCGTTCTTCACGTGGACTCCGGGCACACCTGGCGCGGAGGCCAGCGGCAGGTGCACCTCCTGGCGATGGGAATGAAGTCCCGCGGCTTCGAAACCGCGATCGTGACCCCCGGCGGATCGCCTCTCGCCGACAAGTCTCGCGCCCACGAAATCCAGACATTCGCGCTCCCGCTTCGCGGCGACCTCGATCTTTCTTCCGCGCTCGCGCTTCGCCGCATCATCGACCAGTGGAAGCCGGATGTCGTCCACGCCCACGATGCACACGCGCACGGTGTCTCGCTCGTCGCATTGCTCGGCAAGCACTCTCCGGCCCTGGTCGTCTCGCGCCGCGTGACATTCCCGCCCAGAAATGCGCGGTTGAAATACGGCAAGCGGGTCTCGCGCTTCATCGCCATTTCACAAGCCGTGCGGCGATCGCTCCTCGAAGCCGGCATCGAGGACGCGCGCATTCGCGTCGTTCATTCAGGTGTGCAGATGCCGCCGAAGCTGAAGCCGCGCGACTGGCGCGCGCAGCGCGGTTGGCCGAAGGCGACCGTGATCTGCGGCGTCGTCGGTGCGATGACCGCCGAGAAAGGACTCGCCGACCTCGACGCCATCGCCGGACATCTTCCCGATGACGTTTTCCGCTCTGTCCGCATCGTCCTCATCGGCGGCACCACCTCGGGCGCCACGACGTGCGGAGGAGTCGAAGCGTTTCGCGCCGGCTTTCTTCCCGAAGTCGAAGAGGCGATCGCCGGACTCGACATCCTCTGGCATCCATCGCGCTCTGAGGGGCTCGGCACGGTCGTGATAGACGCGATGGCGCTCGGAGTGCCGCCCATCGCGTTCGCCGTCGGCGGGCTCCCCGAGCTGATTGAGGATGGCATCAGCGGCCGGCTCATCAAACCGGGCGATACGTCCGGCTTTTCGCGCGCCTCCGCGGCCTTGATTCGCGACGCCGGGCTGCGTGGCAGCCTCTCCGCGGGCGCCGCGCGCAGAGCAAGACTTTTCACCGATGATTTGATGACCGAAAGGACGATCGCGGTGTATGAGGAAGTGGCTCAGGGTAGCGTCTAAAGAGCCGAAGCTTCTATCTTGCACCGCACGCTGATATCGACCTGGGGCATCATTGCTTTATATCTGCATTCCCGCATACAACGAGTCCGAAACGGTTGGACTCCTTCTGTGGCGCATCCGCCGCGTATTCCAGGACTATTCCCGGGAGTATGAGATCGTCGTTTACGACGATGCGAGCACCGACGCCACCCGCGCCACCCTCGAGCCGTACAAGGAAGTTATTCCACTCACAGTGATCGGCGGAAAAGAGCGTGTTGGTTATGGCCGCGCGCTCGAGGCGCTTTGCCGTGAAGTCATCCGCCGCACGAAGTACCCGCGACGCGATGCGATGATAGCGATGCAGGCTGATTTCACCGATCGGCCCGAGCTCATTCCCGAATTGGTGAAGCGCTTCGAAGGCGGCGCCGACATCGTGACCACGTCGCAAACTTCCGTCGGCGCGCCGGCCGAAGTGCGTCGCCTCAACCGCCTCGCCGGTTGGATTCGCAAACTGGCGATGCCGCGCAACGCTCCCGCCGATGCGTTCACGACTTTCCGCTGCTATCGAATCTCCGTCCTCAAGGAAATGCTCAAGGCGTCCGGAGAGGCGCCGCTCGTGACATCCGACGGCTGGGCTGCGAACGCAGAGCTTCTCTTCCGCGCCGCGCCGTTCGCCCGGCGGACGGAAACTCTCGCGCAAGAACCGCGGTATGACCTTCGCGTACGTGAGACCCGCCTTCAGCCCCTCGCCGGGGCGCTCGGCATCTACCGCGTCGGCCGCAACGCGCGCCGGCTCCTCGCTACCGGATCGTAAGATGAACCCTGTTTTTGTTCGCGCAGCAGCGCTTTCACTTGCCGCTCTCGTTCCGAGCGCGCCAGCGCAGATCAAGCAGCCCTTCAGCGTCGGCGAGCGGATGGAGTACGAAGTGAGATTCGGTCCGCTGAAAGTCGGCAACGGTCATATGGAAGTCGTTGGGCTCGAAACCGTCCGCGGAATACCTGCCTGGCACACCGCGTTCTGGGTGCAAGGCGGGACGTTCTTCTACAAGGTGAACGACGTTTACGAGAGCTGGATAGACACCACTAGCCTTTCGTCACTCCGATTCGTCCAGCAGCTCGAAGAGGGTACGAGCGACAAGGAACGCCGCTACGATATCTATCCGGACAAGGACATCTACTACGAGATGCACAAGAATCCGCCGCGCGAGCACCCGGCGGCGCATCAGCCGCTCGACGACGGATCCTTTCTCTATTTCATCCGCACGATTCCACTCGTCGTCGGTCAGACGTATGACTTCAACCGATACTTCCGACCCGACCGCAACCCCGTTCGCATTCGCGTTCTCCGCAAGGAGAGGATCACCGTCCCCGCGGGAACGTTCGACGCGATCGTGGTGCAGCCTGTGATCAAGACGACGGGGATTTTCTCGGAGAATGGCCAGGCTCTTATCTGGCTCTCCGACGACGACAGGAAGATCATGCTCCAGCTCAAGTCGAAAGTCTCGTTCGGCTCGCTGAATCTGTATCTCAAGTCCTACTACACGCCGCCGGTTAAAGGCTGACAGCCGCAATCCCGAAAACGAAAAAGGGCGCCACGAAATCGCGGCGCCCTTTTAATTTCCGAAGGTGGGGTCAGTACTGCTTGACTCGCGTTTCGGCCCAGCGGTCCTTGAGTCGCTGCGCCGTGTTCGGGCTCAGCACTCGGACGCCGAAATACAGAATTCCGCCCACGACCAAAAGCTTCACCGCCAGGATGGCGACCCAAAACACAAGTCCGACGAGTCCACCGAGGACATTGAACACCAGCCCTGCGGCAAACATGCCGAGGACGACGAGAAGACCAAGCATTAGAATGGCGCGCAGCATAGGAAAGCCCTCCGAAGGAGTTACATCCAGCCATACGCCGGCACCAGACGGATGGTTTCAGCGATGCCGCTGACCGCCGACGTCGCCGTAGCGGGCGGGGGCGTGATTGGTCTATGCGCCGCGCTCGCGCTCGCCGAAAGGGGCCGGACCGTGATTCTCGTCGGCGAGTCCGCCACCGGGGAAGCGTCTCGTGCCGCTGCCGGGATGCTGGCGCCGTCAGTCGAACGAGCGTCGAGCGACGCCGACTCTTTCGGCATCGCCGCCCGGGATCGCTATCCGTCCTATCTCGAATTCCTTTATGAGCGCACCGGGATCACGGTCGCGCTGAATCGTCGGGGAATCCTGCAGGCGGCATTCACCCCGGCAGGAGTGAAGGGCCTCCGTCGATCGGCGTCGCAATCGAGCGCCTGGCTCGATCGCGACGAGCTGATCCGGCTTGAACCGGCGCTCGCACACTCGCTCGGTGCGGTGCACAATCCGCTCGACGGATCGGTGGACAACGTCGCGCTTATGGACGCGCTCGCCGCAGCGGTTGGAAACGACGCGAAGATATCGCGCCTCGCCGGCCGTGTCTCGACGGTCAGCCAGAATGGAGATGGCGTCCTCGTTTCCACGTCCGACGGGAGGTCAGTCTCGGCGGCCTTTTTCATTCTCGCCGCCGGAGCGTGGTCGGGCTCCATCGCCGGCGCCAAGCTCGCCGCTGCCGTCACACCCGCGAAGGGGCAATTGGTTGAGTTCGCGGTGGCAACGCTGTCCCACGTCGTCTACGGACCGAGGGGATATGTCGTGCCTCGAGGAAACGCGACGATCGCCGGAAGCACGATGGAGCGAACTGGATTCGAAGCATCCACTTCCGAAGCCGGGATCGCAAAAGTGACAGCAGCCGCGACGGAGATCTGCCTTTCCCTCGGGAAGCCGGGGATCAGCCGCGCGTGGGCGGGGCTTCGTCCGGTGACGCCGGACCTGCTGCCGCTGCTTGGACCGGATCCGGAATCGCCTTCCATCATCTACGCGTGCGGCCACGGCAGAAACGGCATTCTGATGGCCCCCCTGACGGGGGATTTAGTCGCCGATCTCGTTATGGGATCACCACTTCCGCACGACCTGGCGCAATTTCGCCCGGACCGCTTTTAATGTAGATTGGAAGACTGGAAATGAGCGAAACCCTCTATCAGATTCTCGGGCGCCATCGCTCCGAGCCGCTCCCTGAGCGAAAGCCGGGATGGCTCAAGGTCAAAGCGCCCGGCGGTCCTAACTACCTGCGCCTACAGCAGTTGATGCGTGAGCTCGACCTCCATTCGGTTTGCGAGGAAGCCCACTGCCCCAACGTCGGCGAATGTTGGGAGCACGGCACCGCCACGTTCATGATTCTTGGGGACGTCTGCACCCGAAACTGCGCCTACTGCGCCGTCGCTCACGGACGCCCCCCCGCCTACGACATCGCCGAGCCATCGCGCGTTGCCCAGGCGATCGCCGAGATGAAACTGCAGCACGCCGTCATCACGTCCGTCGATCGCGACGATCTTCCGGACTTCGGAGCGTACATCTTTGCCGAGACAATCCGACAGATTCACGCCCGCGTCCCCGGCTGCTCGGTGGAAGTACTAGTCCCCGATTTTCAGGGAACCGAGTCCAGCATCGCCGCCGTCCTCGAAGCGCGCCCGGAGATATACAATCACAACACCGAGACGGTGCCGCGGCTGTACAAGAAGGCGCGGCCCGGAGGCAGATATCCGCGCGTGCTCGAGATCTTCCGCTTCGCCAAGCGCACCGCTCCCGATATTCCGACCAAGACCGGAATCATCCTCGGGATGGGCGAGACCATCGAGGAGGTCGTCGAAGTGATGCGCGACCTGCGCGAGGTTGACGTGGACATTCTCACCGTCGGCCAGTATCTGCGCCCGTCAAATGCGCACATCGCCCTCGATCGGTACTACACCCCGGAGGAGTTCCGCTACTTGAAGGATATTGGAATGGAAATGGGCTTCCGCCACGTCGAATCGGGACCGCTCGTCCGCTCGAGCTACCACGCCTGGGAACAGGTACAGGCGGCAGGCGTATGAGCGCAGGCGCAAAACCGGTGAAGGCGCGAAAGACGATCGAGTCAGCCGCCGCCAAAAAACCGGGATCCGAAAAGATCGCCGGAACCGATGTCGCGCAGCGCAAGGAGCTGCTGCGGTCGATGCTACTCCAGCGCCGCTTCGAGGAGAAGTGCGCCGAAGCCTACGCACTCGGCAAGATCGGCGGATTCTGTCACCTCTACATCGGTCAGGAGGCGATCTCCAGCGGCACGATGTCGATGCTGCGGGAAGATGATTACGTCATCACCGCTTATCGCGACCACGGTCAGGCGCTTGCCCGGGGAATCTCGCCGCGCGCGATAATGGCCGAGTTATTCGGACGCGCCGACGGCTGCTCCAAGGGCAAAGGCGGGTCGATGCACATCTTCGATTCGGCCACCAACTTCCTCGGCGGACACGGCATCGTCGGCGGCCACGTTCCGATCGCCGCGGGTGTCGGCTTTGCCATCAACTACAAGGCTGGCGATCAGGTCTGCGTCTGCTTTTTCGGAGAGGCCGCGGTCAACATCGGCGCCTTTCACGAAGCGCTTAACATGGCTTCGCTCTGGAACCTCCCCGTCATCTTCATCATCGAGAACAACCGCTACGGAATGGGAACGGCGATCTCGCGCTCTACCGCGAACGAAGACGTCGTTGTCCGCGCCAAGGGTTATCGAATGATCGGCGAATCGGTTGATGGACAGGACATCTTCGCCGTGCGTGAAGCCATCGGCCGAGCAACGGAGCGCGCCCGCAAGGAAAAAAGGCCGACGCTGCTCGAGCTGCGCACGTACCGGTTTATGGGGCACTCGATGTCGGACGCGGTGGCCGGCACGTACCGTTCGCGCGAAGAGCTCGAGGAGAATATGAAGCGCGATCCGATCTTGCTCCTCCACCAGTTCATGCATCATCACGACGAGCTCAGCGAAGGCGAGCTGTCGAAGATCGACGACGAGGCAAAGGCCGCGGCGCAGGACGCGTGGGATTTCGCCGACGCCAGCCCGGAGCCGTCACTCGACACGCTCTACCAGGACGTCCTTGTCGAGACGGAATCCTAAATGGCAGTGATGACATACCGCGACGCGCTCACCGCAGCGCTACGTGAAGAGCTGGCACGCGACGACCGCGTCTTCCTGATGGGAGAAGAGGTCGCGCAGTACAACGGCGCATATAAAGTTTCGAAAGGTTTGCTCGACGAGTTCGGTCCACGGCGCATTGTAGATACACCGATTACCGAGCTCGGGTTTGCGGGCGTCGGCGTCGGCGCGGCGATGGTGGGGCTCCGGCCGGTCGTCGAGTTTATGACGTGGAATTTCGCGCTGCTCGCGCTCGACGAAGTGGTCAACGCCGCCGCCAAGATACTTTATATGTCGGGCGGACAGTTCAAGATGCCGATGGTTTTCCGCGGCCCGAACGGGAGCGCGCTTCAGCTTGGCGCGCAGCACTCGCAGGCGTGGGAGAGCTGGCTCGCACATATCCCCGGTCTCAAGGTGCTCACTCCCGGCACGCCCGCCGACGCGAAAGGGCTTCTGAAAGCCGCCATCCGCGACGACAACCCGGTGGTGTTCCTCGAGGGCGAAATGCTCTACAACACCAAGGGCGAAGTTCCGGATGAGGATTACATCGTCCCCATCGGACTCGCCGATCTCAAGCGCGAAGGAGATGACTGCACGATCGTCACTCACGGGAAGATGGTGCTCGTCGCGATGGCCGTCGCGGATACGCTGGCGAAGGAGGGAATCAATATTGATGTCGTTGATCTCCGCTCGATCCGCCCGATGGATGTGGAGGCGATTTCCCGCTCCGTGCAGAAAACCAATCGCGCCGTCGTGGTCGAGGAAGGCTGGGAAATCTGCGGCGTTGGAGCGCAAGTCGTGGATTTCATTCAGCGCGAGTGCTTCGATGATCTCGACGCGCCGGTGATCCGCGTGCACCAGGAAGACGTCCCGATGCCCTACGCGAAGAATCTCGAGAAAGCAGCCAAGCCCGATGCCGCGAAGACCATCGCAGCCGTGCGAAAAGTCTTGTACCTCGACTAGCTAACTATGGCGACGAAAGTTGTGATGGAGGCGCTGTCCCCGACGATGGAAGAGGGACGGCTCGTGAAGTGGATGAAGAACGAAGGTGACGCCGTGAAATCCGGCGACGTCCTCGCCGAAGTGGAGACCGACAAGGCGGTGATGGAGCTGGTTGCCCGTGGCGACGGTGTCCTTCGGAAGCGGATCGCCAACGAAGGCGACGCCTCCGCGGTGGGAACGCTCCTCGCCGTCATCGGCACTGCCGACGAGAACATTGACGCGCTCGTCGCCGGGGCTGGAGCCCCCGCCGCGAGTGCCGCACCGCCAGCAACTGCGGACGCCTCCGCTCAAGGAGCCGCTTCCGTTTCCGCGACCCCCGCCCAATCTCAGGGCGAAGCATCCGCTCCTCCGGAGGAGAAAGTGGCGCCAGCACCAGTCGTCGCGTCGACCGGCAGAGCTCCAGGCGATTCACCGCGCGGCCGCGCGCCCGCAGGAAATGGAGCACGTTCCGCCGCGCCTCCACCGCCGGCAGTCGCCGGTGGGCGCCAGCGCTCCTCGCCTCTCGCGCGCAGGCTCGCATCCGATCGCGGCATTCAGCTAGGCACGATCACGGGATCGGGCCCCGGCGGGAGGATCGTCAAGCGTGATGTCGAGACGGCGGTAGCCGGCGGCGGTCAGTCACGCACCGCTGCGACCGCACGTGCTGCGATCGAAGGCGACTACAAAGACATTCCCCTCACGCAGATCAGGAAGACGATCGCCAAGCGGCTCGCGGAATCGAACGGGCCGGTGCCGACGTTTTTCCTCACCGTCGAGCTCGATGTCACGCGCGCTTCCGAGCTGCGCGAAGAGCTCGCCTCAATGGGCGATAACTACAAGGCGTCGTTCAACGACATCGTCATCCGCGCCGTCGCGCTCGCGCTCGCCGAGCATCCTGAAGTGAACGCGCATTGGCTCGGAGACCGAATTCGCCAGTTCAATCGCATCCACGTCGGAATGGCGGTGGCTGTCGAAGACGGACTGATCACTCCCGTAATCTTCGACGCGGATCGCAAGCGGATGTGGGACATCTCCTCCGAAGCGAAGGATCTCGCCGGGAAAGCGCGCGAGCGACGCCTCACGCCGGAGCAGTACACCGGCTCGACATTCTCCGTCTCCAATCTCGGGATGTTCGGGATAGATCAGTTCACCGCGATCATCAATCCCCCCGAGGCGGGCATCATCGCCGTCGGCGGAGTCGAGGAGAAGCCGGTCGTCATCGAGGGCGATGTCGTTCTCCGGAAGCGTATGCGCGTAACGATGAGCTGCGACCATCGCGTCATCGACGGTGCGACAGGCGCGAAATTTCTGCAGACCGTTCGTCGCCTGATCGAGAATCCCGTCGCATTGATCGTCTGATCCAGGAGTGACATCCATCTCCAGCGGCAACCGCGCGCCCCTGTCTCCTCTCGATGAGCCGGGGGCGACTTCGTTAGGTATCTGTCCGAATTGCGGTGCCCCGCTGGATGGACCGTTTTGCTCGCAGTGCGGCGAGAAAAAATTGTCGCCCGAGAATTATTCGCTTCGCCCTCTCGTCGAGGAGGCCGTCGGGGAATTCGTGCACTTCGACGGCCGCCTCCTCCGCACCTTGAAGACGCTCGTCGCACAGCCCGGCGAGCTGGCCCGCGCGTACTTTCACGGCGGCAGATCCAGGTACACGAAGCCGCTGACGCTCTTCGTCATCATCAACGTCGTCTTCTTCGTGTTTCAACCTCACACCGGTCTATTGCGGTACGGGTACGCGCAATACGTGTATCCAGGCATTCATTCCGGGACCACGCAGGCGAAACTTGTCGAGTCAAAGCTGAAGCGCACAGGCGAGGCGGAGGACGCGTACCGTATCAGGTTCGACGCCGTCCTTCAGGATGAGAAGAAGAGTCTCCTCATTTTCTCGATCCCTGTCATCGCCGCGCTGATGCTCGTGCTCTTTCTCGCGACGGGTCGGAGATTCGCCGAGCATCTCGTGTTCTCGGTGCACCTGTACGCGTTCATTCTGATTTACATAACCGCAATCGTGATCGCGTTCGCCCCTGTCTTTCTGGTGCTGCAACAATTCGGACCCGGGGCACATCATCTGGCCAACGTGCTGAGCCGGGAGGGGGCAGTCTCCGTAATGATGCTCGTTGGAATCACATCATATGCTTATTTCGCTGCGCGGAGGGCGTACGGCCTCCACGGCTGGCTTCTCTTGTTGCGCGCGCTCGTTATCGCTCTTTCGGTCGCCTACCTGACGGGCATTTACCGGAGCGTAGTTTTCTACGCGACGCTCTGGAGCACCTGATATTCGCTGCGCCGTCAGGGGATTATCTTTCTCACAGCTCATCCTGAACAAACCAAACCGGAAATATTATGGCCACGTTTGACGTGATCTTTATCGGCGGCGGACCCGCCGGTTATGTCGGTGCCATTCGCTGCGCTCAGCTCGGAATGTCCGTTGCCGTCATCGAGCGCGAAGCGCTCGGCGGAACCTGCGTCATTTGGGGATGCATCCCCGCCAAGGCGCTCCTCGAGTCCGCCGCCATCGCCACCAAGCTCACCCACTCCGCCGACTTCGGCGTCACCGTCGGTGACGTGAAGCTGGACTACGGCATCGCGATGAAGCGCTCTCGCGCCGTCAGCACGCAAAATTCCAAGGGCGTGGAGTTTTTGCTCAAGAAGAACAAGATCACCTTCATCAAGGGCACGGCGAAGCTGAGCGGGAAGAACGCCGTCTCGGTGAAAGGAGCCGACGGCAAGGAAGAGAAGCACGACGCCAAGAAGGCGGTCGTCATCTCCACCGGCTCGCGCGTCCGCGGACTTCCGAAAGCCGGGCTCGAGCTGAACAAGACGACCGTCATCTCATCCGACGAAGCGCTCGTTCTGGAAAAGGCGCCGAAGACAATGGCCATCGTCGGGGCCGGCGCCGTCGGCTGCGAATTCGCAGACGTCTTCGCCGCCTTCGGCACGGAAGTGACCCTCATCGACATAGCGCCGGTGATTCTTCCCCTCGAAGACGCCGACTGCAGCGCCGAGCTGGCGAAGAGCTTCAAGAAGCGAAAGATAGAAGTGCTCACCGGCGCGAAGATCAGCGATGTGCAGGTGGGCAAGACGTCTGTGAAGATGAATGTCGAAGCAGGCGGCTCGAAAAAGGCGCTCGACGTCGAGAAGGTTCTCGTCGCCGCGGGCCGCGCCCCGAATGTGGAAGATCTCGGCCTCAAGGAAGCGGGGGTTCAGGTAGACGAGCGCGGCTTCATCAAGATCACTCCGAAGATGGAAACCACGGCGAAGGGTATCTTCGCCATCGGAGATGTCGCCGGACCGCCGATGCTCGCGCACAAGGGATCGCGTGAGGGCGTGGTGTTGGCCGAGTATCTCGCCGGACAGAAACACGTTCACCCGGTGAATTACGGCAACATCCCCAGCGCGACCTACTGCCATCCGGAAGTCGCTTCGATCGGACTGACCGAGCAGCAGTGCAAGGAAAAGAAACTCGATTACAAGGTCGGGCGCTTCAACTTTTCCGCCAACGGCCGTGCCCGCACATCGGGCGAGACGGAGGGTTTCGTCAAGATCATTCGCGACGCGAAATACGGCGAGATACTCGGCGCCCACATCATCGGCGCTCACGCTACCGAGTTGATCCACGAGCTCGCCGTCGCGAGAGAGAATGAGTTCACCGTCGAGGAAATCGATCTCGCCATCCACGCACACCCGACGCTGTCGGAAGCAATCGCGGAAGCGGCGCTCGATTCGATGGGACGGACGATCCACGCGTGACGAGCCGGAGGATCCTTGTCTGAGCGTGAGCTCTGGGTTGTAAGACAGGGCGTAACGCCGTACGCGGAGATCCTCGAGCTGCAGCGGCGAATAGCCGCCGCGCGCATCACAGGTGAGATAGGCCAGGACGTTCTTCTCCTGTTGGAGCACGAGCCTGTCGTCACGCTCGGTCGCGCGACAAAGGGAAAAAATCTCATTACGTCAAAGGAATACCTCGCGTCACGCGGCGTTGATCTCTTCGAAGTCGAACGGGGCGGCGACGTGACCTTTCACGGGCCCGGCCAGCTGGTCGGATACCCGATCATCGACCTCAAGCGTCACAAGCAGGATCTTCATTGGTACCTGAGGCAGCTGGAGCAGGCGCTGATCAACACGCTTGCATCGTTCGGCGTCAGCGCGGAGAGAAATACCGGCTACACCGGGGTCTGGACCGGCGGGAAAAAGATCGCCTCCATAGGTGTGCACGCCCGCGACTGGGTCACCTGGCACGGCATCGCGCTTAACATCAGCACCGATCTATCGTATTTCGATTTCATCGTTCCGTGCGGAATCGACGGCGTTGTGATGACGTCCATCGAGAAGGAAATGGGAGAAGACATCGGCGTGGATCGCGCCGCGACCGTGTTCGCGCGTGAGCTGGCGTCGCTGTTCGTTCTCGCTCCTGTGGAGACATCCCCGAGCGAGCTCTTTTCCGGCGCGGCGTGACCGAAGCGATCGTCTATCCGGCGCGCGACAGAAACGTCGACCCCGGGCAAACCCGCGATTTCGCCGCCGAGCTGAATGCGGAGCAGGCGAAAGCAGCCACCCACGGCGACGGTCCCCTTCTCATCATCGCTGGTGCGGGTACCGGCAAAACCCGGACGCTCGTTTACCGCGTCGCGCACCTGATCGATCGCGGAGTCGCGGCCGACAGGATTCTTCTGCTCACCTTCACCCGCCGCGCGTCGCAGGAAATGCTCGCCAGGGCCGAGCGGCTCGTCGGCGGGAATAGCCGTCGCGTGCACGGCGGAACGTTCCACGCGACCGCTCATCGTCTCCTTCGGAAGTATGGACCTTCGGCGGGGCTTCCGAAGGATTTTACCATAATGGATCAGGGCGACTCGACCGACCTGATGCAGCTCTCTCGCGCGCAGCTAGGATACGCGTCGAAGGGAAAGCGGTTCCCGAAGAAGGAAACGCTTCAATACGTGTACTCGCGCCACATCAACACCGGCTTCACCGTCGACTCGATCGTTCGCGACGACTACGCGCAGTTCACTGAGTATCTGGAGGATTTCGGAAAGATCTTCGCCGATTACACCAAGCGTAAACAGGAGCGGAACCTCGTTGACTACGACGACCTCCTTCTCTTCTGGGCGCTGATGTTGGAGGCGTCGCCGGAGCTGCGCGACGGGATCGGCGGATTGTACGACCACGTGCTGGTGGATGAGTACCAGGACACCAACACGCTGCAGGCTCGCATCCTCAAGGGAATGTGCGTCCGCCACAGCAACATCACCGTCGTCGGCGACGACGCGCAAAGCATCTACTCGTTCCGCGGTGCGAACTTCCGCAACATTCTCGACTTTCCGAAGCAATTCTCCGGCGCAACAACGGTGACTCTGGAGCAGAATTATCGCTCCACGAAGCCGATACTGGAGGTGACGAACACTCTCATCTCGCGCGCCGCCGAGCGGTTCACGAAAAACCTTCGCACCGAGCGGGAGGGAGGAGAGCAGCCGTGGCTCGTGTGCGCGCGCGACGAGCAGCAGCAGACGCGCTTCGTGGTGGACAGAATCCTCGAGCTCCACGAGGAGGGAACGCCGCTGCGCGAGATCGCCGTGCTCTTCCGCGCCGGATATATGTCGGCCGATCTGGAGATCGAGCTGACGAACAGAAAGATTCCGTTCGAGAAATGGGGCGGCATCAAGTTCCTCGAAGCCGCACACGTTAAGGACGTGCTCGCGTTCCTCCGCATCCTGGAGAATCCGCGCGACGAAGTCAGCTGGTACCGGCTGCTCCTTCTCCTACCCGGCATCGGTGAAGCTACCGCACGAGCGGCGATCGATTCGATGGTGGGAATGGCGTGGGAGTCGGGAGCATTCGGGCGATTCTCCCCCCCGCCCCGCGCCAAGCCCGCCCACACCGCGCTCGTCGCGCTCCTCGAGCTTCTGCGCTTGGGCAAGACGGCGGAGGACGCTCAGGTCGCGCTCGAGATCGGGAACGTCCGCCGTCTGTACGACGACATTCTGCGCCAACGGTACGACAAACCCGAGCCGCGCCTCGCCGACCTCGATCAGCTCCAGGTCATCGCCTCCGGATATCCCGACCGCGCGACGTTTCTCTCCGCCCTCGCGCTCGAGCCGCCGCAAGCGACTCAGGATCTCGCCGGCGGCAGCAAGGAAGAGGAGGACACTCTCGTGCTCAGCACCGCGCACTCGTCGAAGGGAAAGGAGTGGGACGCGGTGTTTCTCATCTGGGCGGTGGATGGATGCTTTCCCTCCTCGCGCTGCCTCGGCAGCGACGAGGAGACGGAAGAGGAGCGGCGGCTGATGTACGTCGCGCTCACCCGGGCGCGAAATCACCTGCTCGTAACCTATCCGCTCAACGCGTACTCGTCGCGGCGAAGCTCGGACTACTCGCTCGACCAGCTGTCGCGTTTCATCGATAAGGGAGTGCGCGACAAGATGCAGCGCGTTGCGCTGCAGTCGAATGATTCTCCGGCGACCTCGGAATCCGCTCCGCCTTCAGGCCAGGTGCTCGATCTCCGCGCGCTGCTCCGATCGAGATTCAGCGGCTAGCCGGACCCGCTCTTACATTCCTCCGGACCCGGCACTATGCTGAAGCTAACGGGGGGTGGCCATGAATCCTCTTCACTCAAGCTGGACCCTGCGTCGTGCGCGCGCCGCGCTTGTCGCGACAGCCCTGCTCCTGGCAGCGTGTAGTCGCATTCGCCCACCCAGCGAGTCTGTTGCGCCTGAATCCGGCCGCCTGATCGACTCTCAGTCCATAATCGCATCGGGCGGCATAACTGCATGGGACGTCTTGAAGCGAACTTCCTTCGTCTCGACGCGTGACGACAAGAATGGCGGCCCGGGCAAGATTTGGCAGAGGGGCCACAGTTCGGTTCTGCTGGATGATACTCCTCTTGTTGCCGTTGATGGAGTGCCCCAATCAGACTTCCACGTTCTCGGCTCGATTTTCGCGAACACGTTGGACAACATCCGAATCCTCAATGCCACTGAGGGCGCTTATCTCTACGGCACGCGAGCTGGCGGAGGAGCCATCCTCCTGCAAACCCGTCTCGATATGCCGCCGCCCAAGAACTAGAATGAGCACAAAAAAAGGGAGCGCTCTCGCGCTCCCTTTTTTTCGTACTGGCGATGAGTCCTACGGCAGCGTCGTGTTGCAGCTCGCTGTCTTGAAGCTACCGTTGCTCTCCTCAAAGATTGGAACCGGGAGACTGACGGCCGGACCGTAGATCCCGCCCGGCTGGCCGGGAAGGATATACGGGCCGGTTGGAAAAACCTGGGAAAATGTGCGTCCGATCTGCCTGATCTCCCGACGCATATCTCCCAGACGGTGAGCGGTCGCGAACAGCCAGAAACCACGCTCGTTGAAGGTGAGATTTTCCCTTGCAACCTGCGTCCCCGGATCGAGCAGATCCGCGAGACCGGTAGCCGTGGTGTGCGTAGCCGGATTGGTTTCGACTCCGCCCGCCGTCGTCGGGTTGGTGCAAGCCGGTGCGTTTGGCACGCACTGGTTCAGCGAAAGAATCTGTCGCGGATCGTTGAGCTTGAGCCGCCAGTTCGCGATGTCGCCCTTGCGGAGAAAAGCTTCGGCCTCGATGAGGCGTGCCTCCACTCCACTGGCTACAACGGCGGGCGATTCCCGCGCCGGGTACTTCTGTGTGCGGAAGTTTGGTGCTCCGTTGAAACCAGTTACGGCGGACAGAAATGCAGTGCGGACATCCGCGCCGTTTACAAACTGTGACCTGTAGGCAAGCCCAACGTTGCCGGCCGCAGCCGTGTTACCCTCCCGATTCGCTTCGCCCCAGCGCGCCTGGTTGATGACGAAGCTCCAGATCCCGTTGTTCTCACGGGTGGTGTTATTCGAGTGCGAAACCACGTATGAGAATGTCGTCGGCACTCCCGAAGTTCCGTTGATCGTAACGATCGCTGAATCCAGAAACTGGTCCGCGTATGTATTCGCCAGATCAAGATAGGCGCGCGCCTTGCCCACTCTCGCCAACCGCAGCTGAGCAGTCGCCGCAGCGCTCACTGGTGAGATTGAGCTCGCTACCGCCCTCGCGCTGTCGAACCGCTGGATCGCTGTACGAAGCATCTGCACCGTAGTCAACCCAGCATTGCCAACGATCGCGCCGTTAGCCGTAACGGAGTCGAACGGAACACCGGAGCAGTACACCTCGGCGAACAGAACATAGTCCATGCCCGCGAGATTGAATATCTCCGCCCGTTGCGCATTGAATCCATTGACTTCCCCTGCCGCGAAAGTCGGAGCCAGCTCGGCGAATTTCGCCGCCGCCTGCTCTGCCGACTGCCGGGAGCGTGACAAATCGCGGAATACGGCGTCGTTGTTCGCGTTGTCGGGCGTGGTGTTTCGCGCATCGATCTGAATGCGCGTACCGAACGTGTCGGTGATCGTGAATTCGTCGCCGAGCAGAGCGCTGTAGTTGGCCTGACCTTCTTGCCCACTCGAGCCGCTGAAGCCGACTTGGAAATCGGCGAGCACTCCGCCATATACGGTTGGCAGCGCACTCTTGTCCTTCACCGCCGCGATTGGGACGATGTCCGGTCTGTCGACCTGGAGCAACTTGTCGGTGTTGCAAGCCGTACTCGTGACTGCGCCGGCCACCGCCACGGCGGCCAGTACGCGATATAAATGCTTTCTGAATATGTGCATGTATATGCCTTTGCGGACGCGCCGCATTAGAAGTTAATGTTGATTCGTGTGGTGTAGCGCTTGACCGGCGGCTGCGAGAGGAACTCGGCCTGCGTGAAATTCGCGGTCGTGAAGTTGATCTCCGGATCGAGACCGGTGTACTTCGTCCACGTCTTGAGGTTGCGGCCAGCAAGCGTAACGCTCACGCCACGTCCCGCCCCGAATCGAGATGCGAACTCCTTCGGAACATCCCACGTCAGCGCTATCTCGCGGAGCTTAACGTATGAAGCGTCCTCGATGTAACCGGCCGCCGTTTGAAACTGAATGTCCGCGATTGCGCGAGCCTGCTTCCACAGCGGTGTCCCCGCCACATAAATGTCGGGGCAGTTGTTAAACGTTCCACAGCGGAATTCCTGGGTGCTGTTGAACTGCTTGAACCCGCGCTGGGCATCGATCAGCGTCGTCAACCGGAGATTCTTGAAGAAAGTCATCGTGGAGTTGAGCGACCACGTACTCGACGCCAACGGATTGCCGAGGTAGGCCGTGTCTCCGACCTGAACTTCGGTGTAGTCGATGATGCCGTCCTTGTTGGCATCCGCGTACGTATAGGTCTTCTGGTAGTACGACCCCAGCGGACGTCCCGCCGTGTGACGCTGCGACGCGCCGCCGAGGCCGAAGATGATCGGCTGGATAGGGCTGCCGAGCGCATCTTTGCCCAGGTCTATCAGCTTGTTCTGCACGGTCGCGTAATTCACCGTCATGTCCCAGCCCAACCGGGGCATACGCAGGATTCCCAGCGTCGCCTGAAGCTCTACTCCCCTGTTCGATACACGACCGATATTGGTCAGCTGAGACGTTGCTGATCCGGCACCGGGAGGCAGTATTCGGGAAATAAGAGCGTCGCGCGACTCTTTATTGAAGTAGGTAAGATCCAGACCAAGCCGATCTCCGAACAGGCTCGCCTCCATTCCGACTTCGCCTTCGGAAATTTTTTCGTTTCGCAGGTTTGGGTCGCCGAGGTTGCCGAAATTGATCGCCGCGGTCTCCGTTCCAACGATGTTTACCGCAGTCGGGTTCAGGAACTGAAGCGCCTCGGCTCCAGCCGGACGAAGCCCTGACCGACCATATGCCGTTCGAAGCTTGAGAGTATTGATGAACCGACGTGGGAACCAGCTCTCCCGGCTCACGACATAGGAAACGCTGGCGGACGGATACTTTGCAAATTTGAAATCGCGACCGAACGCGCTGTTCTTGTCTCCACGCAACGCGCCAGTCAGGAAGAGACGATCCGCGAGTTCTAACTGCTGTTGCAGGAAATAGCCAAGCGTACGGTTATCGAGCGCGTCCTCACCAACCGCAAATCCGGTTGATGTTCCGGCGAGCGTGCCGGTGCCGGCAACGAGCGTCGTACCGAAAGCCTGGTTGTCGGTAAAATTTTCACGCTGAAATTGCGTCCCGACTGACGTCTTGGAAACAAGGTGGTCGCCCAGATTGAACGTTGTCGTTCCACTCACGTTCGCGGTGTAATTGTAGATCTGGAACCGGTTCGCAGAACGGTTCCCGATGCGATTGGTAGTGTTGTTGTCGAGGATGGCCGGTTGCAAAAGCCCGGCGTCGAAGCGGTTGAGGGCGTCATAGCCGAGGGTCCCCAGAACCTGGAACCAATTGAGCGGCGTATAGTTGCCTGTGAGGCCACCGGTAAAACGCTCGATGTCCTGCTTCCTGGTTACCGCGTAAAGCTTGGACGGAGCGCGTAAAAAATATCCGAGACGGCTACCGGATACTGGTTCGACAGGCTCGGCGGCGCGTGCCTTTCCGAGCAGACCGCCCGATACGATTCCGAGGTTGTTGTTGTCGTTCTGTGGAAGCGAAGCACGACTGGTGAGATACCCGCCGCTCAAGTTCACACGCAACTTGCTAAACGGAACCAAGCTAAGGTTCGACCTCAGGTTGACGCTGCGCAGCCGGTTGTTGAGGAATACGCCCGTTTCGTCGTTAATGTCCGTCGATACGAAATACTGGGCGAACTCGTTGCCGCCAGCAGCTTGGAATCCGCCGCGGTTGTTGTGGCCCGTACGGAATGGACTGTTCTGCACCAGCGGGTTATAAACGAATAGCGAGTCGATCTTCGGGCAGGATGCGACCTTTGTCGCCACATCGGCTAAAAAGCAGAAAGATGGATTGCCCCCCCCGTTCGCATAGGAGTTGTAGTTTGACGGAAACCGATCGTACGGCTTGATGTTCCCGGTCTCTGCGTACACGGTGTAGGTCGGCTTGCCGGCACGTCCGCGCTTGGTGGTTACTTGAATGACGCCATTTGCAGCGGCCGTACCATAAAGGGCCGCGGCTGCAGGGCCTTTCAGAATGTCGATGCTCTCGATCTCATCAGGATCCAAATCGTTCAGCCGCGATATGCTCTGACCGCCGGTGCCGATGGAGAGGCTGTTCGCCGAGTTGTTGACACGCACGTTGTCGATGATGAGCAGTGGCTCGTTGGAGAGATTGACACTATTCGCTCCACGAATGCGCACACGAGCGCTTGAGCCGGTCGTCCCGCCGTTCTGAATGACAGTTACGCCCGGAGCTCGACCCTGAAGAAGGCTCGCGCCGTTGGGCACCGCCGCCTTCTGAACTTGAGCCACGTCGATGTTGGAAACAGCGTTCCCAACTTCGACCCGGCGCTGCTCGACGCCAGTCGCAGAGACAAGCACACGATCGAGAGAGATTGCCGCTGTCGAAAGCACAAAATCCGCGGCAGTGCCCGTTCCCGCAGCAATTCTGACGGTCTGCGCTACAGACGAGTACCCGATTCGAAGGGCACGTAGTTGAGCGGTGCCCGTTGGCAAATCGGTAATCCGATACCGGCCCTCCGCATCTGTGCGCGCCGCTCGCGTGGTGCCTACCACCACAATGCTGGCGTCGGCTACGGGGCGGCCAGTGCCGCCTTCCGTAACTCTGCCGGTAACGGTGCCTGACTGTTGCGCCAATGCGAGCATTGGCACTATGGCCATTGCTCCCACTGCAACAGCAAGCTGTCGCATTAGACGTATCATGGTCTTTTCGAACTCCTAGCCGGTTGGCTCGCTAAGCGGGCTGCCATGTGACGCGTCCGCGTCAACGGGCAAGGAGAATGGCTCAAATGCCATCCTGCGGCTGGTCTCCCCGGATGCCGGAGGTAGCAGACCCGCGATTTGTGTACAACCAATGGTGAGGCATTGAAGCCGATATGTCAACTGTTTATCGTCGAGCGGCAACAGACCCGGTGCGCCAGAAAATGAACACCTTTGCCCCCTCGTCGATCGCTCATAGGTCACTGCAACGGCGTCGCTCCTAGTGAATCGGCTCTCGCCCCAACCCACGCTCTGACCGCTCCGAACGGATTGTCGGGCTTTGATTTCGCGAGCGAGATCACACGGCCGATTGTGTGGCGCAGGCTGCGTCCCTCTTTCTCGTAGACGTCGTCGAATAGCTGCAGATCACTGGCGTACACTCTTCGCGCCAGCAGCGACGCATTGTCGAGCGGCGTACGCGTCGCGTACAGCGGATTTATCGTGCGCAGCTTCGGACCGATCTCGGCAACGAGCGTCGCACGCGTCCGCGAGTAAACCGTGTCGCGCACGGCAATCCTCCACGCTTTATCTGCGGGATGGGCCTTGTAGGCCGAATCCAGCGACCTGATCACCCTCGCCCAAAAGGCAGCGAGCAGCTTGTCATCTTCCCATCTCGCTTCGAGCAGCCGCGCGCTCGAGTCGGATCCGCGCGACCGGAAAAATGCCGCCGCGCCGCGCGCGCCAACAAACATCGCGAACGACTCGTTGAACGCCGCCTGACCGGACGCGTAGTAGGTATTGTGCGTGAGCTCGTGAATGACCGTGTTGGCGAGATCGATCGAGTCCCGGCGGAGCGAGGTGTTGAGGAGAGGATCGTTGAACCAGCCCAGCGTGCTGAACGCATCAGACGGGCGAAGGTAGATATCGAACCCGTCCGCCTTGAAATCCTTCGCCGCCTGTCTCGCGGCATCGAAATCAAAGTATCCCTTGTAAGGCACATCCCCGACAATCGGGAACCACCACGTATATGGCCGCAGGGCATCCCGGTAGGCAGCGGACAACACAAGTACTAAAGTGTCGCTATCAACGTGTGATAATGTTGTGAAACTGTCTTTAATTCTGAGCTTAATCGAATCTTTTGCGTAACGCCGAGCCGCCAAGACGACCAGTAACTTGCTCCGGTCGGCCTCCGAGGTCCGCCTATCGGCCACGATTTCGGTGATGGGCTGGCGTCTGCTCAGGATCTTCGCTTCCTCCCACGCGCCCCTGCTCAAATAGCAAGCGGTCGGAGCGGCGAAAAAGAGCATTATCAGAGCGAGAAATGCTATCGCTAACACTGGGCGTCGCATATTCTTACTACGTGTCATTCGTTCACCTTCATTGCCACTCCGAATACTCCCTTTTAGACGGCGCCAACCGAATAGATGACCTGATCAACAGGGCCCTGGAGTTCGAACAACCGGCCCTGGCCATCACAGATCACGGTAACCTGCACGGGGCGTGGGAGTTCCAGGAAAAAGCCAAAAAAGCGGGCATCCGGCCGATCATCGGGATGGAAGCCTATGTCGCGCCCGGCGATCGGCGCGCGCGTGAGCGCGTCAGCGGTGACCGGGGAAAACCGTACTACCATCTCGTCCTCCTCGCACAGAACGCCGTCGGCTACAAGAATCTAGTGAAGCTCTCCTCCCTGGCCTACACGGAGGGCTTCTACTCCAAGCCGCGCGTGGATCGCGAGCTCCTCGCCAAATACAACGAAGGGATCATCGTCTCTTCGGCGTGTATGGCCGGCGAAGTCGCGAGCAACCTGCTCGCCGACAACTTCGATGGCGCCCGCGAAGCCGCCGAGTGGTACGCGAATGTCTTCAAGGACCGATACTACCTCGAAGTTCAGGCCCACCACTCGGAAAATCAGGATGATCTGAACCGTCGCGTCTTCCAGCTCGCCGAGGAAATCGGGCTGCCCGTCGTCGCCACTAACGACGCGCACTTCCTAAAGCGCGAAGACCACGACTCGCACGACATCCTCCTCTGCATCGGCCTCGGTAAAGATTGGACCGACACCAATCGGATGAAGTACGACGAAGGTCTGTACTTCAAGAATGCCGACGAGATCAGGGATTCCTTTCCGGGCCGCGCCGACGTTCTAGAGAACACGCTAAAAATCGGCGAGGAGGCCGGCGTTCAGCTCTCCAAGCAGTACCGCGTTCCGTCATTCCCGCTCCCGGGCGACATCGGCACGGAGAACGACTATCTCGTCAAACTTGCGGAAGCAGGCGCGCGAGAGCGCTATGGCGATCCCCTTCCCGCCAATGTTCGCGAGCGGCTCGACTATGAGCTCGCTGTCATCACCGGCACCGGCTACGCCGGCTACTTCCTCATCGTCGCAGATTTCATCAAGGCCGCTCGCGATAAGGGTATCCCCGTCGGGCCAGGCCGTGGATCGGCTGCCGGCTCGCTCGTCGCCTACTCGCTGCGGATCACCGACGTCTGCCCGATTAAGTTCGATCTCCTCTTCGAGCGCTTCCTGAATCCGGAGCGCGTCTCGATGCCCGACATCGACGTTGACTTCTGCTTCGAGCGCCGCGGCGAAGTGATCGAGTACGTCCGGCAGAAGTACGGGCGCGATTCAGTGGGGCAGATAATCACCTTCGGAACCTTGAAGTCGCGCGCCGCCATCAAGGACGTCGGCCGCACCCTCGGCTTCACTCCTTCGGAAACCGACTGGCTCGCAAAGCTTATCCCGAATCAGCCGAACTTCTCGCTCACAGTGAAAGAGGCGATCGAGCGCATTCCTGAAGTGAAGGAGCTGTACAACATCAGGAAGGACGATTCGACGGAGACGAAGGAGAAAAAGGCCCGTTACAAGCAGCTCCTCGACTACGCCATCAAGCTTGAAGGTCTGTCGCGCCACGCCGGCGTACACGCCGCTGGAATCGTCATCGCGCCAGGCCCGCTCGACGACTACGTTCCGATCTGTACCGCGCCGTCGAGGGGAGCAGGCGCCAATGCGACATCGGAAGAGTCGATCGTCGTCACGCAGTACGATATGAACGCGCTTGAGAAAGCTGGAATGCTGAAGATGGACTTTCTCGGGCTCACCACGCTCACCGTTGTTACCGACGCCATCGCCGGCATCAGGGCCCGCACCGGAGACGCGCCCGACCTCGACAACCTGCCGCTCGACGACCCTGAGACCTACCGGCTTCTCCGCGCCGGCAAGACGGCCGGGGTCTTCCAATTCGAGTCGCCGCTCGCGACCGACATGCTTCGCTCGATGCGAGCCGACCGCTTCGACGATCTCGTCGCGTCCAATGCGCTGATGCGCCCCGGTCCGCTCGACGCCGGAATGCATAAGGTCTATATGAAGCGGAAGCGCGGCGAGGAAGCGGTCTCCTACGTCCTCCCCGAGCTCGAGCCGATTCTTTCCAGTACCTACGGCGTCATCACCTATCAGGAGCAGGTGATGCGCATCGCGCAGACGCTGGCGGGAATCTCGCTCGCCGAAGCGGACATCCTGAGAAAAGCCGTCGGTAAGAAGGACGCCGAGCTCATTCGCGAGGAGCTTGGGAAGTTCATCACCAAGGCGGTCGATCGCGGGTTCGACAAGAAGATCATCGAGGACATCGCCGGCCAGCTGGAGACATTCGGCCGCTACGGATTCAACAAGTCGCACTCCGTCGCCTATTCGATCATCTCGTACCAAACGGCGTGGCTGAAGACTCACTACCCCGCCGACTTTATGGCGGCGCTGCTCTCGTCGCAGATCGGCGACACCGACAGCGTCGTCAAGTACATCAGTGAAGCGAAGCAGCTCGCCGTGCCCGGCGCTGCCACCGCCGGCCTCGAGATTCTCCCTCCAGATGTCAACGAGTCAGGCTACAAATTCACAGTCGTCGGCGAGGTGCGCCTCCGCTTCGGCCTCGGCGCCATCCGCAACGTCGGGCGTACCGCGATCGATTCCATCATTGACGCGCGGAGCAAGGGTGGCCATTTCAAATCGCTGTTCGATCTATGCGAGCGCATTGATCTCCGCATCTGCAACAAGCGAGTACTCGAAGCGCTCATCGTATCCGGCGCGCTCGACTCCCTCGGCGGGCACCGCGCCCAGCTGTTCGCCGCGCTCGATACTGCCATTCGTGAAGCGTCGCTGAAGCAGGAAGAGCTGATCAGCGGCCAGGGCTCGCTCTTCGGGCAGGTCGCCCCGTCCGGCGCGATAGTCCACGCCGAGCTCTTGCTTCCCAACATCGAGCCGTGGAAGGAATCGGAGCGTCTCGCGCGCGAAAAGGAAATTCTTGGCTTCTACATCTCGGGGCACCCACTCGAGCCGTTCCGCGCCGACTGCGAGCTCAACCGCACGCATTTCGTCGCCGACATCGGCGCCTGGCGTGCCGGCCCGATGAAGCTCGCCGCAGTCCTCACCGCGATCAAGCCGCAGCTGAGCAAGAAATCCGGAAAGGAATTCGCTCGCCTCACCGTCGAGGATTTCTCCGGGTCGGCGGAAGTTCTCGTCTTCCCCGATACCTGGGAAAAGGAAAAGCGGAACGCCGAGACAGACATCCCTGTCCTTCTCAGCGGCGCTTTTTCATCCCGGGACGAGACGTCGGACAACCCCGCATTCATCGTCGAGAAAATCGAACGGCTGTCGGATCTTCGCAGCAGTGGACAGATGCTTCTTGCCATTGACCTGCCAATGGGACTTACCACCGACGTGATCAGTGATCTGCGCGCGATCGTCGATCTTTACCCCGGCACCGCTCAGCTCGAGCTGCGTTGGAGTGCCGGCGACCGGATGGAGCGGCTGCGGTCGAGATCATTGAGAGTCGGCGTTGACGGTGCCCTTCTCGCCCTCCGCGACCTGCTCGGCGAGTCGTCGGTCTCACTCAAGAGGGCGAGCTAGAATGGCGAGCGCAGCGACGACTCTGGAATTCGAGAAGCCGATCGCCGAGCTGGAACGGCAGATCGAGGAGCTAAAGCGTACGTCGGCGGAACGACAGATAAGTATGGACGAGGAGATCGCTCCTCTAGAGCGCCGGCTCGTCGAGCTGCGCGACGAGGTGTACAGAAATCTCAGTCCCTTTCAGCGCGTGCAGGTCGCCCGCAACAGCAAGCGCCCATTCACCGCCGACTATCTCCGCCTCGCGTTCACCGACTTCATCGAGCTACACGGCGACCGCGCGTTCCGCGACGATCCGGCGATCCTCGGCGGTTGGGCGCGTCTCGATGGCGAAACGGTGATGTGTATCGGCCACCAGCGCGGGCGCGACACCAAGGAGCAGCTGAAGCACAACTTCGGAATGCCGCATCCCGAGGGCTACCGGAAGGCGCTCCGGCTGATGAAGCTCGCCGAGAAGTTTCACGTTCCGGTGCTGACGTTCATCGACACGCAGGGCGCTTGGGCGGGACTTGGCGCCGAAGAGCGCGGACAGTCGGAGGCCATCGCGCGGAACCTGTACGAGATGAGCAAGCTCACTGTTCCCATCATCGCGACGGTCATCGGCGAGGGCGGATCGGGCGGCGCGCTCGCGCTTGGCGTCGCCGACCGTGTGCTGATGATGGAGAACGCCGTCTACTCGGTCATCAGCGTCGAAGGGTGCGCGGCGATTCTCTGGAAGGATGCAAAGAGCCTGGCGATGCGCGAAAAGGCGGCGACCGCGCTCCGCATCACCGCGCCGGAGCTCCTCGAGCTCAAGGTGATCGACGAAGTCGTTTCCGAGCCCGCTGGTGGCGCGCACGCGGACCACGAGGCTTCGGCGAAAGCGCTGCAGAAAGTTCTTAACCGCCACCTCGAAGAGCTGCGAAAGTACCGCCCTGAAAAGCTCGTTCGCCGCCGCCGCCAGAAGTTTCTCCGGCTTGGCCAATGGTCTGAGCAGTGATGCCGCACCTGGTTGAAGTCTCGTTCAAGGGAAACCGGAAGGAATTCTTCCAATGGGATTATCCGGATCCGCCGCCGCTCAACGCGGCGGTGATCGTTGACGTCGAGCGCGGAGAAGACCTCGGTCACGTGAAGGCTGTCGGCGAGCTCGCCGCCAAGCGGAGCGGCGGCTGCGCTCACGGCTGCGGCACGGAAATGCCTGACCGCAAGGCGCTTCGCCTCGCGACGCCGAAGGACCGCAGCCAGTTCGACGAGCTCAAGAGTCTCAACGAGGACGCGCGCCGCAAAGCGATGGAAAAGGTGCGCAGCAACGGTTTGGGAATGAAGGTTTCGGATGCCGAGTGGCAATGGGACAGAAAAAAGCTGACGCTTTATTTCACAGCCGAGAAGCGCGTTGATTTCCGGAATCTCGTCCGTGATCTCGCCGCGATGTTCAGAACCAGAATCGAGCTCAAGCAGATCGGAGTGCGCGACGAAGCGCGACGCCTCGACGGCATTGGACGCTGCGCACGCCAGTACTGCTCGGCGTCGTGGCTGCCCGAGCTGCGGCCCGTGAATCTCGGCGTCGCCAAGGAGCAGCGCCTATCGCTGAATCCGTCCCAGATCTCCGGTGCCTGCGGCCGCCTGATGTGCTGCCTCCGCTACGAGCACGAGTTCTACGTACAGAGCCGCCGGCGCTTCCCGAAGGAAGGACGAGTCGTGACGACCGCGAAAGGCGAAGAGAGAGTCGTCTCCATCGATATTTTTTCCGAGCGCGTAACGCTGCGCCTTGAAGAGGGCGAGATACGGACGATCACGCTCGCCGAGTACAATCAGGAGACGGGTACCGTCGGCGCCGCACCAGTTGTGGCGCAGGATGACGACGATTCTCACGCGGAGCTCACACCGGCCGACGAGATCTCGCCGGAGCTGATGTACACCGCGGAGCACGAAGTGCCCTTGGTGAGAGCCGCGCTCGTCGTCGAAGGCGAGGCGGCAGCTCCCGACCGCGACGCAAGCATCAAGCGCCGCCGCGGACGCCGCGGAGGACGTCGCGGGCGCGGCGGAAACGGGACGCCACCCGGACCGTCTAACGGCGGACAGGACTAGCTTGGCGAAATTCTATCTCACCTGCGCCATCGATTATGCCAACGGCGACCCGCACCTTGGCCACGCTTTCGAAAAAATCGGCGCCGACGCGATCGCGCGATATCGCCGCCTTCGTGGAGATGACGTCACTTTCCTGATCGGAATGGACGAGCACGGCCAAAAGGTCGCTCAGGCTTCAGCGGCGCGCGGAGTGGCGCCACAGCAGCTGGTGGACGAGGTGGCGGCGATGTTCGAGCGGATGTGGGAGCGACTCGGGATCTCACACGACATATTCATGCGCACGACCGGCGCACATCACCAAAAGGGTGTCGTTCACTTCATCAAGAGAATCGCCGAGCGGAGTCCCGACGACTTCTACGAGAAAGAGTACGAGGGCTGGTATTGTGTCGGTTGCGAGCTGTTCAAGCGCGACGACGAGATCGTTGACGGAAAGTGCGTTCTCCATCCATCTCTGGACCTTCAGTGGACGAAGGAGCGGAATTGGTTCTTCCGCTTGAGCAAGTATTCCGAATTCCTCTCCAGCCATATCGAGGAGCACAAGGAATTCATTCAGCCCGCCTCGCGACGCAATGAAATACGGTCGCTCATCGCCAGTGGTCTCGAGGACATCTCCATCACACGCTCGCGGCTCGCGTGGGCGATCCCCTTTCCGATTCCTACTTCCAACGGTGAAACCCAGGGTACCTGGGTGTGGTTCGATGCACTGCCCAACTATCTCACAGCGACCGGTTATCCGGACGCCGGATTCGAACGGCTCTGGCCCGCGGATCTTCACGTCATTGGCAAGGACATCACGCGCCTGCACTGCGCAATCTGGCCAGCGATGCTGAAAGCGGCTGGACTCGAGCTGCCGAAGAGAGTGTGGGCCCACGGCTTTGTCCTTCTCGACGGAGCCCGCTTCAGCAAATCAGCGGGCGTAAAGCTCGACCTGAACGAAGCCATCGACCGGTATGGGGCTGACGCATTCCGCTACTTCCTCCTTCGCGAAGTCCCGTTCGACGGCGACGGAACGTTTTCCTGGGAGCGCTTCGACGAGAGATACAACGCCGAGCTCGCGAACGCGTTCGGAAATCTCGCCAGCCGCACCATCGCGATGATCGATCGCTACAACGCGGGCGCGGTCCCGTCAGGCGACCGCAATGAGGTAGATGCTGCGGACGAGAAGGATATGGAGAAGTACCACGCCGCGATGGGCGGCGCTCGCGGCTATCTCCTCCACGAGGCAATTCAGGCTGTGCTCAAGACCGTCACTCGCGCCAACGAATTCGTGGACCAGAAGGCGCCCTGGAAGCTGGCGAAGGATCCGGCGCTGAAGGCAGAGCTCGATGCAACGCTGGCCAGCCTGGTTCGCCAGCTGGCGCGACAGGCGGTGCATCTCTTCCCCTTCGTTCCCGAAAAGTCATTAGAGCTGTGGCGGGCGCTTGGCGCCCCGGGATCGCCGGCCGATCAGCGATTCGAAAACCTCGCATCACTATCTACTGATGGCTGGCGCGTCACGAAAATCGAGCCGCTTTTCCCCAAAAGGGACGCTCCCGCCGCCTCAAGCTAAACGCTGATGAGCGTCAATTATCGAGTCGGCTCTTGATCGAGATCGCTCCTGCCGGCAGTCCCGTCCCGTACTTCAGAATTGCTTCCCACGAGCGGTAAAGTCTGATTTCCGAAATCTGGGATGCGGGAATGTTTCGCAGCGAGCTGACGGGACCGTAGACCTGATCGTCGATGAACACCATCGGCATCGAAGCGCCCTTGTCCACGAAACTGTTTTCACCCCGGTAGCTCAGGAAGTTCGAGTGAAGCTTCCGGATCGCGTCGTATGCAGACGTCGCGCGCGAATCGATGATCTCCTGTTGGCTGATCACCTGGGGGTTGGCAGTGAGCGCGGGGTCCATATGGCTCGTCGAAGCACAGGCGCAAAGTGCCGCGGTGAGAAGAAGCGGTGTGATGTGTACGTGGGGCACGACGAGCCTCCTTTTTTCCTGCGTCAACTTCAACTCTAAATTCCGGCATAATCCAAGCCGGAAAACAAAAAAAACCGGCCGGGGCGTTAGCCCCGAACCGGGTTTCTCGTTTACTCCATCTAAATCACGCCGTGCAGGCCGGATTCGTCGTCACACCGCGCGCATCCAGCTCCCCGCGGCTAAGTGGAAGCGCCGCGTTGAATGGATCGGTCGGCGTTTCCTTGCGAAGGAACGTGTTGTTCAGGCGGAGATACTCTCTCAGATCCGCAAAGCGCTGGGCGCCTTCGAACAGGAGGGAGTAGCGCTTTTCGTATAGCACCTTATTGCGACCATCGGTTGTGCTGGTGATCGTCACCGGAGCAAGACCGTAATTGGCGCGGACCGCGTTTATGGCAAGCGCGGCGCTGACGAAATCGCCGGTCTCGATGTACGCCTGCGCCCTGATAAGCACGAGCTCCTCGTCACGCAGAATCGCAACCGGCTTGATCTGGTTGGCCGGGGTCGGAACTGCGGACGCAAACGTGAAGCTGCTGGACAGCGTCGCGCCGCCCTGCGTTACGGAAAGCGTGGACGTGCGCGCGACGATCTTCGAAGCGCGCGTATCACCCGCCTGGAGACTGTCCTTCAGGAGCGGGTTGATTGCGATCTTATCGTCGGCAATCGTGTTCGGGGTGTTCTCCGTACCGCCGGCGACGAAGTTGTAGTAAACGCCAGTGTTGAACTGCGACGCGGGAACAGCACCCGGGCCGGCGCCAAGAGCGGCGGTGAGCTCAGCAATCGCGGTCGCGAACAGCGCGGGCTGCGGGCTCTTGCGGTTCAGGGCGCGATAGAAATCGAGCTTGCCCTTCAGGCCGCGGTTGAACTTGACCAGGTTGCTCACGACGTTGTAGTTGCGGCCGAACGCGCTGAAGCCCGTCGGAAGCTTGGCCGGCAACACCGTAGCGCCGCCCGCGGCCGTGAAGTCCGCATTTGCGCTGTCGAGAAGCGAGCCGATGTATGCCTGGACCGCTTCCTTGCAACGAATGGGGGTTAAGGCCGTTCCGTCATCGGTCTGAATCGGGATACCGACCGTGTCGCGCAGGTCGATAAGGCGATAGTACTCCAACGCCTTCATCGTGCGCAAGAAACCCTTCGTTGCCGCAATCTCGTTCGCCGTAAACTGGCCCGGCGTCGCCGCGTTGAGCGCGAGGATGAGGTTGTTCTCGGCACGGAGTGCCGTGTAGTAACCCGCAAAGGCACGACCGCCGGCGAAGCTACCCGGATCCGGGTTGCCGCCGAGGGTTTCGGTCACGTAACGCGGCTCGGACTGATCGAGCCGGTATGCGTCACGAGAGAAGATTCCGGGCTCGATGATTCCTGGAACATCGTTGAACGTCGCTCTGTCCTGCGCCAGTGCACCTGTGACCAGCTGCAGCAGCGAGGTCGGGGTCAAACCGCCGGCGAGCGCGTCAACCGTCGGCGCATCGATCGGATTCGACACCGGGTTGTCTTTGCACCCCGCGACGACGGCAAGCGCCGACGCGAGGGCAATCGTTGAATATCGCTTCATATGAGTAATCGCTCGGATTAGAAGGATGTGTTAACAGTGAAATAGAACTGTCTCGAAGGGGGATACGGAGTCACGTCCTGGAACCGGCCAAGAGCCTGGTTGCCGAAGTTCGAAACTTCCGGATCAAGACCTGTATACTTTGTCCACGTCTTCAAGTTCCGTCCGCTCAGCTCAAGGCGAACCTTGTGCGTGTTGCCGGCGAAGATGTGCGAGGTCATTTCCGACGGAAGCTCATAACCGAGCGTGATTTCGCGCAGCTTTACGAAGCCCGCGTTCTCTACGTACACAGCAGTACCCTTCCTGAAGTCAGCCAGCCGCTTGTTGCCGGCCGCCGAGTCCGCAAGAAGTCCACCATCGAAGTAGTTGTTCGTCAGGTTCACACCGAGCCCGCCCTTTCTCCAATCCACCAGGGACGAAACGCGGATCGCACCGAACCTGAAGTCGTTGCTGAAACCCATCTGGTAATCAGGCGCCGAGTTTCCGACGAACTTGAGGAGTCTGTTCGCCGACGGGCACGCCGTGCCGGCCGCGTTTAGCGCCGAGCATCCGTTAACCGCCTGGAGCACCGTAATCAGCTGGCCCTTGGCGATGAACGCGTTACCGAACCGGCTGCCGAACGAGCCAGACGGCGGAATGAATCCCGGAACCGGAAGGCGCGTGACTCTGCCCTTCTCGCTTGCATACGTCGTGTTGGAAATCCACTCGAAGCCGCTCGACTGAATCGGCGTCATCGAGAGTTCGAGCTCGGTACCGTGGTGCGAAACCTGGCCGCCGTTGATCGTCTGGCTCGAGAAGCCGGTGGACGGTGCGAGTGCGGCGGAAAGAATCAGGTTGTCAACCTGGCGGCGGAACTGCGTCGCCGACAAGCGGGCGCGGCCGTTGAATAGCGTCCAGTCTACTCCACCTTCCAGCTCGCTCGACGTTTCCGGCTTAATGCCCGGGAAACCCTTCACGGTGGAAGCGCGGAAGCCGGTCACACCTTCTTCAACGAGGTTCGTGAGGAAAGTGAACTTGCCGCCCGTCGGCTGGTTGCCGGCGCGGCCGTAGGCGATGCGCAGCTTGATTTCGTCAGACTTCGGCGGCAGCCACGGAAGACGATACGACGCCGAAAACTTCGGGTACGCATACATCTTCTTCGGGTCGCCGTTGTTGCTCGTGCGCTCGGCGTTGACACCGGCGGTGAGAAACAGTCGCTCGTCCAGCGTGAGGAACTCTTCCTGCGCGTACGTCGAGAACGACTTCACGATGCTCTGCCCTTCGCTCGGGAAGGTCTGCGTCGCGCTCGCAACGTTGGTTACGCCCGGGAAAACGCCGCGGCCGGTGAGCTGGACGAGGTCAGTGTTGCGGCGAACCTGGCCAAATCCGACCGAGGTTGTGGCCGTAAATGCATTGCGGATGAGCCGGTGCGCGAGCGTGCCGCCCAGCGTTCCGTTCACGACGTTCGCGTTACCCTTGAAAATTGTTCCGGGGAACGCGTTGACCTGCTCCACGTACGCCGTCGCCGGCGATATGATTTCGGAGTGGTCGCTGTAGGAATCGACACCGCCCTGAAGGGTGAAGTCGAGCGTCTGACGCTCCCGAGCGATGAGGCTGTAGGAAGCGTTCGCGCTGCCAAGCATGCGATAGACGTTTTCAGGCGTCTTGATCAGCTCGGCGTTCTGGAACGGGTTGCTGAAGCTGACTGCCGCAAGACCGCGCGGGAACGTGCCGTCCGCCTGACGCTGAAGGTCGAGAAACGACGGCGTCGCCGAAAAGGTCGTGTACGGGTTGATACCCGTGTTGTCGTTGCCGCTGACGCCGCGGGCGGTCAGTGAGTGAATCAACTCGGTGTTCGCGCGGATATTCAAGCGCGAGAACTTGTGGCCGAGGTTGACGCGCAGCGACTGCTTGTTGTAGTTGTCGTTGCGTACGAGTCCGCCATCGTGCTGAACTAGCCCTGAGACGAAGAAGTTCGTTCCGCCCGCGGTCGCGCCGCGAAGCGATCCGACTGTCTGATAGTTGAACGGATGCTCGCCGTAGAACTCAGCCTGATAGTCGTGGCACTTGTTGGTGGCCTTGCCGAAGCCGGTGGAATCAAACCCGGCGGCATCCACTTCCGCGCCCGTCTTGAAGCAAATGACAGGAATCTCCTTCGACAGCGAGGCGGTCCCGAAGCGCTGGATCACGTCCATCGAGGAGTGTCCGGCTTGACCCTGCTTCGTCGTGATGACGATAACGCCGTTCGAGCCACGCGAGCCGTAGATCGAGCTGGCCGAGGGACCCTTCAGGATCTGGATGTTCTCGATGTCGTTCGGGTTCAAATCTGCAGCGCGGTTCGTCGGCTGATCCTGCGACGACGAGAGGTTACCGCGAGCGGCCTGCGAGATGACGTTCAGACCGTTGGAGATCGTCGAGTTGTCGATGATGACGCCGTCGATCACGTACAGCGGCTGGAAGCCGGCGTTGATCGTGGAAACACCACGAATCAGGATCTGTACGCCGCCGCCCGGTGCGCCGGAGTTCTGCGTGATCGTCGCGCCGGGCACTTTTCCCTGGAGCGCGTAGTCGATCGTCTGCGCAGGCACGCGGTTGAGCTGCTCGGTCGTAACGACCGTCACCGCGTTCGCCGCGTTGATGCTCGACACAGTCGTCGCCGTTCCCGTGACGACCTGCGTCTCGAGCTGGAGCACATCGCGCGCAAGCGCGACCGTGACATCCGCAGCGCTAGGTCCGACAGCAACCAGCTTCTGCGTGAAGCCGATGCGACGGACGCGAAGGGTCACCGGACCGCCCGGAACCGCAATGCTGAAACGGCCCTGATCGTCGGTGTAGGTACCGGTCGCCGTTCCTTGGACGCCGATACTTGCTTGTGCGAGGGGCTCACCGCTTTCGGCACGCACCGTTCCCGTCACTCGACGCGTCTGTGAAAACGCGGTTGAGAGAGGAAGGGCCAAAAGCAGGAGCGAAAGAAACGACCAACGTACTCTTTTCACACCGTTCTCCAGCGTTGAATTGGGAGGCTGCGGGCGGACGTAGTCCGGCCGCTACGAGCAGGGGGAGGGCGTTAAGCCCTCCAGGGGTGCTCCTAATAGCCCTCTATCTAGGGCTGGGGGAGGGATGTGTCAAGCCTGAAAGCGCGCGTTCTTATTGAAGAAGCCCCTGGCGTTAGGGCTACCCGCCCGTTACCCCTGTCGCTTCGGAGCCGCCCAGACTCTCCAAACGGCTCGCCAGAAAGCCGGCGGATAAACAAAAAAAGAGAGCCGGCCTCGCGGCCGGCCCCCAAAAAATCCAACTCCGATGTTCTACTGCTTCGCCGGAGGCTTCCCGAAGTCCACGGTCGGTGCCGCGGTCGATCCCGCCGCAGCCTCGAAGTATGTCCGCGCCTTTGCCCCCGTCACCTTTGCGGTGAGCGCCTGCGGAAAGGTGCGGATGTAGGTGTTGTACCCCTGCACCGCCTGGTTATAATCGTTGCGCGACGTCGCGATCCGGTTTTCGGTTCCGGCGAGCTCGTCCTGCAGACGCAGGAAGCTCTGATCCGCCTTCAGCTGCGGATACGCCTCGGACACGACAAGCAGTCTACCGAGCGCGCCCGTTAGACCCGCGTTCGCGGTTGCTTCCTGCGCCGGGTCGCCGGTCTTGATTGCGCTGAGCAGCCCGGCGCGCGCCTCCGCAACCTTCGTGAACACTTCCTCTTCGTGCTGCGCGTATCCCTTCACGGTCGCGACGAGGTTCGGCACCAGATCCGCGCGGCGCTGGAGCTGCACGTCAATCTGCTGCTTGGCGCTCCCCGCCTGCTCATCGAGAGCCTGGATCTTGTTGTATCCGCAACCCGCCAGTGCCAGCGGCAGGAGGGCGATAAGGATGCGACGACGCTGCATAGTGCGATTTCCTCTGAAGATTAAGGAGTTCGTTTTCGGTGCAATCATAATCTACCGTCCCTGCGAATCGAGATAGGCAACCAACCGCTCCATCCCCGCGAGGTAACCCTCTACTACCGATACGGCGCGCTCGCGCGGAAGTTTCCCGCTGCCGCGTACGTGCCTGATTACCGCCACGAACGGCTCCGCGCTGAACCCGGCACGGGCGGCGACGGTGGTCGCGAGAACCTCATAGTCCTGAGACGCGCTGTCGCCACTGACCCGCGCCACGCCGCGAAAGATCACCATCAGGGTGCTGAGGCTGTCTTCGAGGAGCGCGATCTGGTTCTTCGCATCGCCGCCCGCCGCCATCACTCCCTGCCTCAACTGCAGCAGCTTGCCCATCGCCTCGTGCTCGACCTGGAGACGAAGGTCTGCCGGCGATACCGAAATGTCTTCGAACGGCGCATCACCGTGCAGCAGGCGATGCCGCTCCAGAATATCGGCGTACTCCATCGGGAAAATGTCCGACGACGATTTCCACTCCGCAGTGGTGAATGTCATCGGCGGAGGATTCCCGTCGCCGGCCCAGGCGCTCGCTACCGCCGCCGCCTTGCGCAGGTTTTCGATCGTGATCGCATCAACCACGACCAGCACGTTGTAATCCGACTTCTTGGCGACGTGCTCCCCCGCTACCGCCGATCCGTAAAGCACGACCGAACGCAGCGCTCCGCCATATGCGAGCTTGAGCTGACTTACCAATTCATCGAGCGTCATTTGCTTCTCCGTGAATGCCGCGACTCACCAACTCGAGCCGCCACCGCCGCCACCAAATCCGCCGCCGCCTCCGAACCCCCCGAACCCACCTCCGCCACCGCCGAAACCACCGCTACTCCAGCCTCCGCTACCAACACCGCCGCCGGGAATGATGATCGGGAAGCACCCGCCGCATCCGCGGCGGCGCTTGCCCCGCGAGCCGATGCGGCTCAGTAGCATCATTATCAAAACGAACGCGACGTATATGAGCTGCGGGGGAAAGCCTCGACCCCTCGGCGCCGGCGCATCCGACCGCATATCGATTGCCGGCTCGGCGGACACCGTCGTATCGAGAGTAAAATGAAACTCGTTCGCGAATCGCTGTGCCGTGCGCAACGCGACCAGCTCGAGGCCGGTGTCGTAATCCCGCGCCTTGAATGCAGGAGTTGCCTCGCGGCAGATGTCGCCCGCGTCGGCGTCGGTGATGAACCCTTCGGCGCCGCGGCCGGTCGCGACGTAGCAGTGGCCGCGGCCGTCGCTGCTTGTCTCCTTGGGCACAAGGAGAATGACCGCTCCCGCGTTGCGGGTCGGATCGCCCGGATTGCCGATCTTTCCGACCTTCCACTGGCGGCCGATCTGCAACGCGACTTCTTCGACCGCGTTCGTGCCGATGTCGGGAAGAGTGACGACGGTGATCTCGCCGCGCGACTTGTTCCGCACGTCGGCGGCGATGGCCTCGATGCGCGAGACCGTCGCCGGCTGAAGAGAGTGCGCGAAATCGTTTACCAGTCCGGTGGGTGCCGGAACCTGAACCGCCTGAAGAAGCGCGAGCAGCGAAGCCCGGAACAATCCCCCCAATTGCGCGACTATGTAGATCTCTCCTCCACCCTTGCTTTAGAAGTGACGCTTGCGGACTATTTAGCGCATGTTCCCAGCCAAGATAAACTACGTCGCCGCCCTCGCGTTTGTGTCATTCGCCTGCGCGCCAGCCAGCAGCTCGACGCGCGGAGCCGAGAGCACGTCCGCGTCAACTTCCGCCTCCGCGTCCACCGCGCTCGCGGCCAAGGATAGCGCGAAAATCAGCAAGGATCCCGATATCGTTCACGCCGACCTGGCGCGGATCGACGGCAGCGCCTCGGCGAAGCTGTGGGTGATCGTCGTCAGCGATTTCCAGTGCCCATACTGCAAACAGTGGCACGACGAATCGTTCGCCACGTTTCACAGGGAGTATGTCGCGACGGGTAAGGTGAAATTCGCATACATCAATTACCCGCTCAACAGCCATCAGAATGCGTGGCCGGCGGCGCAAACGGCGATGTGCGCCGCGGCGCAAGACAAGTTCTGGCCGATGCACGAAGCACTGTTCGGCACGCAACAGAAATGGGAGGTGATGACGCCCCCCACGCCCTTCCTCGATTCTCTCGCGAGCTCGATGAGGCTGGATATGAAGCGCTTTCACGATTGCGTTTCGTCGGGGAAGATGCGCTCGCTCATTCAGGCCGACCACGATCGCGCGCTAGCCGCCGGCGCGATGTCGACGCCGACCTTTCTTATTGGTGGAGAGGTTCTCGTCGGTGCCGTGCCAATCGCCGACCTGCGCAAAGCGGTGGACGCCGCGCTGGCCAAAGCGGGAAAGAGCGCGTCCTGAGCGCGTGACGTGAATTCGCTACTGCGAATTCCCTATGCGGCGGCGTGGACCGCTGTCCGCGACATTGCCGTCCGCGTTTCTCCTGGGGAATCCAAGTTCCGCCGCGTACTTTCCGGCCGCTCGGGGCTGCTCGAGCGCTATGAGACCTGGGCGAAGTCGTCGCGAGATCCGAGCAAGAGGCTGTTGTGGCTGCACGCCCCGTCCGTTGGCGAGGGGCTGCAGGCGCTTCCCGTGCTGCAGCTCGTTCGCGCCAGGCGTCCGGAAATACAGATTGCCTACACGTATTACTCGCCGAGCGCAGAACAATTCGCGCGCGGTCTCGCCGCTGATTTCTCTGATTACCTCCCGTTCGATATTGGCGCCGACGCCGAGCGGGCGATCTCAGCGCTCCGCCCGAGCGCGATCGTGTACAGCAAGCTCGACATCTGGCCGATCCTTACCGAAACGGCGGCGGCGCGCGGCGTGAAACTCGGTGTCATCAGCGCGACCCTTCCCTCCGGCTCGCAGCGCACCGGCATCCTTGGTCGGCAGCTCCTCGGTGATGCGTACCGCTCGCTCGATTCGGTGGGCGCGATTTCCGAAGGTGATGCGATGCGATTCCGTGAGAGCGGAGTGCCATCGGCGCGGATTCAGGTGACGGGAGACACGCGCTACGATCAGGTGTGGGATCGGGCGAAACGCAGCCCGGAGATGGCTATCGTGCGTTCGCTGCGATCCGACCGCCCGACGCTCGTCGCCGGATCAACCTGGCCGTCAGATGAGCGGCGGCTGCTGCCGGCGTGGCGGGCTGTGAGAAAACGCGTGACCCGGGCGCGGCTCATCATCGCCCCACACGAGATTTCCGAGACGCACGTTCTCGCTCTGATCGCGTGGGCACGCGCATCCGGATTCTCCGCTGAGCGCATCGACGCCGCGTCGCCGGAGACCGAGGTGGTCATCGTGGACAGAATGGGAATCCTCGGCGACCTCTACGCTGTCGGTCACTCCGCGTACATCGGTGGAGGATTTCACGGCGCCGGGTTGCACTCGGTACTCGAGCCCGCGGCGTTCGGCCTGCCGGTGCTCTTCGGGCCGCGCAACTCCGGAAGTCCGGACGCCGCCCCCCTCGCCGCAGCGGGCGGCGGGGCCGAGGCGATGAATCAAGCCGAGATCGGCAGAATTCTCGTGCAGTGGCTGGAAACGGAAGGGGAGCGCGACGCAGCTGGGGGAAGAGCGATGAGCTTCGTGAAGCGGGGCCTCGGCGCGGCCGAGCGATCGTATACGCTCGTCAGCGAGCTGCTAGACCGTAACTGACTTTTCGCCGATGGGCGAGTCACCGGGCGCGTTTTGGCTCGGGCGGTGGACGAAGAATCCCTGCACCAAATGGACGCCGAGCGCTTTCACCATTTCGAACTCCTCGGCGCGCTCGACACCTTCGGCGATCACCATCGCTTTCTGATCGTTGGCGAACCGCACCATCGTCTCGACGAGATTCTGCTTGATGAAGTTCGTGTCGATGCAGTTGATCAGCGACATATCGAGCTTGATGAAGTCAGGCTCGAGATTGGCGATCGATCCGAGCCCCGCGTATCCGCTGCCGGCGTCGTCAACGGCGAAGCGGTAACCCTTCTCGCGAAATGCCTGCAGACGGCCGCGAAATTTCGGGTAATCCTTGATCGCCGTTCTCTCCGTGATCTCAATCACCACCCGGGTGGGATCGGTGACCTTGAGGTCCATATCGGTGAATGCGGGGTCGGCGAAATCGGCGGGATCGACGTTCATGAACAGTAGCTCGCCGTCTTTGAGCAGTCTGTTCATTCCTTCGATGGCGCGGTTGCGGCAGAGGCGGCTCAAGTCCCAGATGAGATCGGACTGCGCCGCGACTTCGAACATCACTTCGGGACTGCGCATACTGCGCATCGTGCCGCGCGCGAGCGCTTCGTATCCAAATATCTTCAGCGAATCGGCGACGACGATCGGGTGATAGTCGATATACAATCCGCCAGTGCGCAGCGTCTCGCGGAGATCGGCAACCTTCTTCGCCTGGTCGCGGTGCTCGAGGCTCTTCGACGCATTCGACGCTTCGCGGATGCCGCGGTAGATCTCGCGCTCCATCCGCACCTTCGGATTGTGAATCACGTGCGATCGTCCGACGAAGATCTCGAACAGGGCGGCTATATCGTCGCCGTGCGCCTTCTCAATCTCCTCGGTGATTCGCTGCTGCAGCATTGCGGTAAGGTCGGTGATGTCGGCATCGCTTGCCGCTTCGGCGCCTGCGTCCGGGATGTGGAGAAGAATGAAATCGTCGTCGTCGGGAAACGCGACAACGAGGCGCGCCGATTTCAGCGGTCCGCCGTCGAGCGTCCGCTGCATTGTCATCGCAGTCGTCTCGAGGATCGCGTCGAGCTTCTCCCAGCCGTAGATCTCCTCAATCTTCGCGTAACGGTCGAAGTTGAAAAAGAGGATGATGATTTCACCGCGCTCTTGAATCTTCTTGCGCAACGCGTCAATCGTCGACGCGACAGTCGGGAGACGGCTTGCTGCGTCGCGACGGAACCGCCCGAAATCAGGCCTCACGCGTTAGACGAGAGCTTCGCCAGATTCCTGTCCACTGCGGCTCCGAGCCTGGCGAGCTCGAACGGCTTCTCGACGAAATCATCGGCGCCGGTCTGGATCGCCAGCCGCTTGTTCATCACGTCGTCGAGCGCGGTAACCATGATGATTCGCGTCGTGGACCCCAGCGTCGGATGCGCCTTCATCTCGCGGCAAACTTCCCAGCCGTCCTTCCCCGGCATCATCACGTCAAGGAGCACCAGGTTCGGCTGCAGCTTCTCGAATTCGACGAGCGCTTCCTCTCCGTTGTACGCGACGGTTATCGAATGCCCGCGCGACTCCAGATAGTCGCGGATGATATCGGCGTTGTCCTTGTTGTCGTCGACGACGAGAATATTCGGTTTTTCTGTCCGCGTCATTTTGTCACGGGGGGAACGCGCCCTTGCTGCCCCGGATTGCCCGAGGAAACAAGTGACGTTATTCCCACCAGCACGGCAACAAGCGCGCCTACTATCAGAGCGGATTTCGCGGTCGAAGCCTTGCGCTCGCGCACCGTAGCGATGATGGAATGCGGCACACCCACTCGCTCGCCCTGCCAGAACGCTTCATTGCCGCTCTGCTGCGTCACCGACGCGACCCCAAGTAGAAGGCTGTCGCCCGATTCGCCGAGATATTTGCCGGAAAGACCGACACTCTTCGGGCCGAGAACGCTGGCCATCTGCGCCGAGCCGGTATCGGTTAGAGACACGATCAGTACTGTGCCCTGCGGGGGCCTATCGGTGGTGAGAGGAACCGCGGTGTAGCACGCGTTGGCGATGAGAATTGCGAACGCGGTGAATTTCCGAAACTTCGTCATCATCTCTCCACTGGATAAAAAAATCAGCCCGGCGCCGAAATCCGACGCCGGGCTGAAAGATGTAGTGCGTTACTGCCAACCGCCAATTCCTCTAGGTGCAGGCGTTGGGATCATTCTGGTTGCGCGCCGGCTGAGCCGACGGAGCGGGAATGTTCGGGTTCGAGTTCCGCTCGTTAGCTGGATACAGCACACGGCCGGGAATAGCCGTCTTGCCGGGCGCCGGGATCAATTTTGGCAAGCAGGACCGGTTGTAATCCTGGAAGCTTTCTATTTTCTGAAAGTCTTCGATCCATTTACCCGTCATAATCTGTTCGTAGAGCGGTGTACCGGAAAGAGTCGCCGTGGGAATTCCGACATCGGTCCGAACGGCGTTTAGCGCGGTGCGGGCAGTCGCGTCGTCACCCGTCTTCGAAGCCGCCTCGGCGATGATCAGCTGATTCTCGCGCCAGGTGACGAGCGGCTGGCGGAACGCCGGATCGAGCCTGACCGCGCTGAGATCCGACGCGGTCGCGTCGTTATTCTCGCCCGGCTTGGAGCCGATGAACGGAGGACCCGAAAAATACTGCGCCAGCCTCGGATCCTTCCGGTTCTTGAGCGTGTCAACGAGTGCCTGTGCGGCGAGCATATAGCCGGAGCGGTCGACGACCTGGAACTGATACCACTGGTTCGACTCGGCGGGCACCGAGCTGTGGTAGGCGAGGTAATCGTTTGCGCTGCTGCTGATGCCGAGCTTCGCTTCGGCGAGCGCCAGCGCGTAATTCGAAGGCGCGACTTCGGACTGGTGCAGGTAGTAGCGCGCGCGAAGTGTGTGAGCGAACTCAATCCATTTCGCCGCATTCCCACCGTAAACCAGGTCAGCCGAGCCCGGACCTGCTCCAACGCCAGCAGTCAGGTCTGTGATCGCGGATCCGAGAAGCGTCTCGACGGCAGCATAAACAGCCATCTGCTTGTCGAGTTTCGGAGTCGCGACGCTACTGACCGCTTCCGAATAGGGCACATCGCCCCACACGTCCGCCGCCGTTCCAATCAGCCACGCCTCGTAGATCTTTGCGATCCCGAGGTAGCGCTTGTCGCCTAGCGCGGAAACCTGCCCCTGAAGCTTCCGGGCGTCGATGATTCCGCCGCCGGTATAGAAGCTGGACCACTCGCCTTCAAGATCGGCTTCGCCGACGGTGTAGACGTCGAGTGAGCTGAACTGGCGCTGAACGCCGGCCATCTGCTGATGCCAAATGGCGGCGGTGCGGGCGATCTGTCCCTCGTTCAGAAACCAGGTGTTAGCCTGGATCGGGACGAAGTACTGATCTGGTGTTCGGGTAACCTGCTGCTTGTTCGGATCGGTTGTGAGCTTCGGGCCGCTGAGGTAGTCGCCGCAGCCCGTCGTCACCGACGCGAACGCTATTGTTGCGAGGAAGATCCTCGTCGATTTCTGCATTATGAGATCTCCGTCCGCTTAGCGGTTAAGGCCGATTGAGAAAACAAAGGAACGCGTCTGCGGATTATTGAAGTAATCGATACCGCGAACTAGCACTTCGGCGCCAGCGAGGTTGGTCTCCGGGTTAATGCCGCTGTACTTAGTCCAGGTGTGAAGGTTTCTGCCGGCGACGCGAAGGTCGGCGCTTTGGAAGCCAAAACCGCGCGCCAGCCAGCCCGTCTTTACGGTGTACGTGAGTGAGAGCTCGCGAAGCTTGGCGAAACTGCCATCCTCGACGAACTGCTGAGACACCTGGCCGAATCCGCTGCCCAGGTCGGTGTACCAACCCTCATCGAGCAAGACAGACTTGCCTTTACCGGGTCCCGCCACCGCGCCACTGGCGCCCGGATGAGCGGGCATATACGTCTGCCCGAAGACGACGTTGGTGTACCGGTTATCGGTCACCTTCGCTTTGCCGAAGAAGGTCAGCGCGCCCTTGGTTCCGTTCCATATCTGCCCGCCGCGACGGATGTCGAGGAGGCCGGAGAACTGCAGGTTCTTCCAGAGCTGGATGGAGCTTCTCACGCTGCCCGTCCACTTCGGCTGTGGGTCAGCGATGATGCGGTTGGTCGGGTCGGCGATGGGGAATCCGTCGGCGCCGAGGTAGAGCGCGCCCTTTGCCGCCGAAGCGCCGCAGGCGGCGTCGATATTTACTCCGTCGATGATGGAACCACGGCCGCAGCGCGCAAAATCAAGCCCGCGCAGAACTCCGACTCGGGAGCCCTTATACGCGGCGCCACTGGCGCCTTCAAAGCTCCCTGACGCGACATCGATGTAATCCGAGCCGGCAAGATCGAGCACCTTGTTGTTGTTCTTGCCGTACTGCAGCCCGATGTCCCAGCCGAGCATCGGCGTGGTGATCGGACGCAGGTTGAGCGTCAGCTCGGTGCCGGTGTTCTGGATGCGAGCCGCATTCGACGCCTGCTGCGTGAAGCCGGTTGAAGGCGGGAGCGGCGTGAGAAGAATGACCCCCTCCGTCTTCGATCTGTAGAATGTGAGACCGAGGTCGGCGTAGTTGCGGATGAGCGCCAGATCGATTCCGCCTTCCAACTCCTTGGAAATTTCAGGGCCGAGGTTCGGCTGTGCCCTCAGCGTGCTCGTGGTGAGTCCGCCGATTCCGTTCTGGCTGGTGCTGAGCCCGTCGCTAACCCACCCATCGACGAAAGCTCCAGTCGTCAGACCGCCGATCGTCGAGTATACGGGCGGGATCTGCCCCGTCTCGCCGTACGCTAAGCGCATCTTGCCGGACGGGAACAAGCCACCGAACGTGCCGAGCTTCTCGGTGAAGTTCCACGCCATGCTCGCCTTCGGGAACCAGTGCCGCTTCTGGCTGGCGCCGAACGTCGAAGATCCGTCGTTTCGCGCGGCAGCGGTGAGGAAGAGCTGGTTGAAGAGATCGAGCGTTCCTTGCGCAAAATACGACTGCGTGTGAATGAGACTTTCGAACTCGTTGTCCTGGAGGTTCGAAGGAATGGTGTTATTGAGCTGATACGGCTCCGGAGCGATGAGCACCGAACCCTTGTTGTTCAGCTGCTTGTAGTGCTTGCTGTTGAGATTGTTTCCGAGCGTGAGCGACGCCGCCAGGTTCTGGCTGAACGTCTTCGTCGCCGTTGCGAGCAGGTTCTGATCGAGGATCAGGTTGACGATGTCGAGCCTGGTCACCTGACCCTGCGGGAACGAGCTGCTGGTGAGTGCCAGCGCCTCGAGACGCTCGTCGGCGTAATAGTCGGCGCCGAGAGTTTCGCGGAAGGTGAGCCAGTCGTTCGGCGAGTAATCCGCGTTCAGGTTGCCGAAGGTGCGGCCCACCTGGCCGGTCGCCTTGTCGCGGTTGAGAACGAAGAATGGGTTGTCGTAGCCGCGGCCAACCGGAGTGCTGGTCGAGGTGGCCGTCGGATTCGGATACCGATACGAACGATGCTGTCCAAGGGGATCCAGGTACTTGGTATTGTCGAACTCGTTCGGAGTGCGCAGCGCGCCGAGCAACAGTCCGCTGATGTTCGAGCCCTTCTGAATGAAAGCGCCGCGATCGTCCACATATGAAACGCTTCCACCGACGTTGAAACGATCGGTCAGACGATGCGAAGCCTTGAGACGGAGCGACGTCCGATCGTAGAACGAGCTCGGGCCCTTGATTATGCCGCGCTGGTTGGTACGGGTTCCGGAGATGTAGAACAGCGTGCGGTCGTTGCCGCCGGAGGCGGTGAGCGTGTTATCCGAGGTGTACCCCTTCCGGAAAAGCTCCTGAAAGTGATCGTAGATTGGCGTGCCGGCGGCCAGTTTCGGTCCATAGCTCAACGACGTGACACGGCATCCCGGCTTCTTGCAGGTCACTCCGTTTTGCGCGTAGCCTTGGCCATACGTCGTCTGCAAGGGAATCGCGTGTGTGACCTCATCAGTCGAGAAATTGCTGAGCAGCGAGTAACGGGTCGCGCCGGAGTGACCGGACTTGGTGGTGATGAGAATCACGCCCTGGCCGGCAGCGGCGCCATAGATCGCGGCGGCGGCCGAGCCCTTCAGGATCTCGACGTTCTCGATGTCGTTCGGGTTGACGTCCGATGCGCGGTTACTCGAAACCGTGCCGCCGGTGTTCGAAGTCGTCGAATAGGTGGTGTTGTCGATTGGTACTCCGTCCACCACGAATAGCGGCTGGCCCGTTGACTGAATCGTGCGGTTGCCGCGAATCTGAATGTAGGAAGAAGCGCCGGGGTCGCCCGACTGTGAAGTGACGACGACGTTCGGCGCCTTTCCGGCGAGAGCGTTGACGATGTTGGTCTCGTTGCTCTTCACGATCGCCGTCGAGTCAACGGCGTTGCGAACGTTGCCGAGCTTCTCGACTGCGGTGGTGGTTCCGGCTCCGGTGACGACGATCTCACCGAGCTGCAGCGGATTCGCCGTGAGCAGAAAATCCTGCGTCACGCTGGTGCTCGCGGCGAGCGCGATCTGCACCGTGCGGGCGGTGTAGCCAATGCGTCGCGCCGTCAGCGTCGCGGCCTGACCCTGCGCGCGGCCGGATGGAACAGCAAACGTATATCGTCCCTGACCATCAGTAGTCGATCCGACTCCCATCCCCTGAACGAAAACGGAGACGCCGGGCAGAGGCTGCCCGTTGTCGCCGGTCACTCTGCCGGAGATGGTGGCTCCCTGCGCGAGCAGCGACGTCGAGACGCCGCCGAGCAGGACTGCCGTGGTGAGGAGTGTGCGGACAAAACTTCGCGTGTGCTTCATGGACACCTCCGCGTTGCGGGAGCTAAAGATGGATTGCGCGTTCGCTCAACTACTCGGACCAACCAGGAAAAGGTCGGCTCCGACACGAAAAAGTACGCTAAGGACGCGCGAACAGCAAACGGACAAGACAATCGGGGGGAAATTGACTGCAGGAATCGTACGCGATTAATCAAGCATATAATGAAAGGGGGTCCGGGAAAATTATCCGCCCGGACCCCCTCTAGACCGCAATCTGCCGGATCAACCCTCCAGGCTTACTTCGGGCTGGCCTTCTCCGTCACCACCCGTACCTGATTTTCCAGCACCTGAAGGAAGCCGCCTTCGATGTTGAACTGGCGGGTGCCCGGACTCCCAAGACGAAGCTCTCCCTTCCCTAGCACGGCCATCATCGGCGCGTGACCGGTGAGAATCCCGACCTCGCCGTCGTACGCTGGCGCGACGACCGAGTCGGCCTCACCCTCGAAGAGGATGGATTCGGGAGAGATGACGGAAACTTTCAGCACCGTGGCTAACCCTGCATCTGCTTGGCTTTCTCGACGACGCCGTCGATCCCGCCCTGCATGTAAAACGCCTGCTCCGGGTACTGGTCGAACTCGCCCGCAACGAGACGCTCGAACGAGGAGATCGTCTCCTCGAGCTTCACGTACTGGCCGGGCGTTCCGGTGAACTGCTCGGCGACCGCGAACGGCTGCGACATAAACCGCTGAATGCGGCGCGCGCGGCCGACGACGAGCTTGTCCTCTTCCGAGAGTTCATCCATTCCGAGAATGGCGATGATGTGCTGGAGCTCCTTGTAGCGCTGCAGAATTCTCTGCACGCCGACGGCGGCGTTGTAGTGACGCTCACCGATGAACTGGGCGTCGAGGATTCGCGACGACGACGCAAGCGGATCGACGGCGGGGTAGATGCCGAGCTCCGTGATCGCGCGCGAAAGCACGACGGTAGCGTCGAGGTGGGCGAAGGCGGTTGCCGGCGCCGGATCGGTGATGTCGTCGGCAGGAACGTAGATGGCCTGCACCGACGTGATTGATCCCGTCTTCGTCGAGGTGATGCGCTCCTGCAGGTCGCCCATCTCCGTCGCCAGGGTCGGCTGGTACCCGACAGCGCTCGGCATTCTGCCGAGAAGTGCGGAAACCTCGGAGCCCGCCTGCGTGAAGCGGAAGATGTTGTCGATGAAGACGAGCACGTCCTGGTTCTCGACGTCGCGGAAGTACTCGGCGACGGTGAGACCGGTTAGACCGACGCGAAGTCTCGCTCCCGGCGGCTCATTCATCTGACCGTAGATGAGCGCGACGTTGTCGAGAATACCCGCTTCCTTGAACTCGAGGTACAGATCGTTTCCTTCGCGCGTGCGCTCACCGACTCCGCAGAACACCGATTTTCCGCCGTGGCCCTTGGCGACGTTGTTGATGAGCTCCTGAATGACGACCGTCTTGCCGACGCCGGCGCCTCCGAAGAGTCCGATTTTTCCGCCCTTCACGAACGGGGCGATGAGATCGATGACCTTGATGCCGGTTTCGAAGATTTCCGTTTTCGGCTCGAGGTTCGCGAACAGCGGCGCGCTGCGGTGAATCGGCCAGCGCTCGACGTCGGCGGGAATCTCGGCGCCGTTGTCCACCGGGTTTCCGATGACGTTGAGGATGCGGCCGAGGGCGGCGTTGCCGACCGGCACCGTGATCGGCGAGCCAGTGTCAACGACGTCCATTCCGCGAACGACGGCGTCAGTCGTGGACATCGCGACGGTACGAACCTGGTTCCGTCCGATGTGCTGCTGCACCTCGACGGTGACGTCGATGTCGGCGCCCGACTCGGCCTTACCCTTGATGCGGAGAGCGTTGTACAGCTCAGGCAGCTTGTCCGGCTCGAACTCGACGTCGAGCACAGGTCCGATGACCTGGACGACCTTACCGATATTCATCTCTTTAGCGACAGCGGTAGCCATTGGTTATCCCTGTAATGCAGCAGCACCGCCGACGATCTCGGCGATCTCCTGCGTGATCTGCGCCTGACGGGCGCGGTTGAAAGTTCTGCGCAAAACATTCAGCATCTCGCCCGCGTTGTCAGTCGCGTTCTTCATCGCTGTGCGACGCGCGCCCTGTTCGCCGGCGGCGGTCTCGACGAGCGCGCGGTAAACCGAGTTCCGCACGTACGACGGAAGGAGCTCGGTGAGGATCACTTCCGCCGATGGCAGGAGGATGTAATCCGGACGCGGACCTTCCTGCTTCGGTGGTGTCACCGGCAGAATGGTCTGCGTCGCCGGCGGCGTCGAGAGCGCGGAGTTGAACTTCGCGTACACGATCTGCACCGCGTCGAGCTCGCGGTTCTCGAAACGCGTGATGAGCTCGTTCACCAGATCGGCGGCGTTCTCCGCCGTCGGCCGATCGGTGAAATCAGTGCGGCTTGTCGCCACTTCACGCCCGACGTACTTGAAGTAGCCGAGGCCCTTGCGTCCGACGACGTGCAGCTCCGGGGCGATTCCCTTCGCCTCCAGATCCTTGATGAGATTCCGCGCTTCCTTGATCAGGTTGGCGTTGAACGCGCCCGCCAATCCGCGATTGGAAGTGAGAACGACGACCGCCGCCTTCTTGATCTCCGCCGGCTGGCGCAGGAGCGGAAAGCGCTCCGCCAGCTCGGGCGTGTAGAGGCTCGCGATCACCTCGGCGAGCGAATTCGCATACGGCCGCGCGGCGACGACGCGATCCTGCGCGCGCTTCATCTTGGACGTCGCCACCATTTCCATCGTGCGCGTGATCTTCCGCGTGTTTTCCACGGACTTGATCCGTCCCTTTAACTCCCTTCCCTTAGCCATTCGTTACGCTTTCTTCGTCGAACGCGAGTTGTTGAAACTGTCGAGAGCGGACTTTAACTCCGCTTCGATCTCCTTAGTGAGCTCCTTCCCCGTTTTGATCGTCTCGCCCAACTGCGGAAGCTGCGTTCTCATATAGTCGAGGAAATCGCGCTCCCAAACCTTGAGCTCGCTGACCGGAATCGCGTCCAGATACCCATTGGTGACGGCGTAAACGATCATCACCTGCTGCTCGACAGGCATCGGACGGAACTGCGGCTGCTTCAGGACTTCAACGGTGCGCGCTCCGCGCTCGAGCTGCTTTTTCGTGGCGGCGTCGAGGTCGGATGCGAACGATGAGAACGCTTCGAGCTCGCGGTACTGGGCGAGGTCGAGACGGAGACGGCCGGCAACCGACTTCATCGCCTTGATCTGCGCCGCGCCGCCGACTCGGGAAACGGAAATGCCGACGTTGATGGCGGGGCGGACGCCGGAGTAAAAGAGAT
>JBKJHG010000208.1:0-9303 GCA_046599115.1 Gemmatimonadaceae bacterium
GCTCCAGTATACGACCACCGACGGCTATCTCAGCGCGGTGATCATCCCCGCAGAGGAGATGGTTCCTCTCAGCGATACCGATCCCGCATTTACCGCTCTCCAAAAGGAGACACGGGAGCGCGCGGCCGAGCTCGGCGAGCGCCGGGGGCTGCCCGAAGAAGTGGTGCATCAGGTACTCGATTCGGTCACCGAGCCGGGGAAATTTGCCGATCTCGTCGCCGGATACATCGATCTTCCCGTTCCCGAAAAGCAGGGGCTGCTCGAGACGCTGAGCGTCGAGGAACGGCTGCGGAAGGTGCTGGTGCACGTGCAGCGGCAGGTCGGACTGCTCGAGGCGCAGGAAGACATCAAATCGCAGGTCCAGCAAGAGCTTGGCGAGCGGCAGCGCGAGATGTATCTGCGCGAGCAGATGAAGGCGATCCAAAAAGAGCTTGGCGACGACGATGCATCGAAAGAGATCGTCGAACTGCGCGAGAAGATCAGCAAGCTCACCTTGCCGAAGGAAGCGCGAGCGGAAGTCGAGCGCGAGCTCGGCCGGCTGGAGCGCGCCGGCCGCGAGTCAATGGAAGCACAGGTCATTCGCACGTACCTCGAGTGGATCGCCGAGCTTCCGTGGAACAAGAGGTCTGACGATCAGCTCGATCTTACCCACGCGGCGAAGGTGCTGGACGAAGACCACTACGGACTCACCGACGTCAAGGATCGCGTACTGGAGTTTCTCGCCGTCCGCCATCTTCGCGCGCAACAGCTGGCAAGCGAAGTGGAGACGACCGGCGAAGTCCCGGCGGCGAAGCTGCGCGCCGACAAGGACGACGCGACCCCGTCGCTCGCGGTAGGAGATGAGAAGGACCAGATAACCGACAGCGCCGAGGCGAAAGCGAAGGCAATGGCGAAGGGTCCGATCCTTCTCTTTATCGGACCGCCTGGAGTCGGCAAGACATCCATCGCCAAATCCATCGCCCGCTCGCTGGGGCGCGAATACGTTCGCGTCGCGCTCGGCGGAGCGCGCGACGAAGCGGACATCCGCGGGCATCGCCGCACGTATGTCGGCGCGATGCCGGGAAGAATCATTCAGGGAATGAAGCAGGCGGGATCGAAGAATCCGGTGTTCCTGCTCGATGAGGTGGACAAGCTTGGAACGTCGTTTCAGGGAGATCCGTCATCGGCGCTACTGGAGGTTCTTGATCCGGCGCAGAACGACACGTTCACCGATCACTATCTCGGAGTTCCGTTCGATCTGAGCGAGGTGCTCTTCATAGCCACGGCGAACTTCATTCAGAACATCCCCGGCCCGCTGCTCGACAGAATGGAAGTGGTGGACTTTTCCGGTTACACGGAGCGGGAGAAGGCGGAGATCGCCAAGAAGTATCTTCTCCCCCGCCAGCTGGAAGAGTCGGGGCTGAGCGACAAGAACATCGTCTTCACCGACGGTGCGATCGCGTCGGTCGTCTCCCACTACACTCGCGAGAGCGGAGTGCGACAGCTGGAGAGACAGATCGGCGCGGTGGCGCGTAAGCTGGCGCGCAAGATCGCGGCGAGCGAGGAAGTCAATCACACCGTTGACGACGCGTCGGTGCGCGAGCTGCTCGGAAGGCCAAGAGTGCACCCCGAGCACGCTATGGAAGTGAGTGAAGTCGGCATCGCCACCGGTATGTATTACACGCCAATGGGCGGCGACATCATGTTCGTGGAAGCATCAATCCGCAGGTACTACGGCACCCGCACCGGCGACACGGAGCAAGTGGGTCCGGGCGGCCCGGTCTCACTCATTCTCACCGGACAGCTTGGTGACGTGATGAAGGAGTCGGCGCGCGCGGCGTTCACATACGCGACGAACAATGCCGCGTCCCTCGGAATTCCGAAGGACAGACTCGGCGCGATCGAAGCGCATATTCACGTTCCGGCGGGAGCGATCCCGAAGGACGGACCGTCGGCTGGAATTGCGATTGCCACGGCGCTCGTGTCGGAAATGTCGGAGCGCGCGGTGAGGCAGGATGTCGCGATGACGGGTGAGATCACACTGCGCGGAAGAGTTCTTCCCATCGGCGGACTGAAGGAGAAGGTGCTCGGCGCTCACCGCGCAGGAATCAAGACGATCATCATCCCGAAAGCGAATGAAGCGGACATCGAGGACGTGCCGGAGGAAGTGCGGAACACGCTGTCGTTCCATCCGGTGGAAACGCTGAGCCAGGTTCTCGAGATCGCGCTCGTCCCGGCGGAGCCGGGCGAGCAAGCACCACCGCTCGAGATAAAGGAAGTCGCCTAGCTAAAAGATTATCGGCCCGTCGCTGAACAGCTTCCACAGATCAGCGCGGAGCGATGGCGGCTCCGTTCCCTCCACGAAGTATTCGGTGTAGCGCTGGCCGGGTGGCGTGAACGGAGTCGCCGGCTGATGGGTGAGGCGGTCAAAATCTCCGAATATCACGCCCGTGGGCGGACTCCAGCCACCCGGACGGCGCGCCGATCCGTAATACCGCGCGACCATCTTTCCCCAAACGGGCGCGGCCAGAGATCCTCCGGCGGCACTCGATGCGATAGGCGTCGGACGGTCGAATCCGAGCCAGACGCCGGCGACAAGGTCGGGCGTCATCCCGACGAACCAGACATCTGTGTTGTCGTCCGTCGTTCCGGTTTTTCCGGCGACGGGAATGTTGTACGGAACGAAGCGTCGAACGGACGACGCTGTTCCGCGATCCACGACGTCGCGCATCATGTCACGGACGACGAACGCGGCGCGGGGATCCATTGCCGGAGCGAGCGCTTTCATCGGACGCGCGAGGACGACTTTTCCGTTCCGATCCTCGACGCGGTAGATGAACCTCGGCTCGACCGCCGTTCCGAGATTCGCGAACGTCGTGTACGCGGCGACGAGATCGAGCGGCTGCACGACCGACGCGCCAATCGCGCTCGACGGGTACGGCGAGATCGGGGAGCTGATTCCCATTCGCCGGGCGAGGGCGGAGATACTGTCCATCCCCAGAGTGAGTCCGAGCTGCACCGCGACAGGATTCCGCGAACGGGCAAGCGCTTCACGAAGAGTGAGTGGCCCGAGAAACTGCCGGTCGGAATTGAGTGGACTGTAAGTCGCGCCATTCGAGAGACGGATTCTCAGCGCGGTGTCCGCAACCATAGTAAGGGGCGTGAGACTGTCTTCGATCGCCGCCGCGTACACGAACGGTTTGAACGCCGAGCCCGGCTGTCGCATCGCGTCAATCGCGTGATCGAATTGCGATTGCTCGTAATCGCGCCCCCCGACGAGCGCTCGAACGTCGCCCGACGCTGGTTCGATGGCGACGACCATCCCCTGCAGATAATCCGATTTAGCGCCGGCGATGTAAGACGGATGCTTGTATCCGGGCCGCGACTCGATCGCACTCGTTTCTTCCTCGAGCGCGGCCACTGCGTCACGCTGCAGCGCCGGATCGAGCGCAGTGTAGATGCGGTAGCCGCCCTGCGAAACGGGAATGCCGGCGCGCGTCGCCTGAATGCGCACCACGTTCACATAGTACTGGGCGGCAGGTGGAACCCCGTAATTCTTTACCGTCGCGAGCGCGGATTGCCGCGCCGCACCTGCTTCGGCGCGGGTGATGAACCCCTGCTCCGCCATCGCGCCGAGCACGAGATTCCGCCGCTCACGGGCGCGGTCTGGATGCTTCACCGGATCGAACAGCGGCGGCCCCTTCGGCATCGCCGCCAGAGTCGCTGCCTCGGCTAGAGAAAGCTTCGACGCGCTCTTTCCGAAGTAGTGCCGGGCTGCTTCCTCGATTCCGAACCAGCCGTGACCGAACGAGATCTGGTTCAGATACGCTTCGAGAATCTGTTCCTTGCTGTAGTGCTTCTCCATCTCGATCGCCGCCGACTGCTCTTTCAGCTTTCTCCCGATGCTGATGTCCGCACGGCTGATGATGGATGGATGCATGTTGCCGACGAGCTGCTGCGTAATCGTGCTTGCGCCGCGGTGATTGCCAATGATGTCGTCCTTGATTGCGCCGGCGATGCCGACGACGTCCACGCCATTATGCTGATAGAAGCGTTTGTCCTCGATCGCCACGAAGGCCTGGGGCACATACCGGGGCAGCGACCTGATCGGCACGCTCAGGCGCCATTCCTGCCCGATCTCGCCGATGACCGAGCCGTCGCGCGCAATGACGAGCGACGCTTGCGGCTGGCTCACGATCCGCCACGGCTCGGTGTCCGCCGCGTTGGGCTGCTGGGCGCCGAGGGTGGAGGCGGAAGCGAGAAAAAGAATGAACGGGAGCGCCCTCAGCGGTTGCCGCTGGCACTTCCTCATGTAATCTTCTGAGTGATGAATGGCTCCGTTCATCTGGCAATCGTTCAGTTCAAGCCGCGAAAAGGCGACTACAAATCAAATCTCGCGCGGCTGCCGCAGGTATTCTCCCAACTTGACCAGCTAGAACCGCGCCCGCAGGTAGCGGTTTTCGCCGAGACTGCGCTCACCGGTTACTTCGTCGAAGGCGGGATTCGCGACGTCGCGATGACTGCCGGCGCGCTCGCCCGTGATCTTGACGCGCAGTATCGCCAAGGTGTTTCTACACCCCGGCCTCTCGATGTTTGTATCGGATTCTACGAAGTCTGGAACAACGCCTTCTATAATAGCGCACTCTATGTGACCCTTGGCGGCGACGCGGGTCCCGTCATCGCGCACGTGCACCGGAAGCTGTTCCTGCCTACCTACGGGATGTTCGACGAGGAGCGTTTCGTGGACCGCGGGTTCGAGATCCGGGCATTCGACACGCCTTGGGGGCGTGCGGCGATTCTCGTCTGCGAGGACGCGTGGCACAGCCTCAGCGGGACGGTCGCTGCCCTCGACGGCGCGGACCTGATCTTCGTTCTCTCTGCATCGCCGGCGCGCGGGATATGGCCGCGGGAGGAGGAGGGCGCGGTGCCGGCGAATCTGAAGAGATGGGAGCGGCTCGCGCGCGACATCGCGGAAGAGCACGGCATTTTTGTCTGTCTCGTGAATCTCGTCGGGACAGAGGGCGGGAAGACATTCTCCGGCGGCTCGATCGTCGCCGGCCCGCACGGCGACGTGCGCGCGCAGGCGCCGCTGTGGGATGAGTCCATTATGAGCGTAGCTCTCGACACTGAGGATCTCACTCGCGCGAGAACGGACGCGCCGCTGCTCACCGATCTTCAGACGATGATGCCGCACCTGATGCGCACGGTGGATCGTATTCAGGCCGGAGAGCGACTCACTCTCAGCTACGACGGCGCCACTGCGAACGACAAGGACAAGTCAGCGAAAGCCGCTCCTCCCGTTGTGAAGAAAACCTCGTCGAGCAACGGCAACCCTCCGGGGTCGGACATTCCGGTGATGCGCGTGGAGGCGACATCGGGCGGGCCGGCACCGCTCGGGGTTGACGGGGAGCTCACTGAAGGCTGGCTCGTCTCATTTCTTCGCGAGGAGTTCGAGCGGCGCGGTTTCAAGAAGGCCGTCATTGGACTTTCCGGCGGCGTGGACTCCGCTGTTACGGCGTATCTCGCGGCGCAGGCGCTCGGAAAGGAAAACGTAATCGGCATTCGAATGCCGTATCGCACGTCGAGCAAAGATTCTCTTCAGCACGCACAAATGGTGATCGACGCGCTCGGAATCGAGTCCCGGACGATCGACATCTCAGGCGCGGTTGACGGTTATCTGGCGAGCGAGCCCGAGGCTGATCCTGCGCGGCGCGGAAACGTGATGGCGCGGCAGCGTATGATCGTGCTCTTCGATCAATCAGCGAAGCACCACGCGCTTCCTGTCGGAACAGGCAACAAGACGGAGCGTCTGCTCGGCTATTTCACCTGGCACGCCGACGATTCACCGCCGATCAACCCTCTTGGCGATCTCTTCAAGTCGCAGGTGTGGGAGCTGGCGAGATACCTAGGCGTGCCGAGTGTCATCATAGAAAAGCCGGCGTCGGCCGACCTGATCGAAGGGCAGACCGACGAAGGGGATTTCGGAATCGCGTATGCGGAGGCCGACGAGATTCTGAACTGGCTCGTCACGGGATACAGCGCCGCCGCGCTCGTGGAGCGCGGCTTCGACGCGGCGAAGGTGGAGCTGGTCAGAAAGCGCCTGTCGGGGACGCACTGGAAGAGAAAACTCCCGACAGTGGCGATGGTCAGCGCGACGGGGATCGGCGAGGCGTACTTACGCCCGGTGGATTACTAGAAGCCCCACGTTTCGAAAAAGTGTGCCTTTCGTATTGCACCAGGCCCCCCTTCGTCCGCTAATTTCAGGACGCACCCCAAATACCGGAAATGGCTACCAGAACCCTTCCTGAAAGAGACGCGGCGAAAGCCGCGAAGACCGAGAACGGCTTGAGCTCCGAGCAGCTGGTCGCGGCGTACCGCAACATGCTGCTCTCAAGACGCATCGACGACAAGGAAGTCGGGCTCAAGCGCCAGAACAAGATCTTCTTCCAGATCTCCGGCGCGGGGCACGAGGCGATTCTCACCGCCGCAGGGATGGTGCTGAAGTCGAAGTACGACTGGTTCTACACCTACTATCGCGATCGCGCGCTCTGTCTATCGCTCGGCGTGACGCCGGCGGAGATGCTGTACGAGGCGGTCGGTGCGGCGATCGATCCGGCGTCTGGCGGACGGCAGATGCCGAGCCACTGGGGCCACAAGGACTACAACATCGTTTCGGCGTCGTCGCCTACAGGAACGCAGTTCCTGCAGGGAGTCGGATGCGCGGAAGCGTCGATGCGCGCGAAACTTCTCAACATCACGGAAGGTTTCGAGAAGGACGAGGTCGTGCTCATCACCACCGGTGACGGCACGACGAGCGAAGGCGAGTTCTGGGAATCGCTCAACACCGCGTCGAATCTCAAGCTGCCAGCGGTTTACCTCGTCGAGGACAACGGCTACGCGATCTCTGTTCCTGTGGAAGTTGGAACGACGGGGGGAAATATCTCGAAGCTCGTTCGCTCGTTCCCGAACTTCTACATCGAAGAAGTTGACGGGTGCGATCTGCTGAAGAGCTACGACGCGATGACACGCGCGGTGACGTATGCGAGAGAGAGGAAGGGGCCGGCGCTCGTTCACGCCAAGGTCATTCGCCCGTACTCGCACTCGCTTTCCGATGACGAGACGAAGTACCGTCCCGCAGTGGAACGCGAGCAGGATGCGCTACGCGATCCGGTGACGGTGTTCCCGAAGTGGCTGGTATCCGAAGGCCACGCGACGGAAGAGCAACTCAAGAAGATCCTGGAAGAGGTGGACGAAGTCGTTCTCGCCGCGACCGACGACGCTCTCTCGCAGGAGCAGCCCGGCCCGGAGACGATTCAGTTCGGCGTGTACTCGCCGACGGTGGATCCGACTAGCGAGCAGTTCGACACCGAGGACGAACCGCAGTACGCCGGCGAGCCGACGACAATCGTGGACCTGCTCAACGCCTGCCTCAAGGACGAGATGCGGCGCGATCCCAAAATTCTCGTCTTCGGCGAGGACGTCGCTGACGTCTCTCGTGAAGAGCACCTCGGCAAGGTGAAAGGAAAGGGCGGCGTCTTCGCCGTCACTTGGGGATTGCAGAAGGAGTTCGGGGGCGTGCGAGTGTTCAACACGCCGCTGGCCGAGGCGAATATCGTCGGCCGCGCGATCGGTCTCGCCGCGCGTGGATTCAAGCCGGTCGTCGAGATCCAGTTCTTCGACTACATCTGGCCCGCGTACATGCAGATCAGAGACGAGCTGGCGACGATGCGCTGGCGGTCGAACAACAACTTCTCGTCACCGGTCGTGATTCGCGTCACCTATGGCGGATACATCCGCGGCGCAATCTACCATTCGCAGACAGGGGCCTCGCTCTTCACGCACTGTCCCGGCTTGAGAGTCGTTTGTCCGTCAAACGCGCTCGACGCGAACGGGCTTTTGCGCACGGCCATTCGCTGCGAGGATCCGGTGATGTTCCTCGAGCACAAGCATCTCTACCGGCAGACGTACAACAAGAGCGCGTATCCCGGCCAGAACTTCATGATTCCGTTCGGGAAGGCGAAGACCGTTCGCGAAGGAACCGATGTCACGGTGGTGACATACGGCGCCACGGTTCAGCGCGCGCTGGTAGCGGCGAACGCGGTGGCGGAGAATGGCATCAACGTGGAAGTGATTGATCTGCGCTCGCTCAATCCGTGGGACCGCGAAGCGGTGTTCACATCGGTGAAGAAGACTTCGCGCGTGATCGTCGCCTACGAGGATTCCCTCTCGTGGGGATACGGCGCCGAGATCTCGGCGGCGATCGCCGATGAGTGCTTCGCGTGGCTCGACGCGCCGGTCCGGCGCGTGGCGTCTGCTGATACGTTCGTCGGCTATGCTCCGCGGCTGGAAGATGCAATCCTGCCGCAGGTCGAGGACTTCAAGAAGGCTTACGAAGAGATTGTAAGCTTTTAGACATTGAGTCGAGCTTGGTTCGCGGCTCTGGCTACATCAACTTTTCCATTCCCTTCGGAACGATCTTTTTGTAGCCGACGGGAACCGCAAACGCCGTCGCAGGAACGTCAGCCTTGTGGATGTTCGACATCTCCAGCGCCTGCGTGCGCATCGAGCCGGTGCCCATCATACTACTCCGTCCGTCGAGCGTGATCTTGACCGCCATCGCGGTTCCGATACGCTTCACGGCGGTGGTGAGCTGTTCGGTAAACGCTTTTGGAATCCCCGGAAGTGAGACCGATTCGTCGGAAGCGGCGCCGAGTATCGCGCTGCCGACGGCGAAATCCCTGAGCTCCGGGGCGATATAGTAGTCTGCGAGCATATTCTGCTCGCCAACCGGCTGCCCACCAACGCTGACTTTGATCGTCATATTCATTCTGTAGAGCAGCGTGCTGTAGCCGGCGATTTCTCCGCCAGGGCCGAGGCTGTCTACCATCACCGAGCTTCCGGTGAAATCCATCGACGGCATTCCTGACATACTCTTCATCGCATCCTGCATCTTCGCCATCATCGCCGACGGCGAGAACTGAACGTATTGGCGATCGCGATGGTTGATGAGAGTCAGCAGCCTCTTCGCACCCGTATCCGCCTGGATGACCGACATCGAATCGCTGAGCTCGGTCTGCCCGATTTTCCCCAGCGATGATTTACCGAAGAAATCCATCCGCACGCTGGTCGGCGTGACAGCGGCGTGCCCGGTGCTGGTCTGACGCTGACCGTCGATCTTCTCGTTGAGCGTGAAGTCGTAGGTGAGGCCCGACTGGGCGGCGGCGATGCGTGGCGCTATGCAAGCGAGCACGGCGGCGATTCGAAGGAACCGGTTCATATGAGCTCTCCTGACAGAGTCGGGACAAAGTTAGGTATTTTCCCCGG
>JBKJHG010000011.1:0-8629 GCA_046599115.1 Gemmatimonadaceae bacterium
AACTTCTCGCCGCCGATGATTCTCGCGCGGAGGGCGAGCGCGTGAGCGCGAACGGCCGCGCTGTCGGGCGGCGTCACCTGGCGCGGGATCGTTAGGAACGAAAGCTTCGCGCGGGAGGGACGCTCAAAGTCCTTCTTGTGCGCGTCATAGTACGCGCGCACTTCGTCGTCGCTGACGGATACTTCGCTGTCGGGAATTCTGTCGGGGGAAAAAACGACGAACGAGACCTGCGCGCTGTCGTGGCTGTCGCGGTAGCGCTCCCACAGGTGCGTGTCGGGCAGATACACATCCACGGCCACCTGGTCGTAGAGCTTCTCCTTCGGAATCTCGCTCCTGTAGTACTGCTCCAGTTGGACGAGGAGTCCTTCCTGCCTCGCCACCGAGCTGCTGAGGAAGCGCTTGTACTTCTCCGGATCGAACCGGCCGTCCGTCTGGAGGTCGGGGCTCTGCATCAGCTGCGGCGGGGGATTGTTGATCGCCGCCGATCGGATCTCGTCGTCGGTCACGATGATTCCGCGCCGCTTGAATTCCTGGCGGAGGAGAGCGTCGCTGACGAGCTGCTCGAACGCCTGGTCCGCGATGCGGTCACGCTCGTCCAGCGACACGCTGCGCCCGCTCTGCTGCGTCTGTTGCTGCTCGAGGTTCTGCGTCGCCTGGTACCACGTCGTGGCGAGAATGTCCTCGCCGTTCACGGTCGCGACGGCGGTCGTGCTGGTGACGGGGCTGGTTCCGAGCAGGCCGGACGTTTGCGCCAGAAGGAAGCCGCCCACAAACAGAACGACGATTATGATCCAGATGTATTTTGCGGAAGCCCGCATCGCTTGCAGCAAGAGGAGCTACTCCTTGTTCGGCACAGGATAAATCGGCGCGCCGGTGGGTGGCGTATAGCCTTACAAGCTATGAGTTTGGGTACTGTTAATGCAAGTCGGCCCGGGGGCGGCTATCTTGTCCCGTTCCCCGGAAAAAGGCGTTTCCGCACTCAATTAAGAGGCGTGGATGGACGGCACCAGCCGGATTGACGAGCTCGAACAAAAATTCATCGAGAACCCGCGGCGCTACTTTGCGCCTCTCGCGAACGAGTACCGCAAGGCCGGCAATCCCCACCAGGCGATCGCGATCTGTCGCGCCCACCTCAGCCAGCTGCCCAGCCACATGAGCGGACAAATCGTCTATGGACAGGCGCTTTTTGCGGGAGGCGAGTATGACGAGGCGCGCACCGTGTTCGAGAACGCGCTGGCGATGGACCGAGAGAACCTCGTCGCACTGAAGCACCTCGGCGACCTCTCCCTCCGCGACGGCGAAACCGCCGCAGCGAGGCAATGGTACGGAAAACTTCTCGAGATCGATCCCAACGACGCCACCGTCGTCGCGCTCGTGAACGAGATCGACGCCGCCACCGAAGCGCAGCCGCCGGCGGCGACGGACGTCGATCAGACCGGCGCTGAAGCAGCGCACGCGGTGACGGAAGAATCCGCGACCGCGCCGGCGGAAGTTGCAACGGAACCGGCAACGCAAGCTCCCGAGCCTGACCCGTTCCATTCGGAGGAAGAGGACAATCTCCTGTCAGAGGAGCTGGGCTACCCCGTGCCTCCGCCGCAGGCGTTCGTCACTGAGACGATGGCCGAGCTCTATCTCGCGCAAGGCTTCCGCGATCGCGCAGTGAACGTCTTACAGCAGCTGGTCGCGCTCCGCCCCGATGACGAGCGGCTCCGCAGCCGGCTCGCCGAGCTCGACGCGTCAGCTGCTCCGGAGGCCGAGGTCGAGGAGCCGCCACTCATCGAGGCGCGCCGTGACGAGTCCATCTCCGAGGCAACTCCAGAATCGCCGCCTCCGGAAGTACCGCCGCTGGAAGTAGAGCCGCCTGCGGAATTCGTCGCCGCCCCTATGAGCGTGCGCGAATTCTTCGCCAGCATCGGACGGCGCCGCCCGAGCTCACGCGCCAACGGAAGCGCGGACGGCGAAGAAGACGCGCGCGCGGCGGCCGCACTCGCGGGTGCATTTGGACATTTCGGCGCCGCAGCGTCGCCCTCACCCGACACTCAAGCGTCGCTCGCCGCCGCAACAGGCGGCAAGGAATCTGAAGAGGACGTTGCTACTTTCCGCGCCTGGCTCGACGGGCTGACCGGCTGATGAAAATCGTCGTCATCAACGGGCCGAACCTGAATCTTCTCGGAGTGCGGGAGCCGGCCCTGTACGGAAACGAGTCGCTGGCCGACATCGAGAAAAATCTCGAAGCAGTGGCGAGCGAGCTCGGCGCGACGATTCTCTTCAAGCAGCACAATGGAGAGGGAGAGCTCGTTGACGCGATCCACGCGCTTCACGGCCGCGTTGACGGCGCGCTCGTGAACGCCGGAGCGTATTCCCACACCAGCCTCGCCATTCGCGACGCGCTTGTTGGGACGAGCATCCCCTTCGTCGAGGTGCATCTCACGAACATCTACGCCCGCGAGCCGGAGCGACGCCGCTCGGCGCTGGCCGATGCCGCAGTCGCAGTGATCGCCGGGTTCGGGTCATACACGTACGAGCTTGCGCTCCGCGGCCTGGTTAGATCGCTCGAGAAAAAGAAGGCCGCGGTTGGCTGACCGCAGGCCGCAGCGACTCGACGCTCTCCGCGACGCGATGCGCATCGGTCACATTGACGCGCTGCTCGTTCTCGCGATTCCGAACGTCCGCTATCTCACCGGCTTCTCCGGATCGAGCGCGCTCCTTCTCGTCACGTCGAAGGATCTTCAACTCGTCACCGACTTCCGCTACGAGACGCAGGTCGAGGACGAAGTCGGCGATTTCGCCCGCGTGAAGATCGAGCCGTCGAGTCTATGGGTGGGACTGTGGTCGCTGCTTCAGACGATCTCCGGGATCGAAGTCATCGGGTTTGAATCTGCGCACATCATCCACCGTGACTTTCAGCGCCTGCTTACCGACGGTACGAGATGGCAGTGGCGCCCGCAGATCGGTCTCGTCGAGGCGCTGCGTGAGATCAAGGACGCCGATGAGGTCGCGCTCATCCGCTGCGCCGGCGCGATGGCGACGCGCGCGTTGGCGAAAACGCTCGAATCGGTGAAGACCGGCCTCAGCGAGCTGCAGATCGCGGGCATCCTCGAAAAAGCGCTCCGCGATGAGGGGAGTGAGGAGGCGCCGTTCTCTCCCATCGTCGCGTCCGGCGAGCGCGCCGCTCTGCCGCACGCCCGTCCGTCAAAAAAAGTTGTCCGGTCCGGCGAGTTCCTGCTGCTCGACTTCGGGGCGCAATGCGGCGGGTACTGCTCCGATCTCACGCGTACCGTAGTCTTAGGCTCGGCGACCCGCGAGCAGCGGGACATCTATGAGATCGTCAGGGGCGCCAACGCCGAGGCCTCCGGTCGCGTTAAAGCCGGTATGAGCGGACAGGATGCCGATGCTCTCGCTCGGCGCTACATTGAGGACAGGGGTTACGGGGAGGCCTTCGGGCACAGCCTCGGCCACGGACTGGGCCTTGAAGTGCACGAAGCGCCGAGGCTCGCCCGGACCATCGAGGCCCCGCTTGGCGATGGGGCCGTTGTCACCATCGAGCCGGGCATTTACCGTGCGGGATGGGGCGGTGTGCGCATTGAGGACGATGTTCTCCTCGGTGCGAGCGGTGCAGAGATTCTGACTGATTTCACGCGTGAGCTGCTCGAAGTAGTCTGAGCGGCTCTCTTTCTTCCGATACCGACTAGGGCGCGAAATGACAATGATCGATCTCCGGTACCTCAAAAAGCTCGTCGAGATGCTCGACCAATCGAGCGTGGATTCGATCGAGCTATCGTCCGACAAGGGCGTGAAGATCCGGATCTCGAAGACTCCGCAGCAGCGCGGGGCAGTGCAGGTGGCGGCGCCGGTGGTGATGCCGCAGATCGCAGCGGCGCCGGCGGCGGCTTCACCTGCCGCGCCCGCGAAGGCGGAGCCGGCGAAGAGCAATCTGCTGGAAGTGAAGTCGCCAATGGTCGGAACCTTCTACGGCGCGCCCGAGCCCGGCGCCAAATCCTACGTCGCCGTCGGCGACAGGATCACGAAGGGCCAGATCCTCTGCATCATCGAAGCGATGAAGATAATGAACGAGATCGAGTCCGAGTTCGACGGCGTCGTGAAGGAGCTCACCGCCGAGAGCGCGCACCCGGTCGAGTACGGCCAAGTCCTTTTCCGCATAGATCCGAATGGGTGATCCCGCCGCCACTGCGGGCTCGTTCGACTATCGGGCCGTACTCCAGCAGATGGTGCAGCGGAACGCATCCGATCTTCATTTGAAGGTCGGGCGTCCGCCGACTCTCCGCATTGATGGGCATATGGAGTCACTCGAAGTGCCGCCGCTCAAGCCGGACGACCTCAAGGCGCTCGCCGAGCAGATTATGCCGCCGAAGCACCTCCAGGAATTCGCCGACGACAAGGAATCGGATTTCGCGTTCGGTGTTCCCGGCATCGGCCGCTTTCGCGTCAACGCGTATCAGCAGCGGGGGACGATCGCGTTCGCGTTCCGCACCGTGCCCTTCCAGGCGAATACGATCGCGGAGCTGAACTTGCCGCCGGTGTGCGAGAAAATCGCGATGAGCCCGCGCGGGCTCGTGCTGGTGACGGGAATCACCGGCTCGGGAAAATCCACCGCGCTGGCATCGATGATCCAATTCATCAATCAGAACCGCCACGCGAACGTCATCACGATCGAAGATCCGATCGAGTTTCTGCATCGCGATATGAAGAGCCACATCAATCAGCGCGAAGTGGGAACCGACACCGGCAGCTTCGGCCAGGCGCTGCGCCGGGTGCTACGCCAGGATCCCGACGTGCTCCTCGTCGGTGAAATCCGTGACCTCGAGACGCTGGATACCGCGCTCAAGGCGGCCGACACCGGCCACCTCGTTTTCTCCACGCTCCACACGACCGACGCGACGCAGACGATCAACCGCGTGCTGTCGTTCTACCCGCCGCACCAGCAGGCTGAAGTGCGCTTTATGCTCTCGAGCGCGCTGCAGGCGATCGTCTCTCTTCGGCTCGTGCCGCGCTCCGACAAGCCGGGCCGCGTGCCGGCGACGGAAGTCCTGATCAACACTGCCGCAGTGCGCGACAACATCCGCGACATGACCAAGTCGCTCAACATTCCGGAGCTGATTCGGGAAGGCACCGTCCAGTACGGAATGCAGAGCTTCGACCAATCACTGATGAACTGGTACAAGCAGGGCGTCATCTCGTATGAGAACGCGCTCTTCTACTCGTCGAGTCCGAGTGAGTTCGCGCTTCGGGTCCAGGGTGTCGAGGGAGTCAGCGACACCTCGTGGGACACCTTCAAGCAGGAAGTGCGCAGCTGACTTCGATGCCAACCGCCCGGCGGGTATAGATGTTCAAGAAAATCCTCATCGCCAATCGCGGCGAGATCGCGCTTCGAGTAATCCGCGCGTGCCGTGAGCTCGGCGTCCAGACCGTCGCCGTTTACTCGGAGGCCGACCGCGAATCTCTTCACGTCCGCTTCGCCGACGACGACGTCTGCATCGGCCCGGCGCCGGCGCGCGAATCGTATCTCAACATCCCGCGCATCATCGCCGCTGCCGAGATCGCCGGCGCCGACGCGATCCACCCCGGTTATGGATTCCTCGCCGAAAACGCGGAGTTCGCCGAGATCTGCGCGGCTTCGAATCTAACTTTCATCGGACCCACGGCGGAGCAGATCCGCGTGATGGGCGACAAGGCATCGGCGCGGCGCGCGATGCAGGCGGTGGGAGTTCCCATCATCCCCGGCACGGAAGGCGGAGTCGAAGATCCGGAGGAAGCGCTCGTATTCGCGCGCAAGATCGGTTTCCCGGTCATCATCAAGGCCGCCGCGGGTGGCGGCGGAAAGGGGATGCGCGTTGCCGCCGATCCCGATGATTTCGTGCGCTCTTTCCAACTCGCCCGCTCGGAGGCGCTTTCTGCATTCGGAAACGGCGACGTGTATGTCGAAAAATATCTCGCCCGTCCGCGCCACATCGAGTTCCAGATAATGGGCGACCGTCACGGCAACGTCGTTCACCTCGGCGAGCGCGACTGCTCCGTGCAGCGCCGCCATCAGAAGCTGATCGAAGAATCGCCGAGTCCGGCCGTCACGCCGAAGATGCGCGAGGAGATGGGCGAGGCGGCGGTAAAGGGCGCGAAGGCCATTGACTACGTCGGCGCCGGCACGATCGAGATGCTGCTCAACGAAGACAATTCGTTCTACTTTATGGAGATGAACACGCGAATCCAGGTCGAGCATCCGGTGACGGAGATGCTGACGGGAATCGATCTCGTGAAGGAGCAGATCCGGGTCGCCAGCGGCGAGAAGCTTTCCATCAAGATGCCCGTCGAGCGCCGCGGCCACGTCATTGAGTGCCGCATCAACGCCGAGGATCCGGCGCGCAACTTCCAGCCCTCTCCGGGGAGGATCGACGTTTTCCATCCGCCGGGCGGACCCGGCGTGCGCCTCGACACACACGCCTACGCGGGGTACACCGTCCCGCCGTTCTACGATTCACTGTTGGCGAAGCTCATCTGTCAGGGGAGCGACAGGCCGGAGGCGCTGAAGAGGATGCAGGTCGCTCTCGACAGCTTCATCATCGAAGGTGTGACGACCACGATTCCGTTTCTCTCCCGGGTGATGGCGAACAAAACGTTCCAGTCGGGGAAGATCGACACCAAGTTCCTCGAGCGCGAAAGCGAGCTGATGAAGGACGTCCCCTGATGCGCCTCGACGTCTTCTTCACCCCCGCCGAGGTGAAGCCGCAGGACGTCGCCGGCAGGGTCGTCGCCGTAATTGACGTGCTTCGCGCCTCGACGAGCATCGCAGTCGCGCTGGCAAACGATGCGAAGAGCGTCATTCCGCTCGAGAGCGCCGAAGACGCGATGACGCGCTCGAAGGCGTTCGAGAAGGGCGAGGTCGTTCTCGCTGGGGAGCAGAAGATGATGCCGATCTCCGGCTTCGCACTCGGGAATTCACCGCAGCGTTTCACGACCGAAGCGGTCGCCGGACAGACGGTGCTCATCACGACCACCAACGGCACCAAGGCGCTGCTCGGAGTCCAGGGCGCGCGCGACGTAGTGGTCGCTTCGTACGTGAATTTTTCCGCCGTTCTCGCGATGCTGCGTGCGGCGGCGCGTGCAAATGCCGACATTACCATTGTCTGCGCGGGGAATGAGGGCAATTTTTCCCTTGAGGATTCCGCGTGCGCGGGCAGGTACGTGCGCGCGATCCCGAAGCGGCTTGCTTCAGTAGTGTTGAACGACGCGGCCACCGCGTCGGCACTCATTGCCCGGAAGTATGGCGACAACGTCGCGAAAATCTTCGAAGAGTCGAGCCACGGCCAAGCGCTCTCAGCAGCGGGATTCTCAGAAGATCTCGCCGTCGCGGCGTCCGTGGATTCTTTCCCTGTTGTCCCGATCTTCCAGGAACGGCAGATCACAAGACTCGGACCCGAACGAGCCAGATAGCGCCAACCCGCGCCGTTCGGCATTGCGGCGCGAGCTGTGGGGGATCGCTCTTCTTCTCTTCGCACTCTTCCTCGGCGGTGCTCTAATCGCCGAGGGAATCGCCGCGCTGCGCGGCGGAGATTACCGGTCGTCGTTCGGCTGGGCAGGCTCGCTCCTCGCCGGCCCGATGGTTCAGTTCTTCGGTTGGCCGTCGGCGGCGCTCCTTCCGATTGCCGCCGCGGCTCACGCGCTTCGCGTATTTGGCCGTCTCGACCAGCGCACCGACCGGCTGTGGATGGCGTTTCTCCTCGGGCTCGTCGTGCTCGTTCCGATCGCGATCGGCGTCGCCGAGGGCGGAGTGCGCGATCAATCGCTGTGGTCGGGTCTTTGGGGAAGCTTTACTGCTTTTTATCTGCTCCAGTTCGGCGGCCCCGCGGGCGCGTGGATCATTCTCGCCCTCAGCTTGAGCGTGCTGATGGCAATCACGCTGAGATGGAATCCGGTCCGCGCCGTCGTCGGCGCGCGTCATCAGACGATTACCGGCCCCGTCGTCGCGACTCCGCTGAACGAGATGGAAGAGATCGACGCGACCGTCGTCGACGGGAAAGAAAGAAAGTCTCTCGCCGCGCTGCTCGAACCGCCGCCTGAAGAGATGCCCGCCCTCGACCCGACGCTGATGGACGAGCCGGTGGAAGCAGAGCCGCTCGGCGAGGAAGTCTTCGCGCCCAAAAAGAAAAAGGAAAAAAAGACCAAGGCCGCCGCGACCGCCGCCAACGACGAGCGCATCGCCGCCGCCATCGGAGCTGCCGATATGGATGCGGTGGACATCGGCGACGACGAGCTGCCGCCGGTCGAGCTGCTGTCTCCGCCTCCGCCGCGGAACGCCGAGTTGGGAAAGCGCGAGCTCGATGCAATGGGTGTGAAGCTTATGGACGCGCTCCGCACCTTCCGCGTCGAAGGCGAGCTTACCGGCCGCACGACCGGACCGACCGTAACTCAGTTCGAGATCGCACCCGCGGCGGGAGTGAAGGTGCGGCAGTTCGCGAATCTCTCCAACGATCTCGCGTTGGCGATGCGCGCGCCGAGCATTCGCATCGTGGCGCCCATTCCGGGGAAGGGCGCCGTCGGTGTCGAGGTTCCGAATCCGACATCGGAGATGGTCGCGTTTCGCGAGCTGATCGAGTCGCCGGAATTCAAAACCGCC
>JBKJHG010000024.1:0-9541 GCA_046599115.1 Gemmatimonadaceae bacterium
TGATGACGATGTACGACCCGGAGAGCGCGGCCAGCGCGCGTGTCGTGGACTACGTGCGGAAAAACCTGCCATCGAACATCGTCTTCGACATAATGATTCCGCGCACCATCGCTACCGCGGACGCCTTTGCCGCCGGTCTTCCGGTGGTCGTCAGGACTCCCGCAGATCCAGCCGCGCAGGCCTACGTGAATCTCTCGACGATTCTCACCGAGAGGATGGCGTGAGGAGGATCCTCGCCGCTTGCGCCGGCGCGGCAACGCTCGCTCTCGCCTGCACCGACGTCACCGGCACAAAGAACGAAATCCTTTCGATCCAGTTCGACACGCTCGCGTCGCCGTCGGTGGTAATCGGAGATTCGCTGCGGGATTCAACCGGCGCGCTAGCGCTGCCCCACGTCACCGCATACAACTTTGAGGGCGCGGTCGTCGCCGGCCCCCGCGTGCGTTACTCGACCGCCAATCGCGGCGTGACGGTGGACAGCATCACCGGCGTAATTCGCGGCGACAGCCTCCGCTCTACCCCGGCGCGCATCATCGCGACGGTCGGTGACATCCAGGCGCAGCAGTTTCTCGCCGTCACGCTTCGCCCTGATACGATGTTCGCCACGATCGCGCGCGATACCATTCTCTACTCGCTGCTGGACAGTACGCTGAACCTCTCGAAAGCAGTGACAGTTTCACTGCGGCACGGGAAAACGGGCGTGGATTCGGCCATCGCGACCTATCTGGTGAGCTTCGCCATCGCCTCCGCGTCGAGCGCAGCGATCGCTGATCTGGTGGACGACAACGGCCGCAAGTCGCGCGTGGACACAACCGATGTGAGCGGCCTTGCGGGAAGACGCATTCGGCTGCACGCTACGGCGCCGGCATTCGTGGCTAATGCCAGCGACTCGATCATACTCAACGCCACGGCGAAATATCGCGGCGCGGTCGTGAAGGGAGGGCCCGTTCGTCTCGTGGTGGTTTTCAAGCCACGCAAACCGTAAAGGCTGAGGTGGTCTGATGCAGGCAAGCGGTGGACAGCGCCCGGTGCCGGGCACGCTCAATCACCTTTTCTTCGAAGCCGTTTCGAAGTTCAACCGCCCCGACGCGCTTCAGGTCAAGATCGGCGGGAGCTACAAGCCGATTTCGCACCGCGAGCTCGAATTGCGCGTTCGGCGCGCCGCGACTGGTCTCGCCAAGCTCGGCGCCCAACACGGCGATCGCGTCGCAATTCTCTCCGAGAACCGTCCCGAGTGGGCGATTGCGGATTTCGCGTGCCTGACGGCGGGGGTCGCAGACGTTCCGATCTATCCGACGCTCCCCGCCGACCAGATCGGGTACATCCTCAGGAATTCGGGCGCGGTAGGAATCTTCGTCTCCAATCGCGAGCAGGCGGAGAAAATCGCCGGGCTGCGAAAGACCGCGGCGGCGTCCTTCCCCGCCCTGCGTTTCGTGATTGGCTTCGATCAGCTGCAAGGACTCGCCGATATGACTCTCGACCAGCTCGAGCTCAGCGGCGCCGGCGATGAGTCACCCGCCGCAATCTCCGGCTATAAGGACCGCGCTCTCGCCGTCGCGCCTGACGACATTGCGACGATCATCTACACCTCGGGCACCACCGGCGAGCCGAAGGGCGTGATGCTCACGCACGACAACATCTTTTCCAACGTGATGTCGGTGCGCGACAAGATTCCGTTCGATGGCCACGACGTTTCCCTGAGCTTCCTTCCGCTCTCGCACATCTTCGAGCGGACGGGCGGCCACTATATGATGATCGCGACGGGAACGTCCATCGCGTACGCCGAGTCCATTGACACGGTGCCGGTCAATATGGCGGAGGTGAAGCCGACGATCGTGCTCTCTGTTCCGCGCCTGTATGAGAAGATGTACGCGCGGATTCTCGAGACTGCGCTCTCGGGGGGCTCGGTGAAGAAAAGGATTTTCTTCTGGGCAAAGGGCGTCGCTGACAAATGGGCCGACGAGAAGCTCGCCGGACGCGAGCCCGGCGGTCTGCTGGCGCGGAAATACGCTCTGGCGCAGAAGCTGGTATTCTCTAAGCTGAAGGCGCGCACCGGAGGACGGCTCCGGTATTTCGTTTCCGGCGGCGCGCCGCTTTCGCCGGACATCAACAAGTTCTTCTACGCTGCCGGCCTGGTCATTCTCGAGGGCTATGGACTGACCGAGACGTCGCCGGTAATCACGGTCAACACGCCGGAAGAGTTTCGCATCGGTACGGTCGGAAAGCCCATCGCCGGAACCGAAGTTATGATCGCCGCCGACGGCGAGATTCTCACCCGCGGCCCGCAGGTGATGAAAGGCTACTTCAACAAACCCGACGCAACGCAAGAGGCGATCGACTCCGACGGCTGGTTCCACACCGGCGACATCGGCGAGCTGAACGACGGCTATCTCTCGATCACCGACAGAAAGAAGGACATCATCGTCACCGCCGGCGGAAAGAACATCGCGCCGCAGCCGATGGAAAACAAAGTCAAGACGAACAAGTACGTCGCCCAGGCGGTGATGATCGGCGACAAGCGAAAGTTCCCGGCGATCCTCGTCGTCCCGAACTTCGATCAGCTCGAGAAGTGGGCGATGCGCAACCACATCATATGGACCGACCGCGCCCAGCTCCTGAAAATGCAGACGATCCAGAAAAAGATGGAGAAGGAAGTCTTCTCACAGCTGGAAGGAGTCGCGCACTTCGAGATGCCGAAGAAGGTCGGCCTCCTCGAGCACGACTTCAGCCTCGAGCGCGGGGAGCTGACTCCTACTCAGAAGGTGAAGCGGCGCGTCGTCGACAAGCAATACAAGCCGCTTATCGATTCCCTCTACGAAGATTCGTAATCTCAGGAGGCTTCTCGGCTACCCACAGTTTTTCGTCCTCAGCGATCAGCACGACGCCGGACGGCGGGAGAACGGACGAGGGACCGACGAGCCGCCCTCGCGGACGGAGGACGCTTTGAGCTGACAAGATCGCGGAGTGATTGAATGTCTCATCGAGCGCGACTCCGGCGCACGATCCCTTCGCGAGGGGGATCACGTCGGATGCCAGCACGATTCCAATTGCTGCCGAATCCTGAACGCCGGCTGTAGCATTGACGGCGATCACCCGGGCGTCAACGCGTTCGGTGAGCTCGCGCGAGGCCGATGCCCACGCTCCGCCGAGCACGACTACGCCGCCCCCTTCGCCGAGATTCAGGAAACCGCCGGCGCGCATCGCCATCTCTTCGCCGCTCAACTCCGGCGCGTTCGCGGGCCGCTGCGGCGCGCCGCCGGTGAAATCGACTATACCATCGCGCACCGGATATTCCGCTCCGCAAACCGGACAGCCGAGGATCCCCGTCCGGATCGAGCGATCACGCATTTCTCCGATCGACGCCACCAGCCAGCTCTCGTCGTGCGCGCGAATGCATCGCAGCAGCTCGACAAGCTCGATGAACACGTCTTAGGCGGGCGTGATGCGAAGCTCGTCAACATTCGCCGCATCGGGCAGCGTGAGAACGAAGATTATCGCGTCGGCGATGCTCTGCGGGCGAAGCATTCCGCTCCGGGCGGGAAACTTTGACGCGTTCCTCTCGTCATCGAGGTGCGGATCCCAAAGGCTCGTGTCAACGTTGCCCGGCGAGATCAGAGTCGAGCGGACTCCCTTTCCCTTCAGCTCGGCGCGCATCACCTGGTGCAGGCCGCGGAGACCGAATTTCGCCGCCGAGTACGCGCCGTTCTCGGGAAACGCAACTTCATCGGCGATCGAGCCGATGCTGATCACGTGGCCGCGGCCGCGCTTCAGCATTCCGGCAAGGAACGCGTTTACGATGTGAAATGGCCCGAACAGATTGGTGCCGACCACCTCGGCGAACACTCCCGGGTCCATCTCGCCGAGCGCAGCCACCTGAAAGATTCCGGCATTGTTGATGACGATGTCAGGCGAAGCACCGAATGACTTCACTACGCCCGTCGCCGCGGCGACGACGCTCTCGGCCTTCGTCACGTCGCAGTTGACGTGGTCGATTCCCGGCTGTTTTTCGCCCCCGGAGCGCGAGAGCGAGATCACCCGCGCCCCTTCATTCACCAGCGCCGCTGCGGTGACGGCGCCGATTCCGCGCGAGCCGCCGGTGATGACGGCGTTCAGCCCTTCGAGCCGCTTCGCGCTCACGATCCGGAGTTGTGGTGGGCGAGTCGGAGGAACTCGTCACGCGTCTTCGGGTCCTTGAGAAAGCTTCCGCGCAGCGCCGACGTGATCGTCTTCGAGTTCTGCTTCTGCACCCCGCGCATCATCATACAGAGGTGAAAAGCCTCGATGACGACGCCGCATCCCTGCGGATTAAGCACGGCGCAAATCGCCTCGGCGATCTGATCGGTGAGCCGCTCCTGCACCTGCAGGCGGCGGGCGAACAGGTCAACGATGCGGGGCAGCTTCGAGAGCCCGACGATCTTCCCGTTCGGGATGTAGGCGATGTGCGCCTTCCCGAAGAACGGCAGCATATGGTGCTCGCACATCGAATACAGCTCGATGTCGCGGACCATAATCATGTTGTCGTGCTTCTCCTCGAAAATCGCTTCGCCGATGACGGTCCGCGCATCGGTCCCGTATCCCTGCGTCAGGAATTTTAGCGACGCGGCTACCCGGGCGGGCGTGCGCGCGAGTCCTTCGCGGGACGGATCCTCGCCGATCAGCTCGAGCTGCCGGCGGACGATGTCCTCCAGCTCCTTATTATCCTTCGTATTCGACATAGTTGTTCTCGGTCTCCCACATCACGAGCCGCTTGAGCTTGGCGGGCACCAGGCGCGGCTGCAGAATGTTCCAGAACGCGACGACGATGTTCTCGGAAGTAGGGATGATGTCTTTCATGAACGGAACGTCGAGATTGAAGTTCCGGTGGTCCACCAGACTGGTAATCTCTTTCTCCACCACCAGTTTCAGCTTGGCTAGGTCGAAGACGTAACCGGTCGTTGGGTCGATCCCTCCCTCGACCGAAACGTCGAGGGTATAGTTGTGCCCGTGCCAGTTCGGGTTATTGCACTTTCCGAAGAGGCGGGCGTTTTCCTCGTCGCTGAGGGCCGGGTTATGGACGCGGTGGGCGGCGTTGAACCGGACTCGGCGGGTTACTGTCACGGTGGGCATAGTTATCGTAAGATATCCGAAACGAAGAAGCCCCGCCGCCGGCGGAGCTTCTTCTAAAGAGGGAACGGAGAGGTTTTTTGAAGCCCAGTCGAATGTATGAGGTCCTCACCCTGCCTTCCGTCGTCCCCGCACTGGGGCGTGACGTCAGCAAAGCTTATCGAACCCACCCGAAGGACTTGTTGGCTCAAAAAGTGAGCTCTCCGCCCCGACAGGATGCTGCTTTCTTCTGTTCGCAATTTAGGTTTCGTGCAAACCACCGTCAACGATAATTAAAATGGATTTGGGAATCATTACTGCAGTAGGAATGTTGATCGTCTGGGGTGTCGTCACATTTCGTGGCGACGCGCCGGGCTGGATCCACGTTCTCCTCACGCTCGGCGTTTTTCTTCTCATCTACCGCATCGCGATCCGCGGCACCCACCGGGCCGGAAGACGACCGAAGGTCTGAGCGGAGGCGCACCGACGCCTGAGTTCAAACACTCAGCGACTGTCGCTGTCGCCGAGCAGCCTGATGCTGTCTCGATTCTGCGCACGAAACCGGTGCTCGTCACCGGCGCGGCCGGACTGGTCGGACGTCACGCCTGTGAGGAGCTGACGAAGAAGGGCTGGAAAGTCCGCGCCCTGGTGCGAAACCCGTCGAAGGGGGCGATGCGTCTCGCGCATCTGCCGGTCGAACTCCACGTCGGTGACATTCGTAACGTCGAATCAATTGCGAAGGCGATCGCCGGCTGCGGTAGCGTCGTTCATCTCGCGGCCGTCGCGATCGAGCGCTCAGGTCAGGGGTACGCCGACGTCAACACTGACGGAACCGTCAACTTGATCGAGCAGGCGCGGGTGGCTGGAATCGACCGCTTCATCTATATGTCGCAGAATGGAGCTGACAGCACTTCTCCCCACGAATTCCTTCGCAGCAAGGGATTGGCGCAGGATGCGGTCGTCGCGTCGGGCCTATCGCACACGGTTCTCAAGCCGTCCGTGATCTTCGGGCCCGAAGACGAGTTCGTAAACGTCCTGGCGAGACTAGTGCGTCTCAGCCCAGTAGTCTTCCCTCTGCCTGATGGCGGACGCGCCCGGTTCCAGCCAATTGCCGTTCGCGATGTCGCTGCGGCAGTGCGCATTTCGCTCGAGAAGCAGGCGACGCGGCGCGGCGTTTACTCGCTTGGTGGACCCACGCCTCTTTCATTGAGGGAGATGACTGAGCGCATTCTCGCGGCGATGGGGGTGTCGCGGCATCTGGTCGCAGTACCGGTCAGCGCACTGCGTCCGCTTATCGCCCTCGCGACGAAAGCGCTTCCCAATCCGCCTGTGACGACGTCTCTGCTCGCGCTGCTCAGTCTCGACAATACGGTTCAGAACAATGCGATCACCGAGGTGTTCGGCATAACTCCGGCGCCGTTCGCGCCCGACGATCTTCAGTACCTGCGGAGAATCACCGCGTCATCGGCGCTCGGTTCGCTCTTCAAGCGTCACTAGCCGGGCTAGATCTCCCAGTTCGAAAGCACGATGCCCGAGGCTGGCATCCTCTCGCCGAATCCGGCGAGGGCCATTCGCAGATCTGTCCATCGCACTCTCGCGCCCCGCTGAATGAGGAGACGATACACCTCGTCGTATTCGCTCTGAACCCTGACGGCCACGCGCTTCGCGTTGGCGCTGCGGGTGTACTCGCAGAGCTGCGTGACAAGCTCATCCACATCGGCGGCGGAGCGCGCGACAATCTTTAGAACGCGGATCTCCTCGCGCACTCTCCCGTGAACGAGCGGAACGTAGTGACAGATCGCGAACGCACCCACCTCGCCGCCACGCTCGAGCAAGAGCGTCTCGCCGAGCCCGTGCGAATGTGTCAGCGCGATCTCGCGGGTGTAGTCGAAGCCGGGCGCGTTGGCATTCGTGAGCGCTAGGCATTTCTCGAGCGCGATAACCTGTCGTGGCGAATCAAGCGTCGAAAAAAGCGTCGCCGTCGGCCGCGCGCGCATTGCTTCGAGCGTCAGCGTGACGGTGAGACGGCCGGGAGTGAAGCCAAGCGCGGAATAGAATCCGACGTTGTCCATCGTGCGCGGCATCGTCTCCAGTCCGATGACGCGCGCGCCGCGCGCCTTGAGCCAATCCACTCCGGCGATGACAACCGACTTCCCTATTCCGTGCCCCTGATGCTCGGGATGAACCGCCAGCGGACCCATCCACCCCTCGACGCCGGACCGGTGGGCGATGTTGAAGGCGATGATGGATCCGCGCGCATCGCGCCAAACCATCGCGCCGCCTTCGGCGTCCGCGATCGCGAAGCGCCACACGGCGGGGTTGAGATGCGGCACTCTTACGCCAATCAAGCCGTCGCGGCGGTAGCGATCTGTGAACGCTTCGCTGAAGACCGAGTTGAGCGCGGGAATGTCCGCCTCCATCACGCGCGTCGGACCATCTGCCGCGCTGGCGTGTTTCCACGTCCGCGCGAATGCCATCAGGCCGCCGCTCCCCTCTCGGCGCCCGCGTCCGGCGACGCATCCGCGTCACTGTCGCCAACTCCGGAGCCGTAAGTCGCCTCACTCTTTTCCTGCCTCACGACGGACTTGCCGGAGCCGGGGTCGTAGCCGACCGTAATGAGGCGGTCGAGTCCTTCGCGCACGGAGTCGATGTGCGTGATGAGAATTACCTGCTCGAACCGATCCTGCAGACCGCGGAGCAGCTCGACGACGTTGAAGCGGCGGGTCTCGTCGAGCGAGCCGAATACTTCGTCGAGGATAAGCAGTGAGAAACTCTGGCCAGCGCGTTCGGCAATCATTTGCGAGATGGCGAGGCGGAGCACGAGGTTGGCAAGATCCTCTTCGCCGCCGGAAAGCACCGGCTTCGGGATTCCGTCCTCGAGGATGACGATGTTGTAATCGTCGTCGAGCTCCAACTCGGAATAGCGGGCTTCGGTGAGCTCGCTGAGAAACGCGCTCGCCAGCTCGGACAGCTCCGGCCGCAGCTGAAAGTTGAGATCGGTGCGCAAGTCGGAAAATGCGCGGTCGAGCTCCTCGTGCATCCGGCGCTCGGCGACGAGTATCTCCAGCTCCTCCTCCTTCTTCTTCAGCTCACGCCACGATTCCTCCGCCGCCGAGAGAGCGACGAGGGCGCTGCTCAGCTTCTCCTGCGCTCGCGCGCCGGAAACCTTCGCGTCCTCGAGCTCGTGACGGACACGCTCGTATGTGTCGCGCAGCGAGTTAAAATCACCTTCCGCGGACGACACCTGCGTCTTGCGGATGCGGATGGTGCCGAGTGTGGACTGGATGCGCAGGATGTCCTGCCCAAGCTCCTGAAGCTGCAGCTGAAGCCGCGGCTCCCCCTCCACCATCGCCTGGAGCAGCGCCGCGTTCGCCTCCATTGGCGCAAGCCGCTCGATATCAGCGCGCACTTCCGCGTGACGCACCGAGTCGTAGCCGGGCGGAATCTTGGAAATGTCGTGCTTGAGTTGGAGCTGCCGCTCCTTCTTCGCCGCGATGTCCCGTCCGATTGTCGTCAGCTCCTGCACCGCCAGCTGCACTTTGGCAAGCTTCCGCTCTAGTGTACCGACTTCGGCGGTGATCGTGCGGCGCTTCTCATCGAGCGCGCGAACGTCATCGGGCATCTGCTCGAGCTGCTCGACTCTGCTCTTGTAATAGGTGCCATCGGTTTCTACCGCGCCCATCAGCTCGTCGAGGTGCTCGACGACCGTGTGCAGGCTCCCGCCAAGTGGCCGGCTGCAAGTCGGGCACTCGCTGTCTTCGCCGAGCGCAATGAGCCGGTCGCGTTGCTGCTTGAGATCAGCGTACTGTTGGCGAAGCGCCTGGCGTTTCGTATCCGCTTCCTGCCTGTCGCGAACCCATTCGGTCCGCCGCGCTTCGAGATTCCCCTGCGTGTCCTCCAGCTCGACGCGCTTGGCTTCGAGCTCGACGGTGGACTCCTCTTCCAGCGCCGGAGCGCGCTCAATCTTTTCGTGACGCTCCTCCAGCCGCGCGATCTCCTCGCGAAGCGCCTGCTCCGATTCAATCAGCGCGCGGCGGCGGCCGTCCTCGCGATAGAGAACGTCAAGCGCCTGTGCTTCGACGCTGAGCGCGAAAAGCGGCTCGACGTGCTCACGCAATCCCTGCAGCTGAAGCTTTGCTTTGGCAATCGCCCCCAGCTCGCCACGGATACGCTCGGCGTCCCGCTGATGCGAAGTTTCCTTCTCTTCGGCGACGGTGATCTGCGCCTGAAGCTGAAGCGACTGCTCGCGCTGACGCTGCGCCATTTGCCACCGCGGCTCGACAGTCTTCATTTCCAGCAGCTTTACCGCGTTGCGGTGCGCCGCCTGCTGCGACCTCTCCTCCGCTTCGGCTCGCTTTGCCGCCGCTTCATTGAGCGAACGCGCAACCGTTTCCGGATCCGGCATCCCGCGCACCATTCCGTCCGCCGACGCCTTCACCTGCGATTTCCTGTCGCGCAC
>JBKJHG010000123.1:0-3409 GCA_046599115.1 Gemmatimonadaceae bacterium
GCTCCAGGGCAAGCAGCCGATCATCTACGGCGACGGCGAGATGACACGGTCGTTCTCGTTCATTGAGGACTGCGTCGACCCGCTCGTGAAAATGGCGACGCTTCCCGGGCTGAGCGGCGAGATCATCAACATCGGGCCGGACGAAGATCCGATCACGATCAACGAACTCGCGAAACACCTCGCCAAGATACTCGGCTTCGACTTGAAGCCCATCTTCGTTGGGGCGCGGCCGCGTGAAGTGATGGTCGCCACCTGCTCATCCGACAAGGCGCGGCGTCTGCTCGGCTACAAGACTACCGTTCCACTCGACGCGGGATTGCGCACGATGATAGACTGGATCAGCGCACACGGCACCAAGCCGTTCGAGTATCATCTGCCAATTGAGATTGATTCGCCGCTCCTGCCGGCCACCTGGCGCGACCGGCTCATCTAATGGATATAAAGGTGCGCGACACCGCCATTCCCGACGTAAAAGTGGTCGAGCATTCCGTCTTCGAGGATGAGCGCGGTTTCTTTCAAGAGGTGTACAAGCAGCGCCAGTTCGCCGAGCACGGTCTGCCTGACAATTTCGTCCAACTCAATCACTCCCGCTCGGCGCGGCACGTTGTGCGCGGTCTCCACTTTCAGTGGGAGCCTCCAATGGGAAAGCTGATGCGCGTCACGGAGGGCGCTGCCTTTCTCGTCGCGGTTGACATTCGGCCAGACTCACCGACGGCGGGGAAATGGGTTGGAGAAATCTTCGACGCCGAAAGTCGTCACCAGTTCTGGGCGCCCTCGGGATTCGCGCGCGGATTCTGCGTCGTCAGCGAGTTCGCGCAGATACAGTACCTGTGCACTGGTGAATACAGCTCGACTGGAGAGTCGGGAATTCTCTGGAACGATCCGGCGATCGGCATCAAATGGCCGACGGAGCATCCGGTGCTCTCGGGCAAGGATGAGAAAGCGCAAACACTCGCGCAGTGGTACGCGCGTCCCGAGTCGACAAAATTCAGTGTGCGAAGCAAGCTGTGACCAAATCTGAAAAACCCGGAAGCGCCGACAAGCTGCGCATTCTTCTCGCCGGTGGGGCCGGATACGTCGGGTCCGTGCTCGCGCCCAAGCTCATCGACCGCGGCTATTCCGTGGACGTTGTCGATCTGCTTTGGTTCGGGAACCAGCTCCCGCCGGAAGTCGGAGTTATCGAGAAGGACATTCTCGATCTCACTCCCGCCGACCTCGAGGGGTACGCCCAGGTGGTTTTTCTCGCCGGGCTCTCCAACGATCCGATGGCGGATTATTCACCGGCGCGGAACTTCGTCTTCAACGCCGCGAGCCCGGCCTTTCTTGCGTATCTCGCGAAGAGAGCGGGTGTGAAGCGCTACGTTTATGCGAGCTCCTGCTCGGTGTACGGATATACGGAGAACGAGCTTTACGACGAGACATCTCCCGCCGTCTCGACATATCCGTACGGAATCTCCAAGCTCCAGGGGGAATCCGGCGTGATGCAGATCCAGGACGACACCTTTTCCGTGATCGCACTCCGAAAGGGAACCGTTTGCGGCTACAGCCCGCGAATGAGGCTCGATCTCATCGTGAACACGATGTATAAGTCCGCGCTCACAACTGGCGTGATCAACATCTCCAACCCAGCGATTTGGCGCCCGATACTCGCGATTCAGGATGCTGCGAGCGCTTACATCAGGGCGATCGAGTGCAGTCCGTCGGTCTCAGGGATCTTCAACGTCGCGTCGGGGAACTTCACAGTCGGCGAGGTCGCCGACAACGTGCGCGATTCACTCAAGGACATTCTCGGCAAGGACATCAAGCTCGACATAAAGCACATCAAGGATTTCCGAAATTACAAAGTGAGTTTCGAGAAGGCGCAGAAAGTTCTCGGCTATAAGCCGACGCATACCATTAGCGACATCGTCCGCGAGCTCGTGGACAACCATTCGAAATTCAAGGATTTTGACAATCCGGCGTACTATAACATCGAGACGTTTAAGGCCGTGATCTCGTGATAGCCGCGGTCATCGGAGGCAACGGGCAGCTCGGCACGGACGTCGTCGCCGAGCTTGAGGCGGCCGGCTACGACGCCGTTTCACTGACGCACGCTGACATCGAGATCGGCGATGCGGAGTCCGTCCAACGCGTAATCCCCCCCCTCGGCGCCTCGCTCGTGATCAACACCGCCGCGATGCACAACGTCGAGGCGTGCGAGCAATCGCCCGAGCAAGCTTTCCGCGTCAACGGGCTCGGCGCCCGTAACCTCGCCCGCGCCACGGCGCAGAATGGGGCGATCTTGGTTCACATCAGCACCGATTACGTCTTCGGGGGTGAAAGACGGACGCCATACGTCGAGAGCGACTCTCCGCGTCCGGTGAACACGTACGGAATCACCAAGCTCGCCGGCGAGCACTATGCCCTCGCAAATAACCCAAGATCGGCGATAGTCCGCGTCTCCGCGCTTTATGGCTCCAATCAGTGCCGAGCGAAGTCGAGCGACAATTTCGTCAAGCTGATGCTGCGCCTCGGAGCGGAGCGCGGAAGCGTAAAGGTCGTCGCCGACGAGTTCGTCAGCCCCAGCTATACCAGCGACGTGGCGCGCCAGATCGTCGGCATCGCCGAGTCGGGGGCAACGGGAATCTTCCACGCCACGTCGCAAGGCCAGGTCTCCTGGAATGAATTCGCGAAAGCGATCTTCGAAGAGTCGGGGGCAGCGGTGAAGGTGGAGGAAGCTTCCTCGTCCGATTTTTCAGCGAAGGTTGCCCGGCCGGCGTACTCCGTTCTCGACAACGCCGCGCTGCGTGCGCTCGGCCTCGACCGCATGCCTCCGTGGCGCGACGCATTAAAGCGATACGTCAAAGCGATAGGAGCAGCGGGCTGACCGGAGACGCCGTCAAGTCCGCTCCGGACTCGCCTCTCCCGCGCACGGCTGACTTTCTCATCGTCGGCGCCGGAATACTCGGTGTGACTCTCGCGCTCGAACTGTCCCGCCGGTTCCCCGGGCGGAGCATCGCGGTCATCGAGAAAGAGCCGGAAATCGGAACGCACGCCAGCGGGCGTAACAGCGGAATCCTTCACGCCGGCTTCTACTACAGCGCGGATAGCCTCAAGGCGAAGTTCACCAAGGAAGGTAACGCGGCGCTCACCGCGTACTGCGTTGAGCGCGGTCTCCGCATCAATCGCTGCGGAAAGCTGGTCGTCGCCGAGAATGAAAAGGAGCTGGAGGGGCTCGACGAGCTGCTGCGCCGCGGCAAGGTGAATCAAGTGACGCTCAACGAGATCACCGCAAAGGAAGCCGCCGAAATCGAGCCGCGTGTGAGGACTCTGGATCGCGCGATCTTCTCACCGACTACCGCGGCGGTGGATCCGGTCGAGGTCACGCACTCGCTTGCACGTGATGCCGCAGCAGAGGGCGTGACATTTA
>JBKJHG010000229.1:0-3649 GCA_046599115.1 Gemmatimonadaceae bacterium
ATCGGCACCAGCACGGCAAAGGTGATGGCAAGCGCCCCGACCAGAGTGTCATTGGCATACACGGCGGCGCTCGGCGCCCAAAACACCAGCGGCGCGAACAACAGCCACAGACCGACGAAAGTGTTGGCCCATTGCGCCCACTTGCCGCGCGGCATCAGCGAGAGGCAGCCGAATACGATGAGCAGAAGGCCGCTCGCGAGATCGCTCCACCCGAGCATCGCGCTACGCCATTCGGGCGCCACAAGACCCCGCTCCACGGTGACACGCAGCACGGCTTCCGGGAAAGTCGCGCCGGCAAATGATCCGAACACGATCGGGCTGGTCAGGAGCCAGGCGCCGAGACCGATATTGGCGAAGTGCGCCCAGCGGGTCTGGCGGTCATCTGCCGCCATCATCGCGTGGTGATTCTGCATCGCGTCGGGATCCGGCATCGCGTGGTGATCCTGCATCGCGTCGTGATCCTGCATCGCCTCGTGATCCTGCAGCGCATCGGGCTTGTGCGACATTGGCCCAGGCTTATCCGTCTTTGCCGTGGATTGGGGCAACGACTCTGCGACGACCAGCGCGGGATTCAACTTGTTCGCGCGATACCACCCCTGGGGATCGGCTTTGAGATTATCGATGATTCGCGGCAATGACTCGCGCAGGCTACGCTTGGGTTTCCAGCCCAACACGGTGCGCCCCTGGCTGACGTCGAGCGCATAGTGGTCGTCCGCGAAGTCGATCATCCATGGCTTGATGAACGGATCCTCATCGAGCACCTGATCCTCGATCCACGCCCCGGTCTTGGCAAGGGCCTTCGGTACCTCGTGTATCTCCCATCGAGACTCGCCATGGATCAGATGGCCGGCCATGGTCTGGACTTCCCGGTAGCTCAACGTCGCCGGTTCTCCGACAAGCAACGTCAGCTCGGGTGGCAGTTCCTTGCGTTTCTCGATCAGGCGCAACAGCGCATCAGTCAGGTCGTCGAGATGGACGAAAGCCTGGCCATGACCGGCATCTCCCGGAAAGAGATGACTGAGCGCACTTTTTTCGTAGACCCTCGAGAGTTGCTGCGCGAGGAACGCATTGTGCCCGCGATCGTTGTAGACGCCGGCGATCCGCAAGATAACGGCGGGAATGTTCCCCCGTCGCTCACGAATCAGTGTCTCGGTCTTGACTTTCGACTGCGGGTAGGGCCACCGCGGATCGATCGCCGAATGCTCATCGATCCGCTCCCCCGGCGACACGGGAGCGTGGACCAGCATCGTGCTGGAGAAGACGAATTGTTCGACCTTGAAGTCCTGCAAGTGGCGCAGCAGCCGCTCGGTTCCCTGGACGGTGATCTCGTCATAGAGAGGGCTCGGCTCCCCCGACAGATCGTAGTAGGCGGCAAGGTGGATGACCGAGGCGATGCGATTGCCGTAGGCAATGCGGACGCGCTCGAAGGCGCCCTTGACGCCCTCATCCGAAGTGAGGTCGATGCAGACGCATTCTGCAGCCGGCGGCGGCGATCGCGACGCCATCTGATCGAAGCCGACCAAGGCGAAGCGGCGGGCGAGCTTATAGATGAGTGCGCTGCCGATGAACCCGCTGCTGCCGGTGATAATGACCACTTCCTTCGAAGCGTTGGAAGCTTTCATTTTTTCCGGGTCTTCTGCAAAGTGAGGGGGTGATTTTGCGGGATTTTTGATCGGTGGAAGCATGCAAGTGAGGATTTTAAGCCGCACGTATCCCGGGTCGCACAGCCCGTATGCGCGTCGCTGGACGACGCGAATCTCGTTGTTCAATCCCTCGACGAATCCGAGCGAGACCTTGTTCTCGGGCTCGCTGGCAATGATGGCCGGCATAGGCCTCGATACCGTCTCGCAGGGCATTCATACCTATCCGACGCAGGCCGATGCTATCAGGAAGGCAGCAACGGCTTTTTTTTTTTCGAACGCGGCTGTCGCCTATGCTTGCGTAGTTGCTGCGAAAGTGGATCAACGGGTGCGTCGTACTTCTTCGCTGGATGTAAGGTTTTCAGCATTTGCCGGGTCTCATGACGTAGCAGCAGTGGCGGGAAGCTACGGAAGAGGACTAATGGAATGAGTGTGACGCAGATAGGCCGCTAGAGCGATGTTCGCGACCAAGCAGTCGAAATTCGAGAGCATGGTTCGGGCTTATTCGACCGAGCTCTTTCGGTACGCTTATTGGCTTTGCCGGGACCGATACACAGCCGAGGACGTCGTGCAGGAGACGTTCGCGCGAGCCTGGAAGTCATTCGATGGGCTGCGGGACGACCGGGCGGCGAAGAGCTGGCTTTACACGATACTGCGCAACGAGCACGCACGGTTATTCAGGCGCAAGCCGCTGGATATCGACCACGATCAGGTGCTCGAGGAGCTCGTCGATGATTCAGGACGCGATCCTGCGCAGGAGATGGAATTCACTGACGCCGTCGCGGTGTTGCCGGCGAGCTATCGGGAGCCCCTGCTTCTGCAGTGGATTGGCGGCTATAGCTGCAGGGAAATTGCGGGAATCATGAATCTCACCGAGGGCGCAGTGATGACGCGTCTCACCCGCGCCCGCATCGCGCTCGGGCGGCTCGACGGAACCGCCGGACGCAGACGGAAAGGACGTTCAGGATGACGTGCTTCGAATTCAGACGGCTCGTGCTCGCGCTGCCGCGTGAGCTCACGCCGCTTCAGCAGGCGCATGTCGCGGATTGCGCGAGTTGCGCCAGGGCGGCAGAAGAGGCGGCAGCGGTCGATATCCGACGAGCAGAAAGCGTGCTGGTGCCGCCGCCGGAAGCGCTCGCGGACAAGATTCTGCTGCGGCGGAAAATGGGGCCGCGCACGAGCTACCGGATGTGGGCGATGGCGGCAACGCTCGTTGTGGGCGTAGGTTTCGGCACTCAACTTTACCGCAGTCATGATACCGCGCACCAAAACATGAACACGGCGACCGCGCCCGGCATGAACCACCCGGCCGTAGCGGCGATCTCTTTCGTACTCGATCAGGAGCCGCAGCTTTTACAGGAAAACCGCACCGGCGATCCGAACGTGATGCGCGCGGCATTTCAGCGGTTGGCGCTCAAGCTGCCGGCGGATGGTGTGAGCGTGCGCTATCTCGGCAAATGCCCGGTGCCCGGAGGCACTGGGGATCACGTCGTGCTGCAGACACCCTATGGCCATGTCACGCTGATCCTCGTGCCGGACTATCCGGTCGGATCGCGTGTCATGGTGGCGGATCGCAACATGACGGCGCTCGCGAACCCGGTTCAAAAGGGCGGCTACATCGTCATTGCGAAGTCTCCGGAAGTGATCCGTGAAATCGAACGCATGCTCGCCTCGTGAGGGGCGAGAAGCAGCATGTAAGGTTCGCGCCTCTCTGGGCGTCTATTGAATTGGACGCCGCATTTTGCAGCGGCGCCTTTTCCTCAACAGCCACAAGGAGTTTATTCATGAACAACGTTCTGGCAACCGCCACCCTAACCGCTGCCCTCGGCCTCGCCCTTTCGTCTCCCATTTTTGCCGCGGAAAAGGGGGACATGGGCATGAAGCCGATGACCAAAGAGCAGAAAATGACCATGGAGCGCATGAAGAAGCACAACCTCGAGCAGTGCTACGGCGTCGCCGCGCGCGGCAAGAACGATTGTGCCGAAGGAGCGCACTCCTGTGTCGGCCAG
>JBKJHG010000008.1:0-2537 GCA_046599115.1 Gemmatimonadaceae bacterium
GCGACGTTCTGGCGCTCGAGCTCGGCGTAGGGCGTGCCGAGCGTGCGGATGAAATCGGTGCGGCCGATTTCACACCAGATCAGGTAGTTCGAGTGGTACACCACACCCATCTGATCCGTCTCCGCGTATCGCACGCGAAATTCGGTGGTCGTAATCATACCGTTGGGAAGAGTCGCGAAGTTGCCCCGGGCAGTGCTCCTTTGTAAAGATGGCTCAACACGCTAAGATTGTCGCGTGCTTTCCCCGCTGAAGTCCCCTTGCTACGTCGTCTCCGACGCGCACCTTGGCGTGGCGTCCCTCGAGATCGAGCGCTCGTTCGTTGCATTCCTCCGCAGCCTGGTGGGGCGAGCGGGCTCGCTAGTCATAAACGGCGACCTTTTCGACTTCTGGTTCGAGTGGAAGTCGGTCATCCCGCGGCGGAGCTTCCGGGCGCTTGCCGCGCTATCGGAGCTGCGCGATGCGGGACTGCCCATTCTTTGGATCGCAGGAAATCACGACTGCTGGGGCGGCGAGATTCTCCGCGATGATGTCGGCGCCGATTATCGCATTGGCGAGTGGACGGGAGACATCGCGGGATGGAACACGCGCATCGAGCACGGCGACGGACTGCGTGACCGCGAGGACAGATGGTACCGATTCATCAGGCCGGTGATGCGGAACCCGCTCGCCATAAAAACGTTTCGAATGCTCCACCCCGATACGGCAACCAGAGTAGCGCTCGGAAGCTCGACGGCGTCGCGTGTCCACCGTGCGCGGGACGAAGGACGCGGACTCCGCAACCACGCCGCGGTGACGCTCGGAGAGCAGAGGGATCTCGACCTGCTGATTTACGGCCATTCGCACGTCGCCGCGCTGGAGCGAATTGGCGGTGGTGTCTTTGCGAACGCGGGATCGTGGCTCGACGCCCCGACTTATCTCGTGATCACGCCGGAGCGCGTGGAGCTGCGCGAGGCGAACGGATCAGCCGAGGGTAATCGTCTCGACTCTGTCGATCGACGATCCTAGAAATCGCTGGCCGATGTCAAGGAATACCTCCGGTGCGTCTGAAGCGATGAACCGGTAGCGCGCGCCATTCGGCTGCACTGTCTCGATGTTGTGGGTGCGCAGTGTCTGCGCTGTCTCCCGCGCGGTTTCTTCGGCGCTGTCGATCAAACGCACTTCCCTTCCCACAACTCGGCCGATCGCGCTCTTTAACAGCGGGTAATGCGTGCATCCGAGTACGAGTGTATCGGTCCCGGCTTCGGCAATTGGCGCGAGGTAACGGTCGGCGATCATCCGCGTCGCGTCGTCGTCGGTCCAGCCCTCTTCGATCAATGGAACGAACAGAGGACACGCGGCCGAGAATACGAACGCCTCCGGGGCGAGGCGCTTGATCTCCTTTTCGTACGCGCCCGACTTGATCGTACCGGCGGTGCCGATGACGCCGACGCGTTTGGTCTTTGTCGCAGCGACTGCGGCTCTCGCCCCCGGTTCGATGACGCCGAGTACGGGAATCTTCAATTCCTCGCGCAGCGCCGGCAGCGCGTGGGCGGTGGCGGTGTTGCAGGCGATTACGATCGCCTTGACTCCCTGCGTTACGAGAAAGCCGGCGATTTCCCTGCTGTAACGGAGCACGGTGTCGGGGCTCTTCGGTCCGTAGGGGACGCGGGCAGTGTCGCCGAAGTAGATGATGCTCTCACCGGGGAGCTGGCGCATCAACTCGCGAACGACGGTGAGTCCGCCGATGCCGGAATCGAAAACGCCGATCGGGGCCGAGCTGTCCATCAGAAAGCGATGCTGGCGCTGATTCGGGCCGAAGTCGGGGTTGCCGCGGCCGCGACGTTGGCGTGGAAGTCCCAGAGATTCGCCGCGACGTACGCGTCCGCAGCCGCAAAAAGGTGATTGAAGAACAGCGCCGCGATCCAGTCTTCGTAGTGAACGCGCCGCGCCTTCACCCGGTCGCCGTCGAAGCGGCTCCTGAGGTAGGTCGCGGGCACAGGCTGGCCAGTCTTGGGATCCAGCGACACGAGTCCGGTGTTTGGATCAGTCTTGTAGGTACTGACAACGCTGTCTTTCGACGCCGATTTCACATCGCGCAAATCGTGTGCGGCCTTGGCTGCCATTCCCAGCGAGAACACCTCGACGACCGAGAAGAGCATCGCCGCCCGGGGACGATCGAGACGGGTCTGGCCGTAGCCGGGAAGGATCATCGAGCTGAGGAAGGCCCGCCGCGCGGAAATCGGAGGCTTGGTGCTATCGGGAGTTTCCAGCGACGGAATGGGGGCGCGAACGACCGGGACGCTGTCCGGTGTTTGTGCGAAAGCGGCTCGCGGGGCGAGCGAGCCGGCTGAGACTAGAATCAAGACGGAGAACAGCTTTGTCATTCTAGGAAATTAGCGCAAAGGCGAGGCCGAGCAGACTTCAACCACAACGGCAACTGAACGGGATGCGAGTTGTCGGAGGCGTAGTTCCCGGGGCTTAGGTACTCCCGCACGACCGTCCGGGTCGCCTTCAATAGGAAGCGGACGGTCTTGCGGTCGTTCCCGACACCTCGGCCC
>JBKJHG010000220.1:0-7765 GCA_046599115.1 Gemmatimonadaceae bacterium
AGCAGTTTCTTCGCGCCCTCGGCCGCGCGACACCCCCGGGGGTGCAGCTGCAGTCAGTCTCGATGCAGCGCAACGGGGAGGAGTGGAACGTCAAAGTTGCCGGCAGCGCATTCGGCAACACGGGCGCCGACGTGCTACTGGGCATCGACAGGTTCTATCACTCCCTTCCCCGCGAGATGGCACTTCACGATTTGGTGCTCGCCGACCTGATCGACGCAACGTCCGATCATTTCGCGGCAGAGATGAAGTTCACAGTCACGTTCGTGCTGTCTCCTCCGGCCCGTACACCGTAATGGACCAGTTTCTCGCGCAGGCCCGCGCTTTCCTCGAGAAGAACCGATACGTGCTCATCGTCGCGGCAGTGACGCTGGTGGTGGTGATCGCGTCGGCTTGGGTTGCGAGGCCGGCGCGCAAGCAGCGTGTCGCTCTCGCCGACGAGGATGCCAAGCTCCAGGCGGTGATCAAGAGCAGCAATCAGTGGGTGACACAATTCGAGCCCGCCTCGAACGAGGAATCGGCTATCTGGCAGGGCACGGCATCCGATGTCCAGGCTCTCGGTGTCAAACCAACCGAGCGGCTTACCCTGGCGCAAATCGTACTCCGTCGCGCCGAGGATGCCGGTTTCGGTGGGGCCCGCCTCAAGTTCGTTCCTCTGGACGCGACGACGACATTGCCCGCCAGGCAAGTCGCTGGTGTTACCTTCAATCCAGCCAGTTACACGCTCCAAGTCGCTGGGTCGGGCAGCTTCGGAACACTGGGCAGGTTTTTGGAAGTGCTGCCGCCGGCGGTCGAGCTGCTGTCAGTGAGCATGACCCGCAGCGGCGACTCAGGAGTAAATACGGCGCTCACGCTTTCCGTCTTCGAACCGGTTGGTGGAAATGCAAAGTGAAAACACGCGGTTGCTGCAGATAGCCGCGCTCGTCATCCCGGTGATAGCGGCGGCTGCCGGGGGGAAATGGGCAGTGGACGCCACACGATTGAATGTGCTCCCGTCGGCATCGCTGCCGAGCTCACGGGAGCTCGACTCGCTCCGCGGCTATGTGCTCCGCACGCAACCTGTGGCACAGCCTCCCATCCCGGCAGCGGGAATGCTGGCGTCGGGAACGGATCCGTTCGCGAATGTTTCGGTATCTGAAGCACCCAGCTACGTCGGGGCCTCAGCGCCCGCTGCGGGGCCGCGGCCGGTGCGCTGGATCGTCAGCACGATCATGATCACAGAAAATCGCCGCGTCGCGGTGATAAACGGAGTTCTTGCCACCGCCGGGAGCGTTCTTCCCGGTGGAGCGAGAGTACTCGCAATCGAGCCAGATCACGTCGTTCTCGCCGAATCAGGCGGCGCGCGGCGCGAAGTCTCGGTCCAGGGTGGAGCGAATTGATGTTGGCAGACACGAAGTTTCGAAACATTATGCGTCGCACCTTGATCGCCTCGACGACGGGTTTCCTTCTCGCGTGCGCCTCGGGGCAGGCTCCCCCACCGGAGACGCTTCCCGTCGCCGACGGGCGGTTTCACACGACCGTCAAGCTGGATTCGTCGCGCGTGATGCCTGTCGTCACACGCGCTGCCGATACGCTGGGCGGACTTCCAGTGCTCAGCATTTCGCAGCTGAGCGAAGGCGGGGTTCCGACGAAGCGAATTCACTTGCTCGACGCCGGCGACAAGGATCTACCGATTGTGCTTCGCGGCCTGGCGGAGAGCTTCGGCCTGAACTTCCAAATTGACGCCAATGTTCACGGGACGGTTCAGACTCGACTGCAGGACGTTACGCTCGAGCAAGCGCTCGACGCGATTGTGCTCCCGCAGGGATATAGCTACACGCTCGACAACGGCGTGCTGCGCGTCGGTATGGCGCGCGTGCAGACGAAGATTTTCTCACTCGACTATGTCGCCCTGTCCCGATTTACGTCGACAAGCACAACTGTGCAGCGCCGAATAGGCGGTGGGGGTGGTAGCGCTGGCATCGGAGGCGTCGGCGGAGTGGGAACGACGTCGGGGATTTCCGGGGTTGGAGGAGGAGGTAGCGGTGGCGTGGATCAGATCAGCAGCACGTCCGTCACGAACCTGTGGGACGAGATCAAGGTCGCCCTCGTCGCGCTCGTGTTCGACGCCGCGGCAGGACGCTCGCCCGGCGATAGCTCCAGCGGAAGTGTTGTTAACGGGGCCAGTGGAAATGTCGGGGTCCAGCCAGGCATCGGGGGCGGTGGCGGCGCCGTAGCATACAGTCGCGTTGACGCAGACGGCCGGCGGTTGATTATCAATCCCATCGCTGGAACTGTCGTAGTCACTGCGACGCCCGCGAAACTCGCCGAAGTGGCGACGTTCATGAACGCTTTCGAGGGTTCCGTTCAGCGCCAGGTTCTGATCGAAGCCAAGATCGTCGAAGTGCGGTTGAACAATGATTTCCAATTCGGCATTGACTGGACGAGGGTCGCCCAAAACGACAAGCTCGGCTTGGGGATCCAGTCTGTGACCGGTGGCGGGACGGGAACGGTGCAGTTCACGCTGGGCGGAGGAGGAACAAAAATAAACCTCGTCCTGCACGCCCTTCAGAGTCAAGGCGACGTCAGCGTTCTCTCGAGCCCACGCGTCTCGGCGATGAACAACATCCGCGCCACTTTCAATGTAACTACCGACCAGGTTTTCTTTAACGTTGCGTCAAACCAGACCATCACCCAGAACGGCATCATCGGCAACACGCAACAGGTGACGCCTCAGATTATCTCCGTCGGGATCGTTCTCGACGTGCTGCCGCAGATTTCCGCGGACAACACGATCACGATGAATATTCGGCCACACATTACGTCAATCCTGGATTTCGCGACATTCCGGCTCGACAACGGTACAGAGCTGAGGGTGCCAAATGTCGAGAACCGCGAAACCGACACGATCGTAAGAGCGCGCTCGGGAGAAACGATCGTCATCGGTGGCCTAACGCAAAACAGGATTGAAAATACTCAGACCGGAGTTCCCGGCCTGCAGAGCATCCCGCTTGTGGGTGGACTTTTCAAGGGAAAGAGGTCCACGACCTCCAAGTCCGAGTTGGTCATTTTCATCACCCCTTCGATCGTGGTCGGCCAGCCGTCGGTAGGGTACTAGCGGGATGTACGAGGATTTTTACGGTCTGAGGGAGCGGCCGTTCTCGCTCACCCCCAACCCGCGGTACGTCTTCTACTCGACGCGCTACCGCGAGGCCGCCGACGAGCTGTTCTACGGCATCGAGCGCAAAGAAGGGTTCATGCTGCTCACCGGCTGGCCGGGAACGGGCAAGACGACGCTTTGCCGCGATCTGCTCGACAAGCTGGAGCCGGCGCGACACCGCTCGGCGCTCGTATTCAACCCGTTCCTCAACGGCGTCGAGATGCTGCAGGCGCTGCTGACGGAATTCGGTGTTTCGTTCCCTCTCGGCGCGTCGCGGAACGATCTCCTCAACGCGCTCAACAATTTTCTGCTCGAGCAGCTGAAGAACAACAGAATCTGCGTCGCTGTGTTCGACGAGGCACAGCACATGTCCACCGAGTTTCTGGAGCAGATTCGCGTTCTTTCGAACCTGGAGACGTCCGACGAAAAACTGATTCAGATCGTTCTCGTCGGTCAGCCGGAGCTGCTCTTCCGCATCAAGATGCCGGGGATGGCGCAGCTCGATCAGCGGGTCTCGGTGCGGTCGAGTCTGGCACATCTGAACCTCGACGAAACAAAGCGGTACATCTATCACCGCCTCGACATCGCCGGCGCGCACGGCCGGGTGGAGTTTTCCGATCGCGCCATCGCGCGCATATATCGCGCCTCGCAGGGTATTCCGCGCCGCATCAACGCCATCTGCGACCAGACCCTGCTCGCGGGCTACGTAGACCGCACACGCAATCTTGGCACGCACCAGGTTACGCAAGCGATCGCGTCGCTTCGCGGTGATGAAGCGGAGGCGCGCATCTCCACGGGCGGATTTGGCCGCCGCGTGGCGATCGCCCTCTCCGCCGCCGCGGCACTGCTCGCCGGCGCCGGCGCTCTGCTCGCTTATCGCACCGGCGAGTTCATGCTTCCGCGGTTGATCCCGTGAGCCTGATCGCCGATGCACTCAAGGCGGCGCAGCAGGAAAAAACCAAGCGCATGCCGGCGCCGTCCGCCCCGGGAATGGGCGGCTTCTTTGCAGTCCGGAGCGGGGCGAGGAAGAGGGATGGAATGCCCCGCCCGCTCGTGCTGACACTGATCGCCGTCGGTGCGATCGGACTGGTTGCAGCGCTGGTCACATTGCTTCTCTCGACCGCAAAGCCTCCCCCACCATTGGCGGCATCGCAGCCCACACTCACGCCGGCACCAATTGTTGCTCCGACTGTGAGCACTCCCGCTCCGCTTCCGATCACCGATTCTGCGTCGGCGATTCCCGTGGCCGCTGCGGCAACGCCGGCACCGGCGGGAATAGCCGGGGTTGCCGGAGCGTCAGCGCCAACGACGGCACCAGGCGCCCCGATTCTCGCGACTGGCGCGCCACTCGTTGCAACAAAGCCCATTGGCGACACACCGCGCTCCGTGGTCGCGTCTGCCGACACGTTCGCAGTCGCTACGCCAGCTCCGAAGCCTGCCGGAATGTTGAAGATCACGATGGAGGATCAGCCCGCTCTCGATTCGCGGCCGCTGTTCATGCAGGCGCTCACCGCGCAGCGACGGGGCGACACCAATCGCGCGAAAGAGCTGTATGCGCGCGCGCTCGAGCGTGATCCACAGAACGCCGACCTCTACAACAACATCGGAATGCTCTACAAGAGCACAGGGGAGTCCGACCGCGCCGAGGATGCATACCGTCACGCCGTGAGCCTGAACCCGAAGCTCGCTGCCGCGTGGAGCAACCTCGGCGTCCTCCTCAGCGAGCGCGGTCGCAGGAAAGAGGCGATCGGAGCGCTGCAGCAAGCGATCACGGTGGATCCAACCAATGTCGGCGTGAAGGTGAACCTCGCGCTGCAGTACCACGCTTCCGGGTTGTACGCCGATGCACGACGGCTGCTCGAAGAAGCGGTCAAAGCGAGCCCAACGATGGCTGAAGCGCAGTACGCGCTCGCACGCACGCTCGAGGCACAGGGAGATCGCAGTAGTGCAATTCAGCACTATGACCTATTCTTAAGTACGTCCAACGGACGGTTTCCGCCGCTCGAGCGGCAGGTAACGCAGCATCTTGCAACACTGAAGGCGGGGTCATGAAGGGAGTGAATTCGAGACGGACCGAAAAGTTGAGCTGCACTGCTGGCGTGATCGTCGCCACGCTAGCTGCCGCCTGTGCTCCACTCCCCCAGAGGCCGCCCGCTGCAGCGCCCGTTCCGATTCCGGCGCCGCTCATCGTTACGGACTTGCCCAGTATGCCGGTGCAGACCATCGTCAGCGACCCGGCGCTCACTCCGTCACGCGACAAGGGCGGACGCATAACGCTGACTTCGACGAACGCCGATCTGCGCGACTTGCTGCCGCTGCTCGCGAGCGCGGCCGGCGTCAACCTCGTGATGGGACCGGAAGTGCGCGGTACCGTCAGCGTCCGGTTTCAGAACGTACGGGCGATAGACGCGCTGAACGCCGTGATCGAGCAGTCAGGCCTCGTGGTGGGAAACCCCGCCGTCGAGTCGCCGTGGCTGCGACCCGTGTACTACGATCTTCCCGTGAACATCAATATGGCGAGCGCGGCAACGATGCGCGCGCGGTTCGACATCACGCAGAAGCTCGCCGATTGGATCGTGAAGGGACGGACGTTCTAGTTTTTCGTAGTTGACGGCTAAGAAGAGCGCCTACTGAATCGGCACTGCGAGGAAACCCAACGTGCTATTGCCTGAGCTGTAACGAATCACTCCGGCCGTACTTGAAGTACTCGAAGCGGTCCCTTCGTCCAACGCGAATTCGAGATTCGTGAACTGGGTCGCGCTGATGGGGCTGAGATTGATCGTGAGATATTGTGTGCTGGATTGCGTCGTTACTGCGAAACTGCCCGCGATCGTCGCGCGGCCGCCGGTGTTTGACAACACGTCGCGCGAAATGTACGGGCCCTTCCACGCCGCTGAATCAGCCGCCGAGTAAACGACTCCTAGGATATCCTTAATGCTTGCGGTCGAGCTCGCGTTCGTGCTAAGCGGGTCAATGAGCTGTGAGGTCGTCTGCGGATATCGCCGCAGATCGGACACGAATGCCTGGACCGCCGACTGGATATTCGTCAGATCGGAACTGATGCGCGACGTGTCACCCTTTGCAAGTTGGCTATTCAACGCGGGCAAAAGGACCGCCGCCATGATTGCGATGATCGCGATGGTTACCAGAACTTCCGCAAGCGTGAATCCGTAATTCCTATTTTTCTTCATGTTAGGCACAGATGGATACCCGAAAAAAATGGCGTTCACTGAATTGGGAGTGCGAGGAAGGTGAGTGTGGAGTTTCCCGAGGAATACCGAATCGTCCCCGCGGTCGAAGAGGTCGTGCTAGGCGTGCCTTCGTCCAAAACTGCCTCAATATCGGCGAAGTTGGACGCCGTCAGGGAAGAAACAGTCACCGCCAAGTACTGGATCCCGCCTAATGTCACGAGAGAGAAAGCCGGAGTAATTGTTCCGCCGGCACGTGTACTCGGTACCTCATCTCGGCTGATATACGGGCCCTTCCACCTACCCTGAAACGAACTGGGAATAAGGACTCCCTTGATGTCCTTACCGTCTGGCGAAGTGACTGAAGTAGTGAGTTGCGCTACGTTATCCGGATACCGGTGCACGTCCGAAACGAATGCCTGGCTCGCCGTCTGGATGTTCGTCAAGCCGGAGGCAAGACGCCCGACATTGCCTTTGGTGAGCTGCTGATTCAGCGCCGGAAGAAGAACGGCGGCCATCACTGCGATGACCGCAAGAGTAACCAGAACCTCCGCCAGCGTAAATCCCCTCCGTGCCATCTTACTGAATCGGCATTGCCAGGAAGCTCAATGTGCTGGTGCCCGAGCTGTAACGGACCACTCCCGCTGTGGTAGAAGTGCTCGAGCTAGTGCCCTCGTCAAGTGCAGATTCAAGATTCGCGTATTGAGTAGCGCTAATCGGGCTGAGATTAATCGTGAGATATTGTGTGCTGGATTGCGTCGTTACTGCGAAACTGCCCGCGATCGCCGCGCGGCCGCCGGTGTTCGACAACACGTCACGCGAAATGTAAGGGCCCTTCCACGCCGCTGAATCAGCCGCCGAGTAAGCCACTCCTAGGATATCCTTAATGCTTGCGGTCGAGCTTGCGTTCGTGCTAAGCGGGCCAATGAGCTGTGCGGTGGTCTGGGGATATCGCCGAAGATCTGACACGAATGCCTGGACACCCGACTGGATATTCGTCATGTCGGAACTGATGCGCGACGTATCACCTTTTGCTAGCTGGCTATTTAATGCGGGCAAAAGGACCGCCGCCATAATCGCGATGATCGCGATGGTTACGAGAACTTCGGCAAGCGTAAATCCGTAATTCCTATTTTTCTTCATGTTAGGCACCGATGGAGACCCGAAAAAAGTATTGACGTTCATTGAATTGGGAGTGCAAGGAAGCTGAGCGTCCCCGAATTCGCGGTTGCATAGCGTATTACGCCGGTACTACTTGTAGCTCCGGTGGTTCCTTCATCGAGGATCGCCTCGATATTAGCCCAGTCGGAAGAAGCGATATTCGTGACGTTAATAGTAAGGAATGCAACCGATCCGCCCGAAGGTGTGACAGTGGCGAAGGTGGTTGAGATCGTTCCGCCAGATCCAGTGCTAGCCAGCACGTCGCGACTCAAATAAGGAC
>JBKJHG010000026.1:0-4210 GCA_046599115.1 Gemmatimonadaceae bacterium
GTCATCGGCATCAGCGTCGATCCCGACACCACGCAGGCGTCGTGGGCGCGCGATGAGGATTTCCCCATTCTGTTCGCGAGCGACATCAGCGGTAAGGTGGGCCAGCAGTACGACGCGTACGCCGCCGACCGGAAGCAGGACAATCGCTCGCTCTATGTCGTCGGGCCCAACGGGAGAATCGCGTACGTGACGAAGCCCTTCAAGGTTCTGTCGGCGGCGTCGTACAAGGACCTCGGCGCGGTAGTGGACAGCCTGTCCCCGCCCCCAGCCGATTCTACGAAATAGCGCTAGAGTCCTTTCGCGATTGCGGCGTCGATATTCTGGCGTCCGCCGAGTCCGGTGTACACGACGATCCCTTTGGCGTTGAGCACAACTACATAGGATGTAGCCGGAGCATCGAACGCTTCCGCGGCGCTGCCGTTCACGTCCCACACCGTCTCGTGCGGCAACGGATGGGCGGCGAGAAATCTTCTCACGCGCTCAGCGGATTGATTCACGTTCACCGCCACGGCGAGAACCTTGATGCGCTTCCCGTATTTCTTCTCCGCGGCGAGAAGCGCCGGCATCAGCTCTCTGCAGCTCGGGCACCACGTCGCCCAGAACTCGATCAGCACCGGCCCTTTGCCGACGTAGCGGGAGAGATCCAGCTTCTTGCCATCGAGAGTTTCGACAGAAGCGGGAGGCGGAGTTTTGCCGACGTCGATGCCGAGATCCTGCGCGCGCGCGGCTGGCGCGACCGCGAGCAGCGATGCGGTGAGCAAAAGGCAGTTGCGAATGAAGTGCATTGAGTTGACCGGGTGCGGATTTGTGAAGCTACTAGATGAGCAGCTGGCCCATCTGCATTAGATAATACTCCGCAACCGCGATCATGATCACCGCCAGCGCCCGTTTGATCCACAGCATCCAGACACCGGCTCTCGGAAGCCTTGCCAGCGTGCCGGCAAAAAGTCCAACGAGTACGAGAATGGTGCACATACCGAGCGAGAACGCGAGTAGGTAGACGAAGCCCAGGACGCCGCTCTTTGTTGTCGCCACCCAAGTGAGAACCACAGCCATCACGGGGGCGGAGCACGGTGCAGCGACGAGACCGGATACAGCTCCCATCGCAAACGTGCCGGGAACGCTGCCGCCCTTCCCCACCGACGATGAGCGGCTTATGAACGCGGGGAGTCGCACCGGAATCACGTCGAGCATCATCAACGCGGCGGCGATGAGAATGTTTGCCATCAGCAGATACAGCCACGGATTCGTGCTGACCGATCCGAACAGAGTGCCGCTCAATCCCGCGAAGACTCCAAGCGCGCTGTATACCGCGGAAAGGCCGATGACGTATGACGCCACGAGCGCGGCTACGCGCCTCTTCGACGCGCCGCCGACCGTCTGCCCACCAATGATGGACGCGGTGATCGGGATCATCGGGTACACGCACGGCGTGAGGCTGGTCACCACGCCACCGGCATAAAGCACGAGGATGGCGAGAAGAGGATTGAGCGCCAGCTGATGTGGGAGTCCGGAAAAATCCATTCGAGCCGCGCGTGGGAGAGAAACGCAAAGAGGGATGCTACGCTTCATCATTCGTCTCCGCAAACCGCGCGCGAGCGACTACTGCCCGCTGACCCTTCCGCCAGCGAGTCCCAGCGCGTACTCGGCCCACCAATTTCCGGCCGGCGGACCGCCGCCGCAGGTGCCGTCCGATTCGCCCGGCGTCTTCACCCACAGGAAAGCGTCCGCAAGCGGGTTGCCTGTGTTAGTGGTCGGCAACGTGCCGACGAGCTGACCAGGGGGATTGCACCAATTGCCGGCGGTGCTGACGTTGCGACCGTTGCGGCTGGTGTCGATGATGAAATGCTTCCCGCCTATCCGCCGCGAAAGGTCGGTGCCGTAGGCGACGTTGATCGTGTTGCCGAGGAAGTTGGAGATGTTGAGTGAAAAACCATCGGCGTCCGCGATACCGGCTTTCTGGAGGCGGTTGGCCATCTCCGGCGACGCGACCCATCGGGCGTGGCCCGCATCTATGTACACCGCGGCGCCCTTCGCCTTCAGCACGAGTACCGCATCGTGGATGAGATCGTAGCGCTCCTGCTGCGTGCGCGCGTCGAGGCAGGTGATGCCGGCTATCGCATCGGGCTCGAGAATCACGACCGCCTTCTTATTGCCGAGCCCACCGGCGAACCCGCGAATCCATTGCCGATATGCCGCACCGCTCCCCGCGCCACCGGCGGAATAGCTGCCGCAGTCGCGGTGCGGAATGTTGTAGGCAACGAAAACGGGAAGCGCCTGCGCGCCGGTGATTCTACCCACAGCGTCGGAAACATCGCGTCCGATGTTGACGTTCCAGCTGCCAATCCATCTCGCGAGCGGCTGATCGGCAATCTTGTCCATCAGCGCCGCGTCTGCGGGGCGTGACCGGCGCCAAGCATTCGCCTGCTGCCGGGCGCGCGACGACGGATCCACGTAGAGCTTCGCCGAGCGAAAGAGATTAACGAACGCCTGGCTGACGGTCTGCGCTTCTGCGCGGGCCGGTGCCAGCAGGATGAGCACCGCCGGAAGCAGCACTCTCGCAAATCGTCGAGTCGCCGTGGGTCGCATTGTCTTCAGTAATATTATACGCTCACCGTATCCTCAAACCCGCGTCCGGGTTCCGCAAATGCAATTCACACAGCTCGGCAACAGTGGCCTGACAGTTTCCCGCATTTGCCTCGGATGCATGACTTACGGCGACCCGCAGTGGCGCCCGTGGACGCTGAGCGAAGAAGCAGCCCGGCCATTCTTCAAGCGGGCGCTGGAGCTCGGAATCAACTTCTTCGACACCGCCGACATGTACTCGATGGGCGTGAGCGAAATCGTGACGGGAAAACTTCTGCGCGAGATGGCGGAGATGGAAGAGATAGTCCTCGCCACGAAGGTTCATTTCCCTATGAGCGACGGCCCGAATATGGGCGGGCTCTCGCGAAAGCACATCGTTCAAGGATGCGAGGCCAGCCTGAAGCGGCTCGGCGTGGACACAATTGACCTATACCAGATCCATCGCTTCCGCAGTGAAGTGCCGATCGAGGAAACCCTCTCCGCGCTGGACCACCTCGTCCATCAGGGAAAGGTCAGGTATATCGGCGCCAGCTCGGGCTACGCGTGGGAGATGGCGCGAGCGCTGAGCGTTTCGGAGCGCCGCGGATGGGCGCGGTTCGTCTCGATGCAGAACCACTACAACCTTTTGTATCGCGAGGAGGAGCGCGAGATGATTCCGCTGTGCGTCGCCGAAGGTGTGGGAGTAATTCCCTGGTCGCCGCTCGCGCGCGGCCGTCTTGCCCGCACTACCGCGTCAGCCTCTTCCGGAACCGTCCGCGCGGACAACGACCAATACGCCGTGGATCTCTATGATCAGATGAGCGACGAAGCCGTGATCGCAGCGGTGCGCGCGGTAGCAGCTGATGCCGGTGCGGCAACCGCCGAGATCTCCCTCGCGTGGCTGCTCTCGAAGCCGGGCGTGACCGCTCCGATAATCGGCGCTTCGAAACTCGAACATCTGGATACCGCAGCTCGCGCGCTCGACTTGAAATTGTCCCCCGAGCAGATTGCGCGCGTCGAAAAGCCGTACGAGCCGCATCCCGTTCGCGGGCATAAGTGACCGGCGAGAGCGCCTCCGCAGACGAGTCCGAACCGCGCGCCGCTCCCGACACGACGAAAAAAAGCGCGACACTGCTGCTGTGGAGAGCGATACGTCGGCGCTGTCCTAACTGCGGCTGCAAGAACGTCTTTGAGAGCTACTTCAGGCTCAAGCTTCGCTGCCCGCAGTGCGGGATGCTTCTCGAACGCGGTGAAGGCGATTACTTCCTCGGCGCATACGTATTGAACCTCATTGGGATCGAGTTCATTCTCGCCACTGGTTTCGTCGTCGTAATGGTGGCGACGTGGCCAACTCCGCCGTGGGACGGCTTGCAGTACGGCGGTGCCCTGCTTGCGACCGTGGTGCCGATCCTGACCTATCCATTCACAAAGACTATTTGGCTTGCGCTCGACCTGATCTTCCGCCCGCCGAAGCGCGAAGACTTCATAGCGCGCACAAAATAAGGCGAGCGCCACACCGTCCGGCGCGCCGCTCCAGCGTGTCCCTCGGAGGGGACAATTCCCCACTTTTAGAACCCTGCTGAAAACACCCTAAAGCTCTTGCGCCACGTGGTTTAGACGCATTTCGACACAGAGGCTGTCCTCC
>JBKJHG010000069.1:0-4088 GCA_046599115.1 Gemmatimonadaceae bacterium
TCGATGACGCGATGCCTGCGCACCGTGCGCAGCGCGGCGGACCGCCCCGCGGCCGTGAGCGTAACGCCGCGATACCTCTTGTACGCAACGAATCCTCTGTCGGCGAGCCGTCTCACCATCCCCGTCACCGACGCCGGCGCCAGATCCAACCGCTCGGCGATCTCGTTCGTCGCCGCCTCACCCTTTGGCCCGGCGAGGGTGTAAATCGTCTTCAGATAGTCCTCGACCGATGCGCTCATCGGCTCGGCGTCCACTCGGCGCGTCTTTGTCATCAGATCTTCTTCGTCGCCGCGGATGGGCCGCGCACGAGGAGAACGGGCACCATCGAGATGTGCCGCACGACGTTCGCAACGCTGCCGCGCAGAACATCGGCAATGCCGCGATGGCCGTGCGTGCTCATCGCGATCAGATCGCAGTGCTCGCGATCCGCGGCTGCTGCGATCTCCTCTCCCGGGTCGCCACCGGCGAGAATCGCGTCCACGGAGAATCCATCCGCCTCGAGCGAGGCGCCGATCCCTTCGATGTACGCGCGGTCGTTCTGCATCTCCTCCGACTCGCGGAGGTTGAGCTGCTTGATGTTTCGCGCCGCCCATCCGTCGGCGACGTGAATGAGCACGATGGACGCGCCCGACATCTTCGCCAGCTTCCGCACGTGCGCGATGATGGCGTCGTCGTAGTCGCTGTGCTCGAGTGGAACGAGTATTCGCTTGTACATCAGCCCGGACCTCCGCGGAACGTCTGCACGAGCAGCCAAATGTTGAGCACGGCGATGATAAAAGCTACCGCATAAGCGAGAAGCTTGAGCCAGAGCGGATTCACGAACTCGCCCATCTTGAGCTTGTCGGAAGTGAATTGCACCAGCGGGAACACCGCGAACGAGAGCTGCATGCTCAGGATGACCTGGCTGAAGACGAGCAGCTTTGCCGTCGCGCTCGCACCGAACCAGATGGCGACGATCACCGCCGGCACGATCGCAACCCCTCTCGTTATCAAGCGTCTCATCCACGGACGGAGGCGAATGTTGAGAAAACCCTCCATCACGATCTGGCCGGCAAGCGTCCCAGTCAGGGTCGAGTTCTGCCCCGACGCGAGCAGCGCGAAGGCGAACATCGCGCTGGCGCCGGCGCCGAGGAGCGGAGTGAGCAGCTTGTAGGCATCCTGGATCTCGGCGACGCTGGTGTTTCCGCTCGTATGGAAAGTCGCCGCGGCGACGATGAGAATCGCCGCATTGATGAACAGCGCGAACGTGAGCGCAATCGTCGAGTCCACGAACGCGAACTTCACCGCTTCACGCCTCCCTTCGCGTGTTTCCTCGTACTGTCGCGTCTGCACGATTGACGAATGCAGATAGAGATTGTGGGGCATCACGGTGGCACCGAGTATCCCGATGGCGATGTAGAGCATCCCGCTGTTTGTGACGACCTCGCGCTGCGGAATGAACCCGTGCATCACTTCGGCGAAGTTGGGCCGCGAGAGGAGAATCTCGAAGAGGAACGCTGCGCCGACGGTGGCCACGAGCACGACAACGAGCGCCTCGAGCACCCGGAATCCCTTGTTCTGCAGGTAGAGAACGAGGAAGACGTCGAGCGCGGTGATGCCGATACCGATCGCGATCGGAATCCCGAACAGGAGATTCAGTGCGATTGCCGACCCGATCACCTCGGCGAGATCGGTGGCGGCGATGGCAATCTCGCAGGCGATCCAGAGGACGAACGAGACGGGCCGCGAGTAGTGATCACGGCACGCCTGCGCCAGATCGCGGCCGGTGACGATCCCCAGTTTGGACGCAAGTCCCTGCAGCAGGACCGCCATCAGATTCGACGCGAGGACGACCGAGAGCAGCGTGTAGCCGAACTTCGATCCGCCGGCGAGATCGGTGGCCCAGTTGCCGGGATCCATATAGCCGACGGCGACGAGATAACCCGGGCCGGCAAATGCGAGGATTTTTCTCCACCAGCTTCCCTTCGACACCGGCACCGTGCGGTACACCTCCGAGAGCGAAGGCGTGACGCGCGCGCGCCGCCATCCGGCTTCGCCGGTGGTGGTCATCGCTGGGTCGGTTTTTTCGGGATTCTGAATGTTCATCTGGTTGTCGGGGCCGTGCAGGCTCCGCCAAATAAGTTAGGCTCGACTAACTTATTTTACAACCCCGCGCTTGAGGCGTTTAACGCTTCAGCAGGGCGAGCAGTTGGGCAACGATGCGCTCGGTCAGTCCCCAGATCACGTGACCGTCGTAATGGAAGGCGCGCTTGGTCATTTTGTACCCGCGCCCGGTGACTTCGGTATCACGCCACGAATCGCCGACGTGCAGCGAATGGAGTGGTACCCAAAACGCAGACGCCACTTCGCCGGCGAGCGTGAACGGCGGAACATTGTGAACCACCGCGACAAACGGAGCGACGACCAGCTCGGGGAGACGCACCGACTGCGGCTGCACCTCGTCGAGCGCGCCGAGTATCCGCCCGCTCCCCGCGATGTTCAATCCCGTTTCCTCGCGCGTCTCGCGAATCGCTGTTTCTTCCAGCGTGAGATCGTGCGCTTCTCTTCTCCCTCCCGGGAACGCGATCTGCCCACTCCACGGGTCGCCCGCGTACTCGGCTCGCTTGATGAATAGCAGCTCCAGCTCGCCGTCCGCGCCGGCACGGAAAGTCACCGCCACCGCGGCGCGCTTCATCGCCGAATCGGAGTAGAGCTGCGCCGAGCGTGCGTTGAGCGCGTTGCGAAGACGGATGATGTCAGGGTGCTCGAGAATATTCATCGAGCTCACCCGTTACCTGCCCAGTTGCTCGCTGAAGAACGAAACCGTCTCGCGAACTGCGTTGGCGAGATTTGGAGGAACCTCGATTAGCGGATGCCTCCCGTCGAAGCCGTGATTCCCCTCGATGTGGCGAAGCGTCGCTCTTCCATTCGACGCAGCGGCGAGACTTTCCGCTTCCGATGGAGGAACCGTCTCATCCGACTTTCCGTGGAGAATGAGCCACGGCGCTTTCACGCGCGAAGCCGCGCCTTGGATGTCGAGCGAGCCGCCCGCGTTGTTGGCGACGTCGTCGAGAAGCGCGGTGCCCAGCTTGAACACCTGTCCGGTGCGCGAGTTGGCGATCTCCGCGTAGCCGCGATCGCGCCACACTTTCTCCTCGGCGGCGCTCCAGCGGTTCACGTGCGAGATGGAGTTCCAGGTCACGAGCGCGCCGACGTTCCCGTCAGATGCAGCGTGAAGGATCGCAACCCCGCCGCCACGCGAATGGCCGAACAGTCCGAATGCTCCATCAATCCACCCTTCAGTGCGTGCCATTGCGACGACTTTGTCGAGATCGGCGACCTCGGCGCTGAACGTATTGTTGTTGAAGCGCTCTTCTTCCGTGGCGCTCTCGCGGTCGGGACCCATTCCGCTGCCGGAGAAATCGAACGTGATCGCGTTTAGACCTGCGTTGCGGATCTCCCGAGCGAGGTGCGGAAAAAATCCCCATTGCGCGAATCCCTTGAACCCGTGGCAAATAATTACAGTGCCCCTCGCGTTCTTGGCACGGAACACTTCACCACGAATAGGGCCCATCACGCCTTCGACTTCGAACCACTCCGAGGGCGCCGCTGATTGCGCCTCGCCGCCGAGCCGGTCGAGCTCGAACCCGCCGGGATCCGTCATCCCTCTACCGGTCCGCCCATATCGGGCCACGCCTGGAACCCGCCACTCATCGAGGTGACGTTGTCATACCCCATCTGCTTCATTGTCAGCGCGGCGAGGGCGGAGCGATTTCCGCGCGCGCAGTAAACGACGATCTTCCGCGAACGATCCACCAATCCCTCGAGCTTGCTCTCCAGATTCCCGCGCGGGAGGTGCACCGCGCCGGGAATGCGGCCGAGGTTCCATTCGTTGGGCTCGCGCACGTCGAGATAGACGACGTCCTCTTTGCTGTCGAGCAGCGCTTTCACATCCGCCGACGACATCTCACGAATCTGCGCCTTCGCTTCTTCGGTGATCTCCGCTCCCGTCTTGTACGTCATCGTGACGCCTCTTTGAATGTGACGTTTATGCTGCGCTTCGCGGTGTCGAGCGTCGCGCCGGCGCCGAATGGAATCGTCCACTGGTC
>JBKJHG010000129.1:0-5165 GCA_046599115.1 Gemmatimonadaceae bacterium
AACGTCGTCAGCCTGATCGACGTGATGATGCTGCTGATGGTGATCTTTATGATCACCGCGCCGATGATGCAGGGCGGAGTTGACATCCATCTTCCCAAGGCGGATGCGCGCCCACTCGAATCTCATAGCGGTTTGACGGTGACCGTCGATCGCAACGGTTCGATTTTCATCGACGACGCAGCGATGTCGTTCAGCGAGTTCCAGGCGAGCTTCAAGGCGCTCGCGGAGCGAAAGGGAAAGAGCGGCGTCTATCTTCGCGCCGATGACGGAGTGGACTACGGATCTGTCGTCCGCGTGCTCGCGGTGATGAAGGGCGCAGGCGTCGGCGACATCGGGCTGGTTGCCGAGCCGCCGCTCAAGCGGTGAGCGAGAGCCAGGGGCGGAGCGGTCCGGGGCCCGGGGCATACCTCGTCTCCGGCGCGATTCACCTCGCGCTCGCTGCGGCAGCGTTTCTCGCCTTTCGCGCCCCGCCGGCGGCGATTCTCCCGCCGATGTACCACGTCGAGCTCATCGCCGCTCCTCCCGGCGCGCGCGCAATCGGAGAGGTGAAGGAGACTCCTCCTGCAGCGGCGAAGCCGGTTACCGCGCCCCGTCCGTCCGATGCGACGGCCAAGACGATGCCCGACCCGAGAAAGGTCGCCGACAATCCAGTGCGCCGTGCGACGCCGGATGTCGCCGTTCCGAAAAAGCAGGAGAGCAGCAATGCTCCGAAGGCGGGAGGGGGGCCGACGGGAGGCGCCGGAACCGACGTCGCGAATGTGCGCACCGAGGGAATCGAATTTCCATTCCCGGGGTACCTAAACAACATCGTCCGCCAGATCGCGCTCAACTTCAAGCCGCGCAACCCGAATGCGAAACTGCGCGCGGAGGTAACTTTTCTTATCCATCGCGACGGCTCCGTGTCCGATCTCAAATTCATCAAGCGCTCCGGCAACTACGCGTTCGATCTCGAGGCGCAGAGCTCAGTCGAGGCGGCGGCGCGCGCGAGGTCGTTCGGGCCGCTGCCGGGGGGATTTCCCGATGACGTGCTCCCGGTGTTCTTCAGCTTCGATCCGGATTTTCTGAGATGATCCGCCGCACCGCGTTGGCAGCGATTCTTGTGGTATCCCTCTCGGCGCCCCTCCGCGCTCAGGATTCCTCGCGCGCGCAGCCGCGCCAGGGAGTGAGAATCGGCCTCAACTATGGCCCGGGATCGCGGCCGGGTGTGATCGTCCTTCCGATCCAGAGGCTGGGCGGCGATTCGATCCGCACGATCATCGCGCGCGATCTCGACTATAGCGACAGGATGGACGTCATCGCCCTCGACACGGCGACGATCCGGGTGCTCACGCCGGGCGCGAACAGGAAGATCAACTTTCCGCTAATGGCGAAGTTCGGCGCGTCGGTGCTGGTAATGGGAGTGCCGTCGAAGGCGGGGGTCGAAATCAGCGTTTACGACGTCGGGGCGAAGAAGAAAATTGGCACCGCGGATTTCTTTCTGCCCTCGCTGATGCGCGAAGCGGATTGGCGCTTCGCGGTGCACGGCATTTCCGACGAGATCGAGCGTTGGCTGCTCGGCGTTCGCGGCGAGGCGCAGAGCCGCATCGCCTTCGTTCACAACGGCGCGATCAAGCTGGTGGACAGCGACGGAGCGATGACGCGAACGATTCGCGCCGGCAGCGGAAGTCTCTCGCCCTCGTGGTCGTTCGATGGAACGCGTCTCGTGTATTGTGTGCTGGGCAACAATGGAACGCAGATCTTCGAGGCCACTCTCGCATCCGGCGCAATCACGCGCATCTCGTCGGTGAAGCCGGGCCTAAATATCACGCCGGTGTTCACCCCCGACGGCAACGCGATCGTGTACTCACGCGGCGGCGATTCGGGCTCGGATCTGGTGCAGGTTGACGCCGCCGGATACTCGCAGCGGCTGACGGTCGGTAATGGCGCCGATAACAACTCGCCGAGCTTCAGTCCCGATGGCAGTCAGATCGCGTTTATCTCCGCGAGAGGGGGCACTCCGCAGGTGTATATTATGGATGCGGACGGCTCCAACAGAAGTCTGCTGACCGGGTACGACATGCGGGTGCCGAATTATACATCGAGTCCCGACTGGTCTCCGGACGGACGCCTCATTGCTTACCAGCAGCGCGCGTCGGGCGGATTCCAGGCGTGGATGATCGATGTGCGCAACCGCGTTCCGCGGCAGCTTACGACGGACGGTGAGAACGAGGATCCGTCGTGGGGGCCCGATGCGAGGCACATCGTTCTTACTTCGACGCGCGGGGGAGACAAGCAATTATGGGTACTCGACTCGGAATCCGGCAGGTTCCGCCAGCTGACGCACAGCCCCGGCGCGAGGCTGGCGTCGTGGTCGCCTCTGCTCGGCCGGCAGTCACCCGCACTCGCCGGGAAATGACGAAACGAATCGCTTTGCTGTCGCTGTTCGCGCTCGCGTCGGAGGGGTGCTTCGCTTCGAAGAGCGACTTCGAGGCGCTGCGCACGGATGTCGGCGGCATACATCGTCACGACGCGCTGAGCGATTCCACCCAGCGGTCGGAGCTCGCTTCGATAAGCCGTTCGCTGGCCGCGCTCTCCGACTCGATCCATTCGCTGAATTCTCGCATCTCCGCTGCGCAAAGACTGAGCGCGACCGAGCTGACGGGACTCAAGCAGGACGTCGCGCGCCTGCAGGACATAACCGGGCAGAGCGAGCAGCGGATGAAGGAGATTCGCGCTACTCTTGAGGAGCGCGCTCCGACCGTCACGTCCGACTCTGCGGCACCCACCGGCCCCGGCCCGGCGCAGCTGCTCCAGCTCGGCCGCGACCAGATGATCAAGCGCAGCTATTCATCGGGCCGCAGCGCGCTCAACGATTTGCTGACGCGCTTCCCGTCATCCGATCTCGCGCCGGACGCGATTTACGAAATCGCCCAGAGCTACCGCGCCGAGAATAATCTGAACTCCGCTGACTCGGCGTACGCGGATCTGGCGACGCGGTTTCCGGATTCGCAGCGAACGGCGTCGGCGCTGTACAAGCGCGCGCTGATACTCCAATCGCTAGGACGCCAGGCGGAGGCGCGCAGGCTGCTCGAAGAAGTGCGCCGCCGTTTCCCGCGCGCACCCGAGGCATCTCTGGCACAGGAACGGCTCGGCGGCGCCAGGTAGGAATGGACTTGCGGTGAGCGGTTCCAATTTTGAGATGCCCTTCCTCGACCATCTCGAGGAGCTGCGCCAGCGGCTCTTCTGGATGGCGGCGGCCGTTGTCCTCGGCGTCATCGCGGCGTTCGTGCTCCTCTCGAAGCTGGACATCATCCGTCTGCTCGAGCGGCCGATCCTCCCGTATCTGCACGGGCACAATCTCATCTACACGCACCCGGGCACGTCGTTTTCGATTCTCTTGAACGCGAGCCTCGTGCTCGGAATCATCCTCGCCTCGCCGGTCATCGTTGGACAGCTCTGGCGTTTTATGTCGCCCGCGCTGTATCCGCACGAGAAGAAAGTCGTCATCCCGATTCTCGTCGGTATGGTTGTGCTTTTTCTCGCCGGGATCGCGCTCGCTTATTTCGTGGTGCTTCCGCTCACGCTCGGATTTCTGATGAGCATCGAGTCTACGGCGCTGACGCCGATGATCTCGGCGACCGAGTATTTCGATTTCGCGATCGCGATGTGCCTCGCCTCGGGGGTCATCTTCGAGGTTCCGATCGCGGTGCTCTTTCTCACCGCGCTCGGACTCGTCACACCCGCGTTTCTCCACAAGTATCGCCGGCACGCGATCGTCATCTGCCTGGTGGCGGCGGCGTTCATCACCCCAGGCGGGGATCCATACTCGCTGATGGCGCTGGCGATTCCGCTCTATTTCCTTTTCGAGCTGAGCGTGGTCATTTCGCACATCGCGTTCAGGAAGCGGCTGAAGCGGAAGGCGGCGGCGGATGCGGAGATGGAAGGGGTCGTCGCGTGAGGTTCGTTTCCGCGCTGGTGATTGCGGGAGCAGCCGTGTGCGCGGCGAACGTAGTTGGGGCGCAGGCGGTCCCGCTCCCCGTGCGGGCACCGGCAACCCGTGATTCGGTGACGGTCGATTCGATCAAGCCGACGACGGCGAAGCTCGATTCTCTCAAGCGGGATTCGTCGAAGGTAAAAGAGCTGCTGAAGTGGGAGAAGGATGATTCGGTGATGACGGCGCTGCTCAACCGCAAGGATTACAGCGCGACGCGCTACCAGGGTGACAAGGTCACGTTCAACGCAGATACGAAGGGAATCACGATCGTCGGCCGGCGCGCCGGAGTGTTGCGGGAGGGGGCGCTCATCGTCGGCGACACGATCATCTACAGCGATTCGACGAAAGTCGTCGTCGCCTATGGCGACAGTCTGGTGCTCCGCGATCCGAACCAGGGCGCCGACGACGTGACATCACGCGGGCGGATCGCCTACAACGTCGCGTCCCATCGCGGAACGGTCACCAACATCAGCACCGCCGTCGAGAGCGGGGAGAAGTGGTACATCCGCGGCGCTGAGGCGACGTTCGTCGCCGATACGTCGAAGGCAAAGGCGACCGCGTTCTATGCCAAGAACGGGATCATCACCAGCTGCGACGACTCGATTCCCGACTATTACTTCAAGGCCGACGAGATCAAGATGGTTTCGAAGAACATCCTCGTCGCCAGGCCGGCGGTGTTGTACATCTCCGACATCCCGATTCTTTACCTGCCTTTCATTTTCCAGGATATGAGGTCGGGCAGGCGGAGCGGAATCCTCACCCCGCGCTTCGGCGTTAGTGAATTGTTTCGAAACAGTCCCACTTATCGCCGCCACGCCGAGAACATCGGATATTACTTCGCCATCAACGAGTATATGGACGGGCAGGCGTGGATTGACTGGCGAAGCGGATCGCGCCCGAGTGAAGGAGATCCGGGCTGGGTCCGGTTAAACGGGGAGTGGCGCTACCGCTGGCTTAACCGGTTCGTCACCGGCCGGCTCGCGGTATCTCACCTCGGCCAGCGCGACGGCACGTCAAATACCGCGGTGTCGTGGGCGCATCAGCAGGATTTTTCGCAGGTGACGCACCTGACGACCTCGGTCAACTATATGACCAATACCTCTGTGCAGCGGCGGACGACATTCGATCCGCGGCAGGTGCTCGCGTCAATCGTCTCGCAGGCGGCGTACACCACCGTTCTTTTCAAGCTGCC
>JBKJHG010000186.1:0-5942 GCA_046599115.1 Gemmatimonadaceae bacterium
CTTCTTCGCGCGCCGCTCGAGCTCGGCGAAGCTCGACGCGTGAAAGCCGGCGATTCGCACCACGATCCGGCTCGCCGTACGCAAATGCAGATTCGTGGTGTACAAATCGGACAGCGAAGCGCGAAAGGAGACACCGCCGTGCTCCACTGTAGCCGGCTTAATACCGAGAGAAGCGATTTCCTTAGCTGTTAGCTCACCGATTCCAGGGGCGGAAATAGCAAATGCGTCAACTGATTGTGGTGCTGGCATTAAGCAGGTTAAAACCCCTCCAACGCATTAGCAAAGGCGACCGTAAACAAAGGTATTGCGAGTCGGCCGCGCGATTACTATCCTGGCCCTCGAACCGAAAACAATGGCGATAAACACACCCGGTACTCCTCCCTCGAATTCCGAAAGCTCCGCGCCGGATTCGTTCGCAATAACTGCGAGAGAGATGCTGGAGACAGCGCTTCGACTTCACGCGACGGACAGCCCGCTCGCGTGCGAAGACATCAAGAGCGCGATCGCCAACGTTTGCTTCGATGGAAAGTCGCGCGGAGTCCAGGCCGAGCGTCTCATCGTGGAGCTCAAGCGCGCTTGGTATTCGGTTCCCGAGTCTGCCGGCCACCAAAAGGCGGAAGTGATCTCCCAGCTTGTGACGATGTGTGTCCGCGAATATTACGGAGCCCACCCCGGCAAGTAGCAGATGCGCGAAATCCCGGCTCTGGCGGGAATAGTTTGTGCTTTACTATGCGCGTGGCGCAAAAACTCACGAAAGAAGCGGCCAAGTCTCTTCTCAGAGAGCGCTTCGGCCATTCAGCATTCCGTCCCGGACAGTGGGAGCCGATCAGGGCGATTCTCGACGGACACGACGCACTGGCCGTGATGCCGACCGGGAGCGGTAAGTCGCTCATCTATCAGCTGCCGGCGCTGATGCTCCCCGGTCTCACCGTCGTGGTGAGCCCGCTCATCGCCCTGATGAAGGACCAGCACGATAAGCTGATGGAACAGGGCGTGGATTCCGTCGCGATGCATTCGCATCTCAGCGCGGGTGAGTCGCGGGAAGCGCACCGGCAGATTGCGGAGGGTGAAGGCGAAATCCTGTATCTCACTCCCGAGCGCTTCAAGGATCGCGATTTCTTTTCGCATCTGATGACGCGCAGGATTTCTCTCTTCGTAGTTGACGAGGCTCACTGCGTCAGCCAGTGGGGGCACGATTTCCGGCCCGACTATCTCTCGCTCGGCGGAATCGCGAAGCGGCTGGGCGGGCCGCCCGTGCTCGCGCTGACAGCCACCGCAACGGAGCAAGTTCGCGCCGACATCATCCGTCAGCTCGGAATGACGGATCCGCACATCACGATCACCGGATTCGCCCGCCCCAATCTGCGCTTTGAGGTGATGCGAACCGTCAACGATGGAATCAAGGACACGTCGCTCAAGCAATCGCTGCGACAGATGGATGGATCGGGCGTCATTTACGTCGCGACGATCAAGGAAGCGGAGCGGCTGTACGAAATGCTGAAGGATGATTTCTCCATCGGCCTCTATCACGGCAAGCGCCCGAGCGCCGAGCGAAAGGAGGTGCAGGAGAAATTCATGTCCGGCAAGCTGAAGGCGATTGTCGCGACCAACGCGTTCGGGCTCGGCATCGACAAGCAGGATCTGCGATTCGTTCTGCACTATAATTTTCCCGGATCCATCGAGTCGTATTACCAGGAAGCCGGGCGCGCCGGCCGCGACGGAGGGCCCGCCGTCTGCCGCGTCCTGTATCGCGTCGAGGACAAGCGGATCCAATCCTACTTCCTCGGCGGCAAGTATCCCGAGGTGCAGGAGGCGGCGCACGTCGCGCTCGCGCTGGAGAAGTATCCGCTCAAGACTCCGGTAGACATCAACGACATCGTCGAGATCACGGGAGTTGCGACGAGAAAGGCGAAGATCGTATTCGCTCTGCTAAAGCGGCACGGTCTGGTGCGCGAGCATCGCGGCGGAAAGTGGGAGCGACTTTCGGACAACCTCACGGGAGTGGATCTCAGCGCCGATCTCACGGACTATGAGGAGCGGCGGGAGATGGATCAATTCAAGCTGCGAACGATGATCCAGTTTTGTCAGACTACAGGCTGCCGGACACGCTTCATTCTGGAGCATTTCGGGGAGGAGGTCACCGCGGATTGGCGATGCGGCAACTGTGACGCTTGCGACGCGATGGAGCAGGCGACAGCATAGAGTCCGGGCAGCGCGCCACAATTCGCGAATGGAGTAAAATGTATTTTTCGCTGACGGCCATATCCAGCTGGTATGGCAACTCGCCTGCGGCTATCACGATCGCGCTGGGACTTTGGCTTGCCGCCATCCTCGCGCTCATTCTCGCTCAGCGGCTTCTCGTCGCCTCGCTCGAGAAGCGCGCCGGGAAGACAGCGACGGAGATCAACAATTTCCTCGTCGCGATGCTGCGCAAGACCCGCTTCGCGTTCATCCTTTTTGCGGCGATGTCGCTCGCCGCGGCGACTCTCTACCTTCCGCCGCGCCTCCATACCGCCGTAGCCATCGTCGGCAAAATCGCACTGCTCATTCAGATCGCCATCTGGGGCGGTGAGCTCATCGTCGTGATTTTCCGGCGCTATTTCGGTCGTGCGCAGGACGCAAACAGCTCTACTACGGTCGAGGCGCTCAGCTACGTCGCGCGGCTGGTGCTATGGATCCTCATCATTCTCGCTGGCCTGGAATCGTTCGGAATCCACGTCACCGCTCTCGTCGCCGGGCTCGGCATCGGCGGTATCGCCGTCGCCCTCGCGGTGCAGAGCATCCTCGGCGACGTTTTCGCCGCGCTCTCCATTCTCTTCGACAAGCCGTTCGTCGTGGGTGACCTGATCGACGTCGGAGAGTATTCCGGAACCGTGCTCCATATTGGAATCAAGTCAACGCGCCTCCGCAGCGTCACCGGCGAGCAGATCATCCTCGCCAATGGCGCGCTGCTGAAAAGCGGTGTTCGAAACTTCGAGCGTATTGGCGAGCGCCGCGCCGTCCTCTTCACGCGCATCGCGCCGACGACGGAAGAGTCGAAAGCGAAGCTTGTTCCGGAGATAATCCGCAAAGTGATCGAGAGCCAGCCGGAGGCGAAGTTCTCACGCTCTCATTTCAGGACGATTACGGACAATTCGTTCGAATACGAAACTGTTTACTATCTGCCGACAACGAGCTACGAGAGCTTTCTCGACGCGCAGCAGGCAATTAACCTCGCACTCATCGCCGCGCTCAAGAACGCGGAGATCAGGCTCCTCTCGCAGCAGGGATAAGCGAAGATCCGTCGCAGCGGCTACCTTCCCAGCTGACCCGAGAACGGAGAACCAATGGCCCAGCGCGAGCAGAGTTATTCGAACCACCGGCGTTGGCTGCCGGTTTGGCATTTTTTCGTCGCGCCGGTGCTGGTCATCAATGTCGGGGTCGCCGTATGGCGGCTCTTTCAGAATCCGTTGCCGGGCAGCGCGTGGCACCTCATCGTCGCCATCGCGTTGCTGCTTGGCATCCTCGGCTCCAGGCAGATGTCTGTAACTGTGCAGGATCGCGTTATCAGGCTCGAGGAACGGACGCGGATGGCGGGCGTGCTCCCGGCCGAGTTGCGAGGAAAGGAAGTCGGCCTCACCCGCGGTCAGTACGTCGCGCTACGATTTGCTCCCGACGATGAGGTTCCGGAGCTTGTGCGTCGCATTCACTCCGGCGAGCTCAAATCATCCGACGACATCAAGCGCGCGATCAAGAACTGGCGCGCCGATCACTTGAGAGTTTGACCGTCACCATCACCCTTAAGCGTGAATAGAATGGCAGACGTAACAATCGAAATACGAAAGACGGGCCCGTATCGTATCACGGGCGAGTTCAGGCTCATTGATCACGAGGGGAATCCGATACCGCTCCCGGAGCCCAAGCCCGGTAAGGACTGGGTTTCGCTTTGTCGCTGCGGCGCTTCGGTCACGAAGCCGTTCTGCGACGGAGCGCACAGCAGGATCGGATTTCTCGTCGCCGCGGAAATTCAGAAGCAGATGGATGCGACAACGGGAGAAACGAAGCAACAGCCGTAATCCGAGTGCGTCAGTCGCCCATCGCCTTGATGACAACGCGCTTGGGCCGCTGCCCATCCCACTCTCCGTAGAACACCCGCTGCCACGGACCGAAGTCGAGTTTGCCTTGAGTGACGGGGACGATCACTTCGTGGCCGAGCGTGAGTGAGCGGAGATGCGCAGCGGCGTTGTCTTCTCCGGTACCGGAGTTGTGCCGGTATTCATCGGGGCTCCAAGGAGCGATACGGCTCTCGAGCCAATCGAGAATGTCCTTCCACAATCCAGGCTCGTGGTCGTTGACGAAAACGGAAGCCGATATGTGCATCGCCGACACGAGCACCATCCCCTCGGTAATGCAGGCTGCGGCACGGCACTTCTCTACTTCCTCCGTGATATCGATGATCTCCTGACGCTTCTTCGTCGTGAACGTCAGGTAGGAGGTGTGCGTTTTCACGCGAGCTGCGGGCGGTGCTCCTTTATCAGCGCACCGTGCCACGAATGTGCGACGTCGGTCTCGAACTGCGCCCGCCATTCGGCGAGAGTGGTGACAGTCGGATCAAAAACCGGAGTAGCGTCGGTGATACTGCCCTTGGATGCGAGCTTCACAAAATTCTCGCGATTCACCGACTGAATCACGCCCGACGGATCGCGGTAGAAGATCATCCCGCTGCCGACGAGGCTCGCACCGACTCGCTGCTCGATGGCCTTGAGGATTCTGAAGAGCCCGTCGATCGAGCAGCCCGATGCGCCGGCGCTGGACTGATCCACGGCGACGGTGAGAAATCTGTCGTCGCGCCAGCTGCGGCCCACCGTGAGCGGGGAGCCGTGGGCCTTCCATTGAGAAAGAAATTCATCAACAGCGTTGAGCAGCTGACCCGACTGCGAGCGGGAGAGATTCTGATCGGCGGCGAAAACCCACGTGCGCGAGGAATCGGGAAGACTTTCGAACGGGACTAGCGGCATCACGTGCTCCGGGTGGCGGCGACTTCTGGTGCTTCTCTAAAGCTAATCCGTTCCGATTCGGGAATCAGCCGCACACCGGGCCAGTGAGGAACCAGCAGCGCGTGTATGGCGAAGTCTTGAAGAAATCGAGCAGCAATAAGCCGACTTTCCCCGCGCCCGGACTCGATTCGCGCGCCCAGTAGTATGGCCCCCATCCGATCCAGGGCGCAGCACCGGATGAAATTGACAGATCGCCTGCGTCGGCGTTTTGCGGCTGCCCACGCTGCTGGTTGATTTGCGACTCGATGCTCCATTTGACGACAAAGCCCGATTCGTAGGCGGTGGGTTCACCGCCCGCGATGGATCCGCGATACGAGCTGCTGGAGATGAATAGCAACTGTAGATGTGGATACCTTTTCTTGAGCGCGCGTATCGTCGCCCCCATTCGCTGCAAGCGGGGAGCGGCGTCCACGGCCGTTGTGGAAAGAGGGAACGCCGCGCCGGAATCCTCAACGCTCATCCAGATTGCCTGCACCTGATTCTCGCTCAATCCAAGCGGCGCTAGCCGCGTGTCACGAATGCGCACGTAATTCGGCGATGATGGATTGGACCACCGATCGAGATCCGCTCCCGCGATCGCTCCATTCACGATTACAAGTGGGCCGTGATTGACGGCAGGATCGGACGCGGCGCGCCCCGCTAGCGACCAGCTGTCGCAAGGGGGCGCGGAAGAGGTCGAACACCAAGCGGCGCTCGTATTCCCCGCGCCGACGGAAATCAGAACGTACCTGCCCGATGAACTTGGCAGTCCGTTGACGTCGAGAGCTGTGATCGCAGCGCGCCGCCCGGCTCCCATCGCGTCGTGGTCGGAAGGTGGAACGTTTGCACCTCCGGGGTACAATCCACCCTGAATACCACGATAAGTGCGCGCGCCCAGTTCATCGATCGGACGGGGAATCGTATCAG
>JBKJHG010000021.1:0-6845 GCA_046599115.1 Gemmatimonadaceae bacterium
CCGGACCTTCCGTCTCAGCCGAGTGTGCTGAGGCGCCCGACCCTTCGACGTTCACTCGTCAATCGTCACTCGTCGTCGTTTCCCTAGGGGTGGCTGACGGGGATTGAACCCGCAACCCCCGGTGCCACAGACCGGTGCTCTAACCAATTGAGCTACAGCCACCATACAACCAACCGCCCTGCATCTTAACCGCAACCACGGGACCAATCAACAGCGCCCGCCACTCTGCTACTTGGCGCGATCCATATACTCGCCGGTGTTCGGATTGACGCGGATTTTCTCGCCGTTGTTCACGAACTCCGGCACGTTCACCGTCACTCCGTTTTCCAGCTTCGCCGGCTTCGTCGAAGCCGTCTTCGTCGCCGTCTTCATTACCGGCGCAGTGTCCACTACTTCGAGTATCATCGAATTCGGAAGCTGGATCCCGATCACGCGGCCGTTGTAGTACTCGGCCTGGATCTTCATCCCCGGCTGCATCCACTGTGCGTTGTCGCCGAGTACTTCCTCTTCGATTTCCAGCTGATCGTAGTTCTGCGTGTTCATAAAGTGGAACGTCTCGCCGCCCTGATACATAAACTCGAGATCGTGCGTCTCCATCGACGCCCGCTCGATCGTGTCGGCGGCGCGAAAGCGGTGCTCGAAGCTGTTGCCGCTACGCAGATTCTTGAGCTTGGCCTGCACCATCGCCCGCAGGTTGCCCGGCGTGTGATGACGGAACTCGATGACGCGGCACGGGTCGCCCTCGAACACGAGGACCATTCCCCTGCGGATTTGTGTGGCTGGCATTGCCATAGCGAATCAACCCAAAAACGTGGTCAGAAGCGTAAACGCAAACAGCCTTGAAACTTAGCCGAAAGAGGGCGACCGGTCAACGCGCAGTCGACAGCTCTTTTACCAGCGGAGCGATGGTTTTCCAGACGTTCGCGGCGACGATTTTCGCCCCCGCCGGATTCGGATGGACCCCGTCCGCCTGATTGAGTGACCCGACGCCAGCCACTCCGTCGAGTAGAAATGGCATCAGCACCAGCCCTTCCCGCTTCGCCACGTCGGCGTATATGGCGTGAAATCGCCGAGTGTATGGCGAGCCGAAGTTCGGTGGCGCCTCCATCTGCACGAGGACGATCTTCGCCCCGGGCTGCACCATTTTGACGCTCGCGACGACGCGCTCGATGTTCGACCGCGCCGAATCGGGATCGAGCCCCCGAAGCGCATCGTTCGCCCCTGTCTCGATGAAGACGAGATCGGCCGGATTCTTCAGCACCCAGTCGATCCTTCGCACCGCTCCGGCTGTGGTCTCTCCGCTCAGTCCCGCATTCACCGCTTTGATGGGCGTTCCGTCAGCGGCCGCCAGCTTCTCGACCAGAGACGGATACGACTGCTCCGGATCGAGACCGAGCCCGGCGGTGAGACTGGTGCCGAAAAAAACGACCACCGGCGTCGCGGTCCGGAAACTTCGCTGCGCGGGTGCCGTATCGGCTTTCACGCTCTTACCGCGCGAAGCGCTCATATTTCCACCCTGCCCGCACGCTGATAGCGCGGCGCACAACAGCACACCCCAAGTCAATGTTGATCGCAAAGGAAGTCACCAAGGAATACAAGAGCGGCGAGCAGACGCTCGCCGTGCTGAAAAATGTATCGTTCGCCGTGCCGCAAGGATCCTTCATTGCAATCGTGGGGCCTTCGGGCAGCGGGAAGACAACTCTCCTCGGCCTCCTCGCCGGTCTCGACCGCCCCACCAGCGGCACCATCGTCCTCGAGGACGTCGATCTGACGACGCTCGACGAAAATGCCCGCGCGCGTCTCCGCGGCGAAAAAGTCGGGTTCGTCTTTCAGACTTTTCAGCTCATCCCGACTCTCACCGCCCAGGAGAACGTGCAGGTGCCGCTCGAGCTTCGCGGTACTCCCGGAGCCGCCGAGCGCGCGAGAGACCTTCTGGCGCAAGTCGGACTCTCGGCGCGGGCACATCACTATCCGACACAGCTGTCCGGCGGCGAGCAGCAGCGTGTCGCCATCGCGCGCGCGTTCGCGAACTCGCCGCGCATTCTCTTCGCCGACGAGCCCACGGGAAATCTTGACGGCACGACGGGCGCGAAAATCTTCGAGCTGCTTCAGACGCTGAACAGCCAGTCGGGCGCGACGATCGTGCTCGTCACGCACGACGCGAATCTCGCCGCGAAAGCATCGCGCATCATCCGCCTGGCCGACGGAGAAATCGTCGAGGACACGGGAATCGCCTCCTGATGTTCACTCCCCCCGGGGTTTGGGGCCTTGCCTGGCGCGAGAGCCGGACCGCGCGCCGCAGCCTGCTCCTTTATATGTCGGCGATCTCGCTCGGCGCAGCGGCGCTCGTCGCGATCGATTCATACTCTGCAAACGTTCAATCGTCGGTGCGCGAGCAGTCGCGCGCGCTGATGGGCGGCGACATTGCACTGAGCTCGTCGAAGCCAATCCCGGCAAACATCGATTCCACACTGGACTCGCTGGCGCGAAATGGAATCCCTGTCGCGCGAGTCACGACCTTTCCGTCGATGGCCGTCGTGCCGCGGACGACGGGAACTCATCTCGCGCAGGTTCGCGGTGTCACTGACAACTATCCCTTCTACGGCACCATCGTCACGCGGCCGGCGGGAGTGTGGTCGAAGCTCGGCACCGGACCCTACGCCATCGTCGAGCCGTCGCTGCTCGCGTCGCTCGGCGCCAATGTCGGCGACACGCTGAAACTCGGCTTCGGGACGTTCACGATCATCGGCAGCGTCGAGGACGCACCTGGTAACTCGGGAATGTCCGACGTGTTCGGCGCGCGGGTGTACATCCCCGCGAAGTACGTCGCCGAGACGCAGCTGCTGGTTTTTGGAAGCACCGCGGACAGACAAGTGCTGCTCAAGCTGAGGCCGGGCGTTGATCCGAACAAGTTCATCAAGCCGCTGAAGAAGGAGCTCGACTCCGCCCAGGTTCGCTCGCGCACCGTTACGGAAGCGGAGACTCTCACCGCCGACGCGATCGACAACCTCACCAACTTCATCGGCATCGTCGGCCTCGTCGCGCTATTGCTCGGCGGCATCGGAGTCGCCAGCGGAGTGCGCGCGTTCGTGTCGCGGAAGATCGATACGGTCGCCATCCTCCGCACGCTCGGCGCGTCGAGTGGCCAGGTGCTGATGATCTACGTGACCCAGGCCGCTGTGATGGGACTTGTAGGAGCGCTCATCGGCGCCACGCTCGGAGTCGCGATCCAGTTCGCGATTCCGCTCGCCCTCGGGAACCTGCTGCCGGTTGACGTTCGCGTCAGCTTCGTCCCGCAGGCGGTTATTACCGGGTTGGTAGTCGGCGGATGGACTGCGCTCATCTTCGCGCTCCGGCCGCTGCTCGCGCTGCGCAATGTGTCGCCGCTCCAGACGCTCCGCCGCGACACGGACGCCAACATTCTGCGAATGCAGTGGAAGGATCTGCCGCGGCTGTTCGTCAATTTCGCGCTGGTGGCGAGCGTGGTGGTGATAGCGCTAATGCGCGCCGGGAACTGGAAGCAGGCGATCGGAATCAGCGTTGCGACCGGCGCCGTCATCGTCGCTCTGGTATCGAGCGCAGCCCTGCTCTCCTTCGTGGCGAAACGCTCGCTGCGGCGCGGGTGGCCATATGTCGTGCGGCAGGGCGTCGCGAATCTTTATCGTCCCGGGAACCAGACGCGCGCCGTCGTGCTGGCGCTGGGATTCGGCGCGTTTCTCGTGACGACTCTATACCTCGTTCACGACAACGTGCTTCGCAGGTTCGACTCGATGGCGATGGCATCGCGCGGCAACGTCGTCTTTTTCGACATCCAGGAGGATCAGGAGAAGGGGATGGAGAAGATTGTGCGCGCGAGCGGAAGCGCGATCGTCGAGACGTCGCCGGTGGTGACAATGCGGATCGCGGCAGTAAACGGAAAGAAAGTCGCCGACATCATCGCCGCGGCGCCCGCTGACAGCGCCAATCCGAGGGGGGAGCGGCGCCCGCTCTGGGGATTTCGGCGCGAGTACCGCTCGACCTTCCGCGATTCGCTCGCAGCGAGCGAGTCGTTGGTGAAGGGCAAGTGGTTCGCCCCGCGGGCCAGCATCAAGCCCGGCGACACCGCGAACGTGTCGGCGGAGGAATCGGTCGCACAATCGCTCAATGTCAAAATCGGAGACGTAATTACCTGGGACGTTCAGGGTGTGGAGATTCCGGCGCGAATCACCAGTCTCCGAAAGGTGAACTGGACGCGGTTCGAGCCGAACTTCTTTATGGTGTTCGAGCCGGCCGCTCTCGAGGCGGCGCCGAAACAGTTCGTGCTGCTAACCCAGGTGCGTGATAAGCCGGCGGTGCTAGCTCTCCAGCGCGCGACGGTGAATGCGTACCCGAACGTGTCGAGCATTGATCTCAGCTCCATCAGGCGCACGGTGGAGAAAATCGTGAGCAAGGTGTCGCTCGCGATCCGCTTCATCGCGCTGTTCAGCCTCGGCATCTCGATCCCGGTTCTGTTCAGCGCGGTATCGGCGACGAGGCGCGACCGGCTGCGAGAGGGAGTGCTGCTGAAGACGCTTGGCGCCTCGCGCGGGCAAGTGGCGCGCATTCTTCTCGTCGAGTACTCCCTGCTCGGCGCGCTCGGCGCCGCGGCGGGAATGGTGCTCGCGATCGGCGGAGGATGGGCGGTGATGCATTACGTGTTCAAGTCTCCGTTCACGCCGGCGTACGGGGGAGCAGCGGCGATCGCGCTGGGAACGATGGGGCTGGTGGTGCTGATCGGGGTGATCGCGGGGAGGGAGGTATTCCGGGAGACGGCGATCACGGCGCTGCGGGATAGCTGAGTCGCACCGGTAACTGCAACGGCGACTGCAACTGCAAAGGCAAATGAACGGGACGCCAGTCTGTAGTCTTGCAGTCGGCAGTTGGTAGTCAACAACTCTGTGACTTCTCCGGCCGCGATCGTGCGTCGTACCTTCGTTGGGTCCGGTGTCCGATGTGCGTTCGTGAAGTCACCGAGCAGTGACTAAAGACTCCAGTCTTAAAGACTAAAGTCTGAAGTCCCGTTCATTTGCAGTTGCAGTTGCCGTTTCCGTTCCGTCCTAATCAATCCTCAACACGTAGAAGTGCGCCCCGGTGAAGCTCGCATTCGCCCCGCTCGCATCCTGCACCTTGATCGTGCGTGTCCCCCCCGCCGGCACCGTCACATTGTAGTACGTGCCTGATCCAGAAAGACTATTCGTCGAAACTGTCGCGCCCGACGCGAGCGTGTTCACCAGCAGCGGGTACGATCCGGAATTCGCGCCCGACACCGCGCTTCGCATATTGTAGCCGACGTAGTTGTACTTCGTCGCCAGCCCCGGAATGGAAGTGTGATCCGAATAATTCGTGACCATCCACCCGGCGAGCAGCGAGTCAAGCGGCTGGCCGGAAACGGTGGTGAGATTCTTCACTCCGGTGTCCGGGCCGGCGGCGAGCTTCCGCGTGAAGCCGCGGAAGTTTCCTCCCGAGTACTGATCACCCGTCCACCTGAGCAGCGCCCAGATCGCGCCGCGCGACGAGAGATTCTGATCCGCGCGCTTGCTGAGCCCGGACGACGTGTCGGGGCGCGCCAGCCAATATGTGAACCGCTTCAGGTTCTGGAAAAAGAAAGCGTTGTATGCATCGTTCACTGTCGGATTTAAGCTCACGAACAGATCGGCGTCGGTTAATGTCTGGAAATCAGTGAATCCGCGAACCACCCTTCCGACTGCATCTTCGGCGGTGTGGGCGAGGCCCTCATCGAGCCACACGGATTCAAAAGCGGAGGCCTTGGAGACGAACCGGTTTCCCGCATTGATCATATGCTCGAATTCGTGTGCGACGGTGCCGCGTGTTCCCCGGCGTACTTCCGAAGTCGTGCGCGCCTTACCGAACGTTTCGGCCGGATCCGGCGCGAGAAGATAGAAAATCTCGCCCTGATTGCTTTGCGGACACCCGCCCTGCGCCACGGTCTTCGTCGGGTCGAAAAAATCGCCGGCAAAGAAGAACCCGCCGATGAAACTGGCTTGCGTTCGCGGGGTGAGCTTGTTCACCTCGGGCGTGTAATAGAGAATGACGTGGCCGTTGTTGTCAATGTCGGTCGGCTTTCCAAAGTAGGCGCTGTCAGTCGGGTAGACGACGTCGTCGAACTCGGCGGCGATGCCGTCGAAATCCGCCTGGGTGAATGCTGACGCGGCCTGATTGTCGAGAATGATTGTCGCCTTTTTGGAGATCGCCTTAACCGTGCCGGTGGTATTGATGAACGACGCGCAGAGATTGGAGGCCAGTTCGTTGGGAACCTTGATCGCCACCTGATCCCCTACCGTCGTCGCGACAACGGGACTGATTCCAAGCGAGTTGCGCGCCGATGAAGCGGCGTATGCTTTTGCCGGGTTCAAGTGCGAGCGCTCGAACGCGCGAATGTGCGAATCGGCCGCGTCCTGCGCTTCACCGCGATCCTCTCCCGCAGCGACCATTCGCGATCCGGCAACGCCCTCGGCGCGAACCACGTCGCTGAAGAGCTGATCCCCGCGGACGACGTAGCTTGCCTGCACGTCGAGGGTGGGATTCGTGTTCGCGACGACGACGAGATAATCGGTCGCCGAAGCTCCGGTCGAGAGCTCGATGCCGTTTGGCAGGAGCGCCGGTGTCAGCACCCTTAGCTCGCCAACAGCCATATTCTTGGCGTCGTTGGCGACGTTACCGCCCCCTCCCGGTGGTGCAACCACGGAATCGGTGTGGCAGGCGAGAAGCGCGAAAGGTACGAGAACGAGATAGCGTCGCATTTGAAATCGGTTGAGGGACGGGAGCGATTGCGAAGCGGAAATGATACACTCTGCCTAGCAGAAGGG